>MGSU01000125.1:0-8205 GCA_001799195.1 Deltaproteobacteria bacterium RIFOXYA12_FULL_61_11 | reverse complement strand
ATTGAGCACGAAATCGAGGAAGTAGCCCCCTGCCACGCGCTCGGCATAAACGCTGCGGGTGCCGGGAACCGTGGAGACCGCCGCCTCGGTCTCCTTGGCGATCCGTTCAATGGTGGAGAGCTCCGCGCCCATGATTTTGATTCCGACCGGCGTACGGATGCCGGTCGACAGCATGTCGAGCCGGCCTTTGATTGGCATGGTCCAGGCATTCGAGATGCCCGGGAGCTGGAGAGCGCGATTCATCTCCTCCTCGAGCTCTGCTTGGGTGATGCGGTCGTTCCAGAATGGCCGCAGGAAGCCCTTGGTCCACTCGGGGGCCCATGACGAGTACCAGCGAGGCTTCTCGCGCCACGCGCTCTCCGGCTTCAGGGTGATGGTGGTTTCCATCATCGTGAACGGGGCCGGATCGGTGGATGAGTTGGCCCGGCCCGCTTTGCCGAAGACCCGCTCGACCTCCGGGAAAGTCATGAGAATCTTATCCTGAAGCTGGAGCACTTTCTGGGCCTCGGCGACGGACATGCCGGGTTCAACAGCGGACGGCATGTAGAGGATGGTCCCCTCCCGCAGCGGCGGCATGAACTCGGAGCCCAGCCGGAGGTAGACAGGCACGGTGCTCGCGACAATCACGACCGCGACTATGATCGTGGCCTTTGCGTGACGCACGACAAAGCGGCAAGGCTTCTCATACAGCCAGTGGAGCAGGCGGCTGATGGGGTGACGCTCCTCCGACCGGTACTGGCCGACGAGAAGGGCGGTTGCGAGCCAGGCCAGAGTGCGGGGCCTGAAGCGGAACGGCTCGATACGAGCGAAGAGCATGCGCAGCGCGGGGTCCAGCGTGATGGCGAGCACGGCGGCGATGGCCATGGCGAAGTTTTTGGAGAAGGCGAGCGGGCGGAACAGCCGGCCCTCTTGGTCGACGAGCGTGAAGACCGGCAAGAACGCGACCGCGATGACCAGGAGCGAGAAAAAGACCCCTGGCCCGACCTCCAGGAGCGCTTCTAGTCGTACCTGGTGGAAGTCGCCTTTCTTGCCGTCTTTCACCCAGTGGTAGATCTTGTTGTAGGCATTCTCCACCTCGACAATCGCGCCGTCGACCAAGACGCCGACGGATATCGCGATCCCCGCGAGCGACATCAGGTTGGCGTTCAGCCCCATGAGTTTCATCGGGATAAAGGCAAGTGCCACGGAGATCGGAATGGTGATGATGGGGATGATCGAGGAGGGGAAGTGCCACAAGAAGATGAGAATGATGATCGAAACGATGATGATCTCCTCGATCAGCTTGTGGGTGACCGTCTCAATGGCGCGGCCTATCAGGTCCGACCGATCATAAGTGGTGACGACTTCCACGCCGGCCGGCAACGAGGGCTTGACCTCGTCGAGCTTCGCCTTGACGCGGTTGATGACGGTGAGTGCGTTCTCACCCTGGCGCATGACGACGATGCCGCCGACAACGTCACCTTCGCCATTGAAGTCCGCGATGCCGCGCCGCATCTCGGGACCGAGTGCGACCTGGGCGACGTCCTTGACGAGGACAGGTGTGCCGCCGTCCGCCCGTAGCACGAGCTTCTCGATGTCATGGATGTTCTTGACGTACCCGCGGCCTCGCACCATGTACTCGCGGCCCGAGAGCTCCACGAGCCGGCCGCCGACGTCATTGTTGCCTTTGCGAACCGCCTCGATCACAGCATCGAGGGGAATCTTGTAGGTGGCGAGCGAGTTGGGATTGACGGTGACCTGATACTGCCGCACCTGCCCGCCTACCGTGGCGACCTCGGAGACGCCCGGCACGCTCTGCACGGTGTAGCGAAGAAACCAGTCCTGGTAGGAACGCAGCTCATCGGTTGAATGCGTCCCCGTCTTGTCGATCAAGGCGTACTGGAACACCCAGCCCACGCTGGAGGCATCGGGTCCCAACTCGGTCTTCACCCCGGCAGGAAGCTGCGGTGTAATCTTGGACAGGTACTCGAGCACGCGGGTCCGCGCCCAGTACAGGTCGGTGCCGTCCTCGAAGATCACGTACACGTAGCTGAAGCCGAAGTCGGAGAAGCCGCGAATGGCCTTGACCTTCGGGGCTCCGAGCAGTGCTGTCGTGATCGGATAGGTGACCTGGTCCTCGATGATGTCCGGGCTCCTGTCCCAACGGGAGTAGACGATCACCTGCGTGTCCGAGAGGTCGGGCAGCGCATCGAGCGGGATCGTACGCATCGACCACCAGGCGAAGACCAAGGCCACGATGGCGCCTGTGATCACCAAGAAGGGATTCTCGGCCGAGAAGAGGATGATGCGTTTGATCATGGCTGGTGCCCCACATGGCCGGGCGTTGCGTCCTTACCAGCCGGAGCTTTTTGGCCAGCACCCTGGGTGCCGGACAGCGGAAGTACTCGTGCGCTCTCTGATTGCTTGCCCTCGGCGGGTGACATGGCGTTGAGCGAGGAGCGCAGGCGAGACTCCGAGTCGATGAGGAAGTTAGCCCTGGTGACGACGAGATCGCCCGCGTGGAGGCCACTCGTGACCTCGACGACCGTACCATCGGACTGCCCGACCTCGATCTGCCGGGGCTGGAACTTGCCTTCGCCTTGCGCGACGAAGACGACCTTCGCCGTGCCCGAGTCGACGATTGCGTCCGCGGGGATTTGGAGCCCCTCGTGAGAGGCAATCTTCAAGACGACCTCGCCGAACATCTCGGGCCGCAGGTCAGCGCTCGGATTCGGGAACGTGAGGCGGACCTTGACGGTGCGGGTCTGCGGATCGAGTAGCGGGTCGAGGAAGGTGACTTTTCCCTCGAACGTGCGGTCCGGGAACGCCTTGAGCTTGAGCTTCGCGGGAGTTCCCTCCTTCACGAAGCGCAGCTCACTCTCATAGACATCGGCGAGCACCCACACCACGCTGAGATCGACGATCTCATAGGGCATGGCGCCGGCCTCGAGCTTCATCCCCTCTACGACACCTTTCTTGGTCACGACTCCCGCAGTGGGCGAATAGAACGTCAGGGTTTTGGTCGGTTGCCCAGTCGCTTCGAGCCGCTGCATCTCTGCTGTGGATACGTCCCAGAGCGCCAAGCGTCGCCGCGCGCTATCGACCAGTACCTTCCCGCTGTCGCCGGACCCGGCCGTCGTCCCCAGGGTGCCGCGCGTTCTAAGGGCGAGGAGGAACTCGTTCTGCGCCGCGAGCAGCTCGGGGCTGAACAGCGTAAAGAGGGGATCGCCCCGCTTGACCCGCTTTCCTATGAAGTCGACGAAGATGCGCTCGACGAACCCGCCGTTCTTCACGTTGATGTGGCGGACCCGGGTCTCGTCGATGGCGACGCGGCCGAAGGTCCGCACCTGCCCCCCCACCAGTCCTCGCACCACCTCGGCCGTCTTGAGACCGATGAGTTGCTGGCGCTCGGGGTCGATGCCGATGCCGGCAAGGCCCGGCACGGAGGAGCCCCCTCCGCTCACCTCGTCCTCGAACACGGGGGCGTAGTCCATCCCCATCTCGTCCTTGCGTGGGGTGGGCGAGGTCTGCTTCGGGTCCATCAAAGATCGGTAGAAGGCAATCTTGCCTTCCGCCGGACTGCTCGCCGACGAAGACGTCGGACCTTTCCACGACTCGACCTTGACGAGCTTCATGCCGCAGATGGGGCAGTCGCCCGGGTGTTCCTGTATGATGCTGGGGTGCATCGGGCACTGGTATTGCGCTTTGACGTGAGCGGCTCCCTCGTGACCAGGACCGGCTCCTCGTGATAGTAGAAGGACCCCGCCGCCGGCCAGCACAGCGCTTATGATCGCAACCAGGACGATGGCGGGCCAACCGAACCGAGCGCATCTCGTGGGTGGGGCCGACGGCGGTGTTGCTGCCTCGGGCACGCGACTATCCGGAAACTGGACTTCCGGCGGTTGACCTTCAGTTGGCATAGTTTGTTCTCCTCTCACATCCCCCCGACGTGGATCGGTCTGCGTCTGAGGCCGATCCGCCGGAAGCGGTCGAGTAGTTGGGCGCAGCACTGGTGAAGCCTTGACCGGGCATGGCCGTGCTCCCCATGGCGCTGCCGGCGGAAGTTGCGACGGGGTTGAGGTTCAGCTCGTACCCGGCGATCACGAGCTGGTTAGCCGCCGCAAGGGTCTGAAGGTAACCGTCTTCGTCGGCCAACACGCCGGCGTTGGCGTCTAGCACGGAGGCGAAGCTGACCTTGCCAACCTGGTACTGCGTCAGCGCGCTCTCGGCCGTGGCGCGCGATTCCACGAGGAGGCCATCGTTATAGACGCCCAGGGTGTCCAACAACGCGGCCAGGGAGGTCAGTCGCTCGCGGACCCTGAGCCGAAGGAGCTGCTCCATACCATCGACATTGGCTCGCGCAGCGGTTGCGCGGGCCTCGCCTTCCTCCACTGCGCGGTTCTGTTTACTCCCCGCGAATACAGGGATGGTGCCGCCGACGGACAAGAGCCACATCGGCGCGAAGTCGCCCCCGCGAGGCATGATCCCCGCGCTGACCACGAGGTCGGGGAAGTAGTTCCGGTTCGCGAGGTCCACCGACTTGCCAGCCGCGCTGATGGATATTCGCAACGCCGCAAGCTCGGGGCTGCGCGCTAGTGCGTCGTCGATGGCTTGCTTCTCCTCGAACAGGCCCGGCATTCCCATTCCGAGGTCGACAAGATGGATTTTCGTTTCGATCAGCTCGTCGAGGGGGCGACCGCGAAGCCGGTTGAGCCCCTGCACCAGGGTACACTCTTCGGCCGTGAGCGCGAGACGCCACTGCTTCAGTCGGTGCAACTCGAGGCGAGAACGGAGCAGGTCCGACTGGGAACCGCCCCCGGCCTCGTAGACGAAACGTGCGACCTCGGTGGACTTCTCCCCCAGGCTCGTGACTCGGTCGAGCAAGGCTATTCGATCGCGAACGAGGAGAAGCCCGACATACAGACGCCGAACGTCGGCCTCGGTAGACAGCCTCAGTCGCGTGACTCCCAGCTTGCTCTGTCCGACCCCGAGCTCCGCGATGTCGGATTGGAGGCCCGATTTCCCGGGCCACGGGAAGGTCTGAGAAACCATAACGGAGTAGTAGCTGGTCTCCATTCTGCCGACCTCCCAGCTCGTAAAGCCGTTGTTTTGCACGCCGAACTGAACCATCGGATCAGGCCACGCTCCGGCCTGCGGCACTCGCGTTCGCTGCGCGCGAATGGTCGCCACGGCGCCGACAATCTCGGGGCGTGCCGACAGGCTCTCGGAGATCAGTCGGTCCAGGGTCGGGTCAGACGGAAGGGCATACGGCGAGGATGTCTGTGCCCGAACCGGTATCGGTGCGCACACCGACACGGGTATCAGCAGCAAAGTCAGCAGCCGGCCGAGTCCCTTGGGGCCTACGGTACTCACTGCGCGATTTCCTTGGAGCGTACGGTGTTCGGATGTGTTGGCGGTTGAGCTTCGCCTGACGCAGCACATCGGTCACTCGACCACGATCTCACCGGCGATCATGTCCATCGCACAGGCGAAACGGACTTTACCGGGCTTAGCTGGCGTGAAAGTGAGCTCGACTGCCTTGTTCAGAGGTAACGGCACGGAAATCTCGAGATCTTTGATGACGATAGCTGTCGCGCACGTGCGCTCCACCTTGCGGGTGACGACAAGCTTCACCGGGTGCCCGGCGTGAACCTTGAACGACTCCGGGACGAACCCATCCGCGGTGACTGCCAGCTCGATAACCTGCTCGTGCCCGGTCATGGCTGAGGTCTGCTGTGCGCGATAGGGCACAGCCACAGTACTCCCATCTTTGGTACAAGCCGACATGACCACGGAAGCCATTCCGAGAAGCGTGATGAATGCTAAACATGTTGTATTCATTGATAGAAACCTCCTGGTTGAGCCGTCCTGCCTACTTGATGAGCAACTCCCGCGCCAAGCCTTAGCCTGGAGAGTATCATTAGCAAATACGCACTGTTGCATCGATGAGTCGCCCTCGCGATCTGAAATTTGGTTGAAAAGCCAGGTCCGACAAGTTACATTGTAACCCATGGGGTTACTTGATGGCCGTCGTGACCGAAAGAAACCGCGTTGTTTCGAGGAGGTTGAAGTTGGCTCATCGCATACGCGGACCATCAAATGGGGTCGGCATCGGAGCCGTGATGAAGAACCTCGTGTGGGTGGGTACCGGGCGTCGCCTCTTCGTGGCCTTTGCCTCGTTGATCGCACTCTATGCGTTGACCGCCGGTGTTGCCATTCACGGCCTCGTTCAAATCCACGCCGCCTTGAGGCAAACCAGCCACCGGGTCCAGGGGTTGCAACTCACCCTCGAGCTGGCCAGCGCGGTGCGAGACCAGTACGCCCACATCGCGCACACGATCATCATCGGCGACGACAGCCACCTACAATATTATAAGGGAGCGGGCGATAAGGCGGTGGCTCTTGCCCGCGAGATGCGTGGGTTCGCGGTCAGACCCGACGAGCAGCAATGGGTTGCGCGGATCGAGCAAGCGCTCACCGACATAGATGCATCCTTTCAGAACAATATCTTGCCCGGCGTGCTGGCGGGGCAGACCAAAGCGGTTCAGAACGAGCATCGCCAGGTGCTGAGTTCCGCGGCGATAGCGCAGGACAACACGAGCTACTTGGCCAACCGCTTCTCGGAGTCTGTCCTCGAGCTACAGGCTGTTGTTCCCGAGATTCAACGACGGGCGCTCACGTGGGCGATCCTGTTTCTCTTGATTGCTCCCGCGCTTGCCGCGGTGGCCGGCATCGTCATTGGCCGTTCGGTGGCTCGCCCGATCGCGCGGCTCAAGGCGGGAGCGGAGCGGATCGGTGCTGGCGACCTCGACACGCGGATAGAGATCGAGTCGCTGGATGAGTTCGGGGCGCTGGCTCGCCAATTCAACGCGATGGCAGCCTCGGTGAAGATGCACCAACACCAGCGGCTGCTCAACGAAAAAATGGCGAGCATTGGCAGGCTTGCCGCGGGTGTTGCGCACGAGATCAACAACCCGCTCGGTGTCATCCTCGGCTACGTTCGGGTTCTCGGCAAGAAGGCTGAGGCCGGTCTCGCAGAGGACCTCAAGGTCATTGAAGCCGAGACGCTGCGCTGCAAAGAGATCGTCGACGGGCTGCTCGACCTTTCACGGCCAATCAATCCTGGGGTCAACCTCGTGGACTTGCGGGAGCTCGCCGATGACGTGGTCGCGAGCCTGGCGGATTCGGAACAAGCCGAGGGTATCTCCATTAACGTTGAGGGAGAGTCCTCAGTGCCGGGCGACGCTCTCAAGCTGCGCCAGATAGTTTTCAACCTCGTGAAGAACGCGGTGGAGGCAGTTGGATCGGAGGGTCACGTAGAGGCGCGAATCGTCGACCACGAGGATCAGGCCGAGCTCATGATCAGCGACAGCGGACCTGGTCTTCAGGACGAGGTACGCGAACACCTGTTTGAGCCCTTCTTTACCACCAAACAAGGTGGCACCGGACTGGGCCTCGCGGTGTCGCGTGCCATTGCACGGGCGCACGGGGGGGACCTTACGGCCGAAACTCCCGAGCGTGGCTCCCGGCTCGTCCTGCTTCTACCGCATCCATCCCGGAGAGGAACGCTATGACTCGAGCGCGCATCCTTGTCGTGGACGATAAGGAAAACATGCTGAAGCTGTTCGCCAAGATCCTGGGCGACGACTGCGAGTTAACAACAGCAGCCGAGGGGGGACGAGCGCTCTCTCTGGTGGAAGCCCAGGATTTCGACGTGGTGGTCACCGACCTCAAGATGCCCGGTGCGGACGGCCTTGCAGTGCTGAAGGCCGTGAAACGGCGGCAACCGGACACCGAGGTCGTGATGATGACGGCGTACGCAACAGTCAACGACGCTGTCGAGGCGATGAAACAGGGAGCGTACGACTATCTCCAGAAGCCATTCGACCCGGACGCTGCAGTGCTGACCGTGACCCGTGCGCTGGAACGCAAGCGGCTGAAGGAGCAGGCCACCAATCTCCGCAAGGAGCTGCAGTCCCGTCACTCCTTTCACAACATCATCGGTAAGAGCCGGACAATACAGGACGTATTTCGGCTCCTCGAGCAGGCAGCGGGGCTCGACATCACCGTGCTCATCACCGGTGAGAGCGGCACGGGCAAAGAGCTTGCGGCGCGCGCCATCCACTACCAGAGTGCAAGAAGGGATCGACGCTTCGTTCCGATCAATTGCGGAGCCCTGCCCGCGGAGTTGGTCGAGAGCGAGCTGTTTGGGCACGCACGGGGCGC
>MGSU01000124.1:7298-18161 GCA_001799195.1 Deltaproteobacteria bacterium RIFOXYA12_FULL_61_11 | reverse complement strand
AGAACACGAGTACCTCCCGCGGAGCTGCCGCGAGGGCGGCATTGAGCGGCGTTGCCTTGCCGCTCCCTCCGGTTTCCCTTGGGAGGGAGAGCAGCCTCACCGTGCCGATCGGCATCGAAGCGCCGAACGCGCGGATCAACTCGGGAGTAGCATCGGTCGAACCGTGATCGACGAAGAGGAATTCGAGCTTGCCGGGAGGGAAGCGCAGGCCGGCCAGCGCCTCGAACAAACGCGGCAAGACAGGCGCCTCATCCCGCACCGCGATCACCGCGGTGACCTCCGGGGTTCGGGCAGGTTCCCGGGGGCAGAGCAACCCGCGAACTCCGTACAGGTACTGGCGACTTGCGAGGAGCAGCAGCAAGGTCTTGCCCGAGAGGACGAGGACGAGGACCCAGAGCAGCGGGACGAGGGCTTGCATCACGTCCCCAAGAGATAGGTGTAGGCCTTCGCCAGGGCCTCGTGGGGACCCGCCACATAGAGGATGTCGCCCACGAGGAGCGGTTCGTCGGGTCCGAGATCCAACTGCAACACGCCGGCTCGGCGACGAGCCACCACCAGAGCACCGGTGCGTTCCCGCAGCTCCAATTGCCTCAAGGTTTTCCCCTGGGTCGGAGTGCCGTTGGTCAACTCGATCGGTTCGAGTTCGAGGGAACGCAGATCGGCATTGGCACTAAGGGTCACAGGGGGTAATTCGACTGGTCTCGAGGAATGCTGAGTCTCTTCTCGGGCGAGGTGGAGCTGTTCTTCGATGCGGTTGCGTGGCAGTTGTAACTTACGGAGGAGACGGGCCGCGGTTTCGAGCCCTGCTTCAACCTCGTCGACGACCACGTTGGATGCTCCTAACCGACCAAGGCGCGGTAAATCGGCAAAAAATCGGGTGCGAATGAACACGGGGACCTGAGGGGCGAGCCGGCCGATGGCCTCGACCACGCGTTCGCCCGCGAGGTGATCATTGATCAAGACGACCGCGGCCCGGGCTCGCAGCACGCCTGCGTGGCTCAAGGCTTCTTCGCTGGAAGCATCGGCATACCAGATCGGTTCGCCCTCGGCCCTGGCTCGCCGTACGGTCTCGACGTTCAATTCGAGGATCACCCGTGGAACCTCACAAGCTGCCAGGGCTCGCGAGACCATGCGCCCCGCAACCCCATAGCCGATCATGACGACGTGGCCGGACTGTTGGTCGAGGTTGTGCCCGGGTTCGAGGGCTCGGACCCGCAACAAATGGGCCAACGGGCTGAGGATCTTTTCTCCTGCGGCCAGATGTGGGGCAAGCCGGATCAGCAAAGGAGTCACGAACATGCTCAGCACCCCTGCCGAGAGGATGATCCGCGCTTCGGTCGAGGTCACCAAGCCGTGGCTCTGCCCCAACCGCAGGAGCACGAAGCCAAACTCGCCGAACTGGGCCAGGGCGATGCCGGCCAGCCAAGCGACTCGAGGGGGAAAGCGGAGGATCACGGCGCAAAGGCCGGCGATCGCCGCTTTACCGAACAACAAACCCGTGAAGAGGAGCAGGATTGTCAGTGGGTATTCGAGCACGATCCTGGCGTCGAACAGCATGCCCAGGGAGATGAAGAAGACGCTGACGAATGCGTTGCGCAGAGGGATGAGCTCACCGAGCGCTCGTTGGTTGAAATCACTGCCCGCGACCACCAAGCCGCCGACGAAGGCGCCGAGGGCCAGGGAGAGACCGGCCAGAGAGGTCAACCAAGCCATTCCCATGCAGAGTCCCAATACGGCCAAGAGGAAAATCTCGCGGCTGCGGCTGGCATCGACCAGGTGCAGGAAGGTGGGCACCAAGTATCTGGCCGACGTCCAGGCGAGGGCGAGCACGAGTACGGCTTTGAGGCCGACGAGGCCGAGATCCGTGAACACGCTCCCGAAGCCGCCGGAGAGCGCCAGGATTGGTACGAGGAGCACCATGGGAACGACGCAGAGATCCTGGAAGATCATGATGCCGACGATGAAACGGCCGTGCGGGGCATCGAGCTCCCCGCGTTCACCGAGCGCGCGTAGGACGATGGCCGTACTCGAGAGGGCGACCACGAAACCGAAGAACACCGCTTGTTGCAGGGGACGGCCGAGGACCAGGAGCACCAGGACCGTGGCTCCCAGGGTGAGGAGGACCTGCAACCCACCGCCCAGGGTAATGATACGCACGATTGGCCGCAAACGTTCCGGGGAGAACTCGAGGCCGATGGTGAACAGGAGGAGCACCACGCCGACCTCGGCCAGGACCTCGATCGTGCCGATCGATTCGACGAGGGCCAGTCCGGAAGGTCCCAGGAGCCCGCCGGCTACGAGCAACCCCGCGACCGCGGGTAGGCGCAGCCTCGAGAGCACCACCAGGATGATGACGCCCAGGGCTGTGATGATCGCCAGTTCAGTGAGAATGGGGAGGTGGTGCATTTCAGGCTTCAATCATGGGTCGCAAGGCTTGATGGCTCCAATGCGATGTATGCGGAGGGACCGAAGAAAATGCAACGAAATAGTCGTCCGGCGCCCCCAGTGGAAACCAGCTTGACAGTTGTGGACCTATGTCCAAAAATGGCGAAAGAGGTGGACGTATGCCGAGACCTTTTCATTCGCGGCGCGTCGCGGGGCGGCCTGCCGCGGCGATCTTCAAGCCTATCGGCATTCCGGTGGCTGAACTCGAGGAGGTGGTGATGACCCTCGATGAGTTCGAGGCCCTGCGCTTGGCCGATCTCGGAGAGCTGTATCAGGAGTTGGCCGCCGTAGAGATGGGGGTCTCCCGTCCGACCTTCAGCAGGATCATCGAGTCCGCCCATCGCAAGGTGGCGGATGTATTGGTCCACGGCAAGGCCTTGAGGATAGAGGGCGGACCGGTGCTTCCTCACGGACATCGTTGTTGCCGGCTGCACGATGGGACGCGGGAAGCCCAGGAAACGCAAGGTGACCGCGGGGCACCTCGCTCCGGGGTAACAAGGGCGGAAGGGCGAGGACCAGCCGAGAAGAACCTCACATCGAAGGAGTAGGACATGGCGAAGATCGCGGTGGTGTATTGCAAGAAGGTCAAGGACTTCTCCTGTATCGCGTGCGCAAAATGCTATAAAGGCATGGCCGAGAAGAACGGCGAGTATGGTCGGCACGACACCATCGAGTTGGTGGCCATGACCGACTGCGGCGATTGTCCGGGTTTGGTCGTACCCAAGGTCAAACTCCTGACCGAAATCACCTCGAGCCTGAAGCGGCCCATCGAGGTCCTGCACCTGGGCACCTGTATGAAGTTGGCCATGGAAACCGCGCACTGTCCCATCGATTTCGACACCCTCAAGCTTACGCTGGAGAAGAAGTTCGGTATTGAGGTGGTTCTTGGCACGCATGCCTATTGAGTGATTCTCGAAAGCGATTCGCGTAGCCGAACCGAATTCGGCATCCCGCCACAGGGTTTCCGCAAGTTGTTTTCAACTCTATGATAATATATCCTATCGCTGGATACTTCCCGTTGGTACGGAGTTTGATACAGGCTGGGCCCGACACTCCATGGGCGGAGGAACAGGTATGCCTCGGGAGAGAGCGAGCCGGAAGATGCCGGTCCTGGAACCGGGCATGGTGGTCGAATATTTCTGGGCCACCCATCAGGGGAGAAAATATTTTCGGACCGACCGGAGCCGCTGGTTGCTGCGCACGATCGTCCACGAGGAGAAGCTGCGGTACGGCATAGACCTCCTCGAGTTCATCCTCGAGGACGACCACCTCGGGGTGCGGTGCCGCATCTGCGATCCGTGGGCTTTCCATGCGTTCAAACATGTGCTGCTGACCAGGATAGCGTGTTGTTACAACAGCGCCTATGGCCGGAATTCCTCGCTCTTCGAGAGGGGAGGACCGCGCATTCTCCTCGAAGAACCCGGCAAAGAGGCTGTGGTCTTGAGGAACGGACCTTCCTTCCTCGCGGCGTTGATCCTTCGTCGCCGACCCGATCACCTCGGCACGAAAGCGCCGAGGAAGAAGGCGACCCGCGGAGGATCTCGGGAGGCAGTCTGGGTCGAGTTGCGCTAGTTCTGGCAGGTGGTGGTCAAGGTGAAACCGAGGACCGCGAGCTCGCCGGGGGCGAGTTCGAGCGGCCATACCGGGAGGATGCCCGAGCACTGGTAGACCCGTTCGAACCCGGCCTCGGACATGGAGACGGTCTCGATTGGGTGGCGCCAGACCTCGGTCGGGGCGGGGAAGGCCAACTCGAGGGATAGACCCTCCCATTCGAGGACCATGGTCAGGCTGCGCACCGTGTCCGTGCCCGTGGAGGCTAGGTTCGAAGCCTCTGGCGGTTCGCCGTCGAGGAGAAAATAGCGGTCCGGGGAATTGCCGCCGAGCAGGGAGAAGTTCCACTCATTGGCATAGGTGGCTTCCAAACGCTGGTCCGAGAGGTTGCGTACCTCGATGACTACGTTCAGACCGACAGCCCCGAGGGTGATCCGTTTGATCACCTTCACGGGTTGGCCGTCGACCGAGCCCTGACGAGTCAGCACTGCTCCGGTATCGCTCACCGACAGCTCGTAGAGCCCCTTCAGGAAATCCCCCCGTTCGCGGTGTTCGTTGCGGTGGAAGGCGGCACAGGTGGCCGTTCGGTCGAAGAAATGGTCTTGCAACATCCAGCGCTGCTGCTGGTCCTGGAAGACGTGCCGGTCTAAGCCGGGTTCCTTGGCCAGGATCAGATCGTGGATCGAGGCCGAGTGGACCTCACCCGGGTCGAGCACGGCCTTGGCCAACTTGGCATGGTAGGTCTCTACGCGCCGAGCCAGGGTATTGGTGAGGTTGAAGCGTTTCTCGAGAAGATCCAGTTCCCGGATGGCGCCCCCGTGTTTGGTCAGGTAGAGGCTCAACCCTTTGGAACGCAAGACTGCCTCGTCCTGTCCATCCCGGTCGAGGTCGAAGACGTGGTGTTGCAAGGAACGGGGCTGCAGGGCCTCGGCCTCGAGCAGTTCGGCATAGATGGCATGGCGCAGGTGGGGGAGGTACAGACCACCGAAGATGCCGTGCCAGTAAGCACAGTTGCACTGAGCCTTGAACAGGGCACGTCGGGCAGGGGCTTCCCGCGGCAGGGAACGCAGCTCCTCCGATACGGCCAAGGCACGCTTGTGCATCCAGTTGGCCTCCTCGTACTTGGTCAGGAAGTCCCGCCAGAAACCGCCGCGCAGGAAGGGCCGCCAGCGCTCGAGTTGGCGGCGCTTGCGGAGGTCCTCGAGATGGTGCTCATAGCGACGGCCCAGCGCCGTCGGGAGAGTCCACTCGCTCATTTCGAAATAGGAGGAGGTAGGCAGGTAGACCCGGCCGAGCGGCGCATGCCGGTCGAGGAAGGCGGAGAAGGTCGTGGTCTGCAGCCAGTCCCGGTGTTTCTCGAGTTGGGTGCAGAACCGTTCCAACCAACGTCCCCGGCCGAAGACCTTCTCGGCAGTGCGCGGCCAGACCCCGAACTTCTCGCCGTCATCGGCCATGACCATGACCGCGCCCTCACGGTCGTGCTTGCGGAAGATGGCAAGGGAGGTGCCGGGAGGCTCGAAGGGGATGGCGTACCGGAGTTGTTGCGAGATGGGGAACACGGCCAGGGTGTGGCCTTCGTCCTCGGTCAGGAAATACCCATCGAGTTCGGCTCCGCTCCGGCCTGAGGTCGAGAAGTGGTAATCATCGACCGCGACATAGCGAATACCGGCTTTGCAGAGGGTCTTGGCCAGGGAGGGTTCCCAAATCCGCTCGGTGAGCCAGAGCCCCCGCGGACGATGCCCGAAGCGATGCTCGGCGTAGTCGGCCATCAGGGTGATCTGCTCGATGCGGTCTTCTTCCGGGATCGAGGCCAGGATCGGTTCGTAGTACCCCGCTGCCAGGATCTCGACCCTGCCGAGTTCGACCAGGGCGGCGACGCTGTCCAGGTACTCCGGGTGCTCCAGCTCCAACCAGTCGAGGAGCGGACCGCTGGTGTGCATGGAGAAGGTGATGCCCGGATAGCGTTCGAGGACCTTGAGGAAGGGCAAGTAACTGGTTTGGTATGCCTTTTCGAGGACCTCGGCGAAATTGCCCACGGGTTGATGGTTGTGGACCGCGAAGATGAAATGCATGGGAGTCACCTACGGGTGGATGGCCGTCTCTTCTCTCTATAATGAAGGGGGTGCGCGCTTGGCAATGCCTTTCGGTGCTCGATTCCGGGGTCAGGCCGGTGAACCGCGAGCGGCGGCACCGGGAGGAACGGAAAAAACCTGTAACCCATGGGTAGGCCTCAGGACAGTGGCAGGGCCTTCCTCTCGTTCAGTCTATGCCGAGCACGGTGAAGATGGTTTTTCCTGCTTGGATCGCCGCTTCGTTGAGCGGGTAGTACCGCAAGGTGGTCTTGTCGTGTCCGGCGTCGAAGGCATAGCGATACGCGAGACCGTCGGCGTCGCGCACGGTGAGGGTGTTGAGGACGTGGGTGGTGAGGAAGAGGTTGCCGATGGCGCCACGGCCTAAACCCGGGATATGTTTGACCACCTCGTCGAGAGCCCGGGCGTGGTCGCGGCAGAAGCTGCGCAGGTTGCCCTCGGCGCTGTGGCCGCCGCTCCGGTATTCGTGGTGGTCCATCAACCAGCGGTGCACCGAGCCGCTGGCGCAGGCTACCTGCTCGAAGGGATCGTCGGAGAGTTCGGCACAACCGTTCGCGATGGTCCTGGTCGCGGTATTGGGGAAGTCGTCCAGCAGGTAGAGCAAAGGGTCGTCGTAGAGCGGTTGGACGTGCTCGTGGAACCAGGTTGGTTTCGCGCCCATGCCCTCGACGTAGTAGTTCTGGAGGCGTTGGTCGAAGGGCTCGCCGAGCGCATAAGGTAAGGAGACGATGGCGACCTCGCCGAGGTCGGTTCCTGCTCCGAGGCAGGAGGGACCTGCTCCGGCGGCGAGCAAGCCGAGCAGCGGGAGTTGCACCAGGAGGAGAGCGTACCGGGAGTTCATGTTCTTCCTCACGTGTTCAGGACGGGAACGGCAACTCCACGAGTTCTGCTGCCATACCATGCAAAGGCCGGAAGGGCAAGGGGTACCGGCGGTGGTTTGTAACTCTTCAGTCTTAACGATGTGCGGGGTCCTGTCACCTCTCACCCCCACCATGCTCATCCTTGCGCGTGGTGTGGGACCCCCGTCGGTGCCACCCCAACGTGGTGACAATCAACCTGCAATCCACCAAAGACTGAAGCGTTACGGTCGTTCGAACTTCCGGAAATTCCCGCGAGGACTCAGGTACGCTCGCGCAGGTAGTGCGAGGCGAGTAGGGACAGGCGGAGGAAGGGGAGGAGTGGGACCTGGTTGAGCGTCTTGACGGCATAGGCGAAGGCCAACTCGAAGAGCAGCGGGTGCAGCGCGGACCTGGGCAGCCGGATCACATGCCGCATCACGGTAGTCGGCAATCCGAGCAGGATTCCGAGCGTCATCAGGGATTGGAGGTTGAGCACTGCTTCTGGGGTTGCGCAAGCCTCCCCCGGGCGGAAATAGGCGCTCGGCTCCGAAGCGGACCCCGCACCGAGCGTGCGCTCGATCTTGGTCCCGGGATAGGGCGTGAGCACCGAGCACCAGGCAAAGTCGGTCCCCAGTTCGCGGTTGAGCGCATAGGTACAGAGGGCTTGGTCCGGGGTCTCCTCGGGCAGACCGACCATGTTGAAGGTCTGCAGGTTGATGCCATGGGCGCGGATCAGGGTGGTCGCCCGACGCAGGTCGTTGTCGCTGACGATTTTCCCGAGCAAGCTCGTCCGGCGCTTCTCGTCCCCGGTTTCCAGCCCGATGCGCATCGAGCGGCAACCCGCGCGGGCGGCGAGGGAGATCCTCTCGTGGTCGATGGAACGGGCAATGGCCTGGCAGGTGAAGGGAAGGCCGACCTCTCGGTGGTACAGAGGGGCGAAGGCGCGGAACCACGCCGGATCGAGGAGGAAGGCATCGTCCTCGAAGACGAAGTGGGTGACGGCATAGCGGCGGTGCAACGCGGTGAGTTCGGCCACGGAGCGCTCTGGGCTGCGCCAGCGGACGGCGCGGCCCTTGCCCCGATAGAGTTCGCGGTAGCGCTCGTTGAAACAATAGGAGCAGGCCATGGGACAACCGCGGCTGGCTGCCACGGGGAACATGTGCCGGTAATACTCGAGGATGGCGGGATAGCGGCCATAGGCGTGGAGCTCTCCGTCCGGGAGCGCGTCCAACGCCGCACGTTCCAGGAGGGGACGCAAGGGTTCGCACAGGATCGTGCCGCCGGGACCTCTTCGCACCAGATTATGAAGGCCCTCGACGGTGCGACCTCGCTCATGGGCGTCGAGCAGTTCGAGCAAGGCCTCTTCGCCTTCGCCGCGGATGAGGTAATCGAAACCACCCTGGTCCAGGAAATCGGGACTGAAGGTGCAGTGCGGCCCCCCGGCGAGCTGCAAGGCACCGGGCACCAGTTTCCTCAGTCGACGGGCTGCGTTCGCGGTCCAGGCAGCGTGAGCGCTCGTCACCGAGAAGGCAATGCAGTCGGGTGCTGCGGCGGCCACGACGGCCAGGGGCTCGCGATGGGCGCTTTCGACCACCACCTCGCTGGCATGCCCGTGACGGCGCAAGAGGTTGGTGAGACTGATAACTCCCAAGCGGACGAAGGGGTCGTGCTGGTAGAAGACGACGCGCATGGGCTTTCGATCACTCCCCCGGTTCCAAGGAGCGATTCCCGGGGCGATGGGGCAACCCTGCCTTGGTCAGGAAGCGCCGGGCTTCGATCCTTAATAAGTACACGAGGTTATGCAGTACTTTGACACTGACGATACGGGGCGAGAGCGCGGTCAGCATGCTCGGCAGGCTGCCGGGATGCGTGAGGGCCTGATGCAAGTATTCTCCGAGGACGAAGGCAGGGAAATCGAAATCGCAGAGGTCCCGCGGTACGTATACCCGTTCACCTGAGACGTAGTTCCCGGGCCGGGTCGAGGTGCGGATTTCACCGGAGGCCACTAATTCCTCGAAGACCGGGGTGCCGGGTAACGGCTGGAAATTGTTCATGTAGAAAAAGTCGAAGCGGCAGTCTCGGAGCAGGCGGCGGGTTGCCTCGATGTCCTCCCGGGTCTCTCCGGGGTACCCGAGGATGAAGAAGGCGTGGACCTTCAAGCCGGCGGCCTTGATCTCCCCTGTCCTGGACCGGAAGAGCTCGGGGCTCACGTCCTTGCGCATGCGGTCTAGGGTTTTTGGGGAACCGCTCTCCGGAGCGACGACGACATAGGTCCACCCCGCTCTGCGCATCAGGGCGAAGAGCTCGGCATCGGTATGTTGGAGCCGTATGCCGTTGGGAGTACTCATGCGCAGACCGGGAAGTCCGAGTTCGATGACAGCGCGGCAGAACTGTTTGGCGAACTCCAGGTCATAGGTGAAATTGTCATCGATAATATTGATAAGCCGGATGTCGTGTTCACGGTAGAGGGTGCCGATGAGCCTCAGCAGATAGGAGAGTCCGTGCCGGCGGATCTTCCGGCCGTCTTTGTGCGGGGTCGAACAGAAGGCGCAGCGATAGGGACACCCGCGACTGATCCAGACCGGGGCGTTGTCGCGCACGGTGGTGTGCAATCCGTAGCCTTGCCGGATATAGCCATCGAGGTCGATGGAGCGGTAATCGGGGAAGGCGAGTCGATCGAGGTCCTCGAGCTGGTTCGGCTTCGCGAGGATCGTGGTGCCGTCAGGCCGACGGTAGCACAAGCCGGGCACCGTGGCCAGCTTCTTACCGGGAGGCAGACCGTGGGGAGTATGAGCCAACAGGTCGAGGAGGTCGGGCAGGGCTCTCTCCCCATCGCCCCGGAGGACCAGGTCGACCTCGGGCCAGGCCAGGGTGTCGTTGGGCAAGAGGGTGGGATGGATCCCTCCAGCGAGGGTGAGACTGTCCGGGAAGAGTAGCCGGCACAGACGGAACAGGTCCCGAGCTTCGTCGCGGGTCTGACTCCAAAAGCTGATCCCGATGATCCGCGGCGAATGGGCTAGGAGCGCGCGTCGCAACCACCGCGAGGAGGCATTCGCGCGATGGAGGGCACAGTCCACGATTGCGGTTTCATGGCCGCGGGCGGTGCAATTGGAGGCAAGGTATGCGAAGGCGAGGGGGAGGACCTGAACGGTTTCGAAGCCCTTGGGCCAGAGGAGCAGGATCTTCATGTGCCGTCTCGTCGACCTCGGAGTTCGTGCAGGGTGTTCCGTGACAAAACAGATCCTAGTCCTCGACCGCGCTTGCGTCAATCGCTCTGACCGGGTCGGGACGGCAACCTTCGCAGGGACTTGCATCTGTGCTCGGAGCGGGCTATAGCCTGATCCCTCGACGATGCAAAAGAGGCGAGCGGTGGAAGGAGCCGAAGAGAGCCGGTCGGCTTATCTTGCCAGGCAACGGGAACGCGGCCGGGCAGTGGTCGGGGTCGCGCCGGCGATCTATCCGCGGGAACTGTTCTGGGCCTGCGGGGTCCTCCCGGTCGAAATCTGGGATCCCCCGGTCGAAGGGAGCGAGGCCGGGATCCATCTCCAGCCGACCGTGTGTCCGATCGTCAAAGGCGTCCTCGACTTGGTGCTTTCCCGACGGGGAAAACTCCTCGACGGGTTCCTCGTGCCGCACACCTGCGATTCCCTCCAGAACCTGGCTACCTTGGTGCACGACTCCCTGCTTCCCGAGTTGCCTACCTGGTTCCTCGGTCTGCCCCGCGAGCGCGGGCCGCTTGGCCGCGACTTCCTCCTCGCTCGCTTGGAGATTCTCGCCGCGGAACTCGGCCGTCGTTTCACGCCGATCGAGGCCCTAAACCTCGCCCAGGCGATAGGTTGGGCAAAAGAGCAGGACGCCCTGCTGAGCACGCTACACCGACGGCGTCGCGACGATACCCTGGGACTCGACAATCGGCAGTTCTATCGCCTGCATCGGCT
>MGSU01000124.1:0-7288 GCA_001799195.1 Deltaproteobacteria bacterium RIFOXYA12_FULL_61_11 | reverse complement strand
TGGCTCCATCCCGAGGACCACCTACCCCTCTTGCGGGCGGCTCTCGACGCCCCGCCGGTCCAGCCGAGACCTGGTCAGCGGTGCGTGGTGCTCTCCGGTATCGTGCCCAATCCACCCGAGGTTCTCGAACTCCTCGACCGGCATGAGGTACTGGTCGGAGCGGACGATTACCTCTGCTGTGGCAGACGACTCCCCGCCCGGCCGGGCGAGGCCCAGGGCCTCGCCTTTTGCGCCGAGCGCCTGCTCGCCCTGCCACCCTGCTCGACGACCGCAGCCTCTGTGGCCGAGCGCCGAGAACACCTGCTGAACCTGGTGCTCGGGTGCAGCGCGCGAGGCGTCATCTTCCACGTACCCGGCTTCTGCGAACCCGAACTGTTCTATCTCCCCCGGTTGGTCGAGGCGTTACAGCGGCAGAAGGTGCCGAGCCTCCTCCTCGAAACCGAATTCCATCGAGGGCTCGACGGTCGTTCCCACACCAGGATCGAGGCCTTCCTCGAGCAATTGGAGGGCTGAGATGACCGTAGGGAAGCAGGTGCAATACACCCTGATGAAGGACCTCGGAGCACCGATCTTGTCGGGGATCGACGAGGTGCGCCGACGCTTCCGAGGACGGCGGCCGCCACCCAAGAACTTCGGTCCTCCCCTGGCCGCGGGGAAAACTCTGCGCCGCATCATGACCAGGCACTATCTCCTGGCAAGGTATGCCAAGGGCCACCTGCCGGTAGCCTGGGTCACGAGCGGAGCGCCGGTCGAGTTGTTGCGCCTCTTCGGTTGCTATACCGTCTACCCGGAGAACCACGGGGCCCTGTGTGGAGCCAGAGGACAGGGTGCCGCCCTCTGTTCCCAGGCCGAGGAGCGCGGTTATTCCCAGGATCTGTGCTCGTATGCCCGTATCGACCTCGGGCACCTCTTCAGCGATCGCACCCCTGTCGGCCGTCTACCGAGGCCGGACCTGTTGTTCTGTTGTACCAATATCTGTCAGACGGTGCTTGCCTGGTATCGGGTGCTGGCCGACTACCTGGACATCCCGCTCTTCCTATTCGACACCCCCTTCGTCTTCGAGGGCCAATCCGAGGCCGATTTCCGCTACATGGCCGCGCAACTCGAGGCCATGGTGCCCGCGTTGGAAAGGGTCACAGGTCGCAGTTTCGATCGCCGCGCCCTCTCTAGGGTACTAGAGCTGTCCAAGAGGACCTCGGCCCTCTGGGGGGACATTCTCGAGACGATGCAGCATCGACCGGCGCCGATGAGCATCTTCGACGCCTTTGCCCACATGGCCCCCGTGGTTTCGCTGCGCGGTTTGCCGATAGCGGAACACTTCTACCGCTCCTTGCTCGACGAACTGCGCGGACGCATGAAGGCCGGTATCGGCGCCTTGCGCGAAGAACGTCGCCGACTCCTGTGGGACAACATCGCCATGTGGTATCGTGTGGCCGAGCTGGCCCGGCTCTTTGCAGCCCGGGGATGCAACTTCGTCGTTGCCACTTACACAAACGCTTGGGCCGAGACCTCAGGCCTGCTCGAGGCCGGAGAACCCTTTCTGGCCTTGGCCAAAGCCTATAGTCCGGTTATTCTCAATAACCGTTTCGCACATCGTCTCGGTTTGATGCAGCGGCTGATTACCGACTACCAGGTCGACGGGTTGGTGATCCATTCGGCCAGGAGTTGCAAACCTTACTCTATCGGCCAGTACGAGCTTCGGCACCTGCTCGTCGGCACCGCAGGTATCCCGGCCGTGATCATCGAAGCCGATATCGCCGACGAACGGGTCTATGCCGAGGAACAAACCCGCACCAGGCTGGAAGCCTTCTTCGAACAACTCGGGGTTTGACCCGGGATCTCCCTCATCACCGCGCCATCAGCGCGAATACGCCCCATCCAAGGTATTCACGTGTGTAAGCAGCGTGACGTTGTGGTGCAGTGGTCAGTTGGGCTCGAACCTCTTTCGCAAAGTCGTCCTCGGGATTCGCTTCGAGCCATCGACGCATGGTGAGCCACTTGGCCGCCTCGTACCTGTCCCAGCCTTCCTGGTCTGCCAGAACCATTTCCACAACGTCGTAGCCAAGTGCGTCGAAAGACGCGAGAAGTTCAGGAAGTATGAGAAAGTCGGAGATAGAATTGGCAAAGCATTCCTTAGCAACGTCTTCCGTCGGAGGTAACTGCCGCCAGTAGGGCTCGCCAATGAGGATGACCCCGTTGGCGCTCAGACTCTTCGTCAGAAGTTCGATGGCGCCGGCGACTCCCCCACCGATCCACGTGGCACCGACACAGGCTGCCACACCGTACTTGTCGTCAGCTACATAGCCGGTAGCGTCACCATGGATGAACTCGACTCGATCGGCGACGCCAAGTTCGTCAGCGCGGAGTTTCGCTTGCTTGCTGAACAACTGACTCATGTCGATGCCGACGCCAGTGATTCCGTAATCGCGTGCCCAGGTGCACAGCATCTCGCCCGAACCACTGCCTAGATCGAGCATGCGAGTCCCCGGCTCCAAACGCAACGCGGAACCCAGTGTGGCGAGCTTTTCTGGTGTAAATGGGTTATGGATGCGATGAGCACTTTCGGTGATGGTGAAGATCCGTGGAATATCCAAGGTAGAAATCTCCATAGAAATGTGTATAGATCGGGTCACTGCCTAACGCCTCTGGTTAGCGGTGCGACGCAAAGATCGTCCGCTGCTGCAGTGAGTTAGGCCTGAACATCAATAAACTCAGCATACGAACGAGGATAAGGTACTGGTTCTCCTTCATCCTTCAACTCTTCGAGATGGAAAGTAATTGCTTCTTGTATTAATTGAATAACTTCTTGTTTGGTTTTACCAACCGCAATGCAACCAGGAAGATCAGGCACAGAAGCCCCAAAACTGCTAGTACCTTGTTCGATTACGACCATGTAACGCATGAATAGTACCTCGCTATTTGATTTTGATTTGTGCTTGTTTGATAAGGCTCTGCAAGGTGCCGGGTGGAATATCGATATTCATTGTACCGGCAACGGTCACAGTACCTTGTAGAGTGGGATGATGGAACTGGCGATGACTTCCCTTTTGCCGGACTTGGTACCAGCCAGCATCTTCGAGGGATTTGATGAGGTCACGTACTTTCATGCAAGTACCATGATTGCCCCACGCCTCTGGTAAGCGGCGCGACGAAAGGAGCGACCGCTGCAGCAGTGAGTTAGAACAGGTACTTGTTGGTATAAGCGGTTGTGAACCACAGTCGCTCGACCGTTGTGAACCTGGAAAGATGTATAACCGAGGGGGCAGCGGAAGGCAAGTAGGATGATTTGCTCATTGGTTGCATTATGTGTGCATGCAAATTGGTCATTGTCTTGATGATGGACGTGATAGAAGAACCCGGTGAATTTCTGAGAGTAGATCACGAAGACTACCCCGGTATAGCCAAATCATGCCGCAGATTCCATAAAGGCCAAGGGAAGCAAAAAAGTTTGCTTTACGCATTGTATGCAAAGCTAATGGATTGTTGTAGTGCCAATAAAACCAATAGCATCCATCAACGGCAATCTATGCAATCAATAGTGCAAAAGGCAGATGAATCCATCGCCTTTCCAAAATGATACGCATAGTGAGTGGTGCGAAAGCGTACGTCAACAAAGCCATTAGTAAGCTTATCGGGATGTCCCAGTCCGGTGCTATCTTTGCTATTGCCCCGAGCACGAGAAGAGCTACTCCAATGACGAGAGTGAACATCTTCCAGGGCCGGAGGTATTCAATCATGGCGGCTCTGAAACATTTCTTGATGGATCGCGTTTGCATGGGGGTCGATCAGTAGTCTATCGCTAAAACGTTGACCTTCGAGCGGGCGCCGATAGTGACCGATCGTCAGGTCTGATGGTTTGTCCAGCTGCAGGAAGCCGCTGCCGCTCCTCCCAAGTCAGAGACTGGTGCGGTCTTTCCATCGGTGATGCCCGCAACTCCAGAAAAAATCCTGGGGCGAGGAATGTGATCTCACCGTTGGGAAAATTGAATGCGATCGTCCATCGGTATTGACGAAATTGCTCGGTGTGCTCGATTGTCTCGCGACGAATCTCACCGATCGAGAGAGGGCCCATGGAGATGCCTCGAAAATCGATTCCGATTAGGAGGTTGGTGACCTCCTCGAACACGAGGTCTGCAGGTGCCAACATGAAGCTGCATATTTTGTCGACGCCGCAACGCCATTCCAAGATGTAGTCGAGATCGAGGATGAGTTGGCCGGCGCCGTAATCGCCTTCTCGGATCATGAAACCGTGGACATGGTTGTCATGCCAGCAGAGGCTTTCGAAGTCGGCGCAAGTCCACGTGGTCTGGTTCATGGGATCATCTAACGCCTCTGGTTAGCGGCGCGACGCAAGGAGCGGCCACTGCAGCAGTGAGTTAGGCAAGGCACTTTGTGACGTGGTTGATACTGTGCAAGGTATAGTCATTGTTCAAATTCACTTCGAGCAATCCCGGACTGTCGTATGATTGAGTGCAGTGTTCCTTTCAGGATCTCATGATGGTCAGGAACAGGGACGGTAATGGTGGTAAGATCAAGTTGTTTCTGCATGACGATATGGCTGCCTCGGCGACGGACTTCATGAAAACCATGACGAATCATTATAGAACACACCTGTTTCCCGGATAAGACTTTCAGTTTACCCAACAGCGACCTCCACGCTGGTGATGTATATTTCGTTGTGGAGGCGTTCATGCAACTCGGAAGGGGATGCTGATTGAAAGAACAGCTCGATTGCCTCGCGGAGATTGTCACGGGCTTCTTGGATGGTAGTTCCTTGACTAGCGATATCGAGTTCTGGGCATAGTGATACGTAGTTGTTACCTTCACGTTCAATAATTGCAGTAAGTTGTCGCTGCATCTGTCCCTGCCTTGTGAAAACTCCAGCATAGAAGATATCTGTGATAGTAGGTAATTGCAAGTGGCAATTGAGGAATAACGCATGGAAGCCCGGTCTAACGCCTCTGGTTAGCGGCGCGACGCAAGGAGCGACCGCTGCAGCAGAAGGTTAGGCTAATTTAATGATGGCACAGGTGGTTGTGAACCACGGTAGCTCGGCTGTTGTGAACCTGGGAGTGTGTATAGCCGAGGGAGCAGCGGAACACAAGTTATTTGGGTTGATCAACATTCGTGAATTGAACCAGTGGTAATGGATTTGTACGTTCGTTGAAGGTCATGTGCCTTTTCTCCGCCGGTACAACTGCAAGGTCGATTATTCCCATGATTATGTAACCACCTTTCCAAGGGCTGCGCATAGCTCTATCTGCATGATATTTCATCTCAACATCATCAAGAACAACTACTGGGCAAGTTGAGCAAAAATAGCCACCGGGACCGCCAATAACAAATGGATACAACTTACCTCTTTGTCGAATAACAAGATAATATGTATGATATTCGCCTTCTAGAGGGCCGTTGCATTCGGGACATGTATATATTCCGCCCACTGATGTTGACCAATAACGCCTTCTTGGCAAAGAAGCTGGGAACTTCTTCTGGGCCGGCATTCTAACGCCACCGGTCAGCGGCGCGAAGCATCCGCTGCAGTGGTATTGTTAGAACTGCAACTTGTTGGTATGTTAGGTTGTGAACCATGTATTAGTTGTTCAGCATTTTTAATATATGCTTCGCAAGACTTTCAACAATTTCTCGATGACGAGGTATAGGTTGAGCCATTTTTGTCGTGGGGTTGTAATACCAATCGTGTTTTCCACTGGTTCGCAACAATTGACAACCCATCGTTTCGAGCCTTCTGATGAGGTCAATACGCTTCATGCTACAACAAGTTCCCCAACGGTTCTAACGCAAGGTATATTGCCACTCGTTAATTCTTTGTGGAGATCTTTGAGGTTGTCTTTGAGATCCTCAAGTGTAGATCCCTGGGTACGGTAATCAGGATATTCGTCAAGCCAGCCGATCCAAGTCCCATTTTCTTGGTAGTAAATAAATCGCTTCGTAATGGTTTCTATTGTCATGTGTCCGCCCTCCTTCCTATCTCAACGGTATTTGTACCTTAGAATACGCTCACTAGCAATTTTTCCGAAAAAGGTTGATGCGAAAACGTTGAACACCGCAGAGGAGCCTTCTAACGTTCGAGATCAGCGGTCCCCTGGATCGAGGGGTTAGGCGGTAGAGTCGTCATCACTCAGTAGGTATTCGAGACGCTTTGGGTAGTGATTCAAGAAGTCCTTCGTGACCACGTAGTGTTCAGTGTCCTCGTAGACGACCTCATAGATTCCCGATTGGTCGAATTGTAGGATCTTGGCGTTCGGATAGGACAACAGAATCGGCGAATGAGTGGCGATGATGAACTGGGATTCGTTCTGGACGAGCTGGTGAATTGCCGAGAGAGCAGCCAGTTGTCTGTTGGGCGAAAGGGCAGCCTCGGGTTCGTCGAGCAGGTATAGCCCCTTCCCCCTCAGTTTGTTCGTAAGGAGCGCAATGAATGCTTCGCCGTGGGATCGGGAATGAAGGGACTGACCGCCGTAACCATCCAAATACCCGACCTCGTCCATGTAGCTGGCAACGTTGTAGAAGCTCTCAGCACGCAAGAAGTATCCGTCCTTCGGATGCTTGAAGCTTCGTGAAATACGCAGGTACTTGTTTAATGGCGAGATCGTTTTCGCAGTTTCAAAGCGGACGCTCTTGGTTCCACCCTCGGGTCCGAAACCGTTCGCAAGGGCAATGGCCTCGAGAATGGTAGATTTTCCGGAGCCATTTTCGCCAACGAAGAACGTTACGTCGGGGTGAAACTCGATGACGTTCATTTCTCGGACGGCGGGTATTGAGAACGGGAATGCCTCGAAGTCGATCTCAGCCTCGGGATCAAGCGAGATGGTTTGCAGATAAGGTTTCGCGGAGAGTGCCATTGGGCAGCCTTCTAACGCCACCGGTCAGCGGCGCGAGCGTGCGAGCGTCCGCTGGAGTGGAATGTTAGAACTGTAACATGTTGGCATGATAGGTGGTGAACCAAGTATTTCCCCTTCGGTAAAGCACACCGGCTATTGGTAGCACAATAACGGGTTGATGACAAGCCGAGGTGATTTGAGAACCCGAGGTACGGTGATGCTATTGCGTTGGCTACCAAATCATCGGCTTCGTTTTGATGATGGTGGGGTATGGTACAGGCGTGCATACCGAGGCCTTCTAACGCCACCGGTCAGCGGCGCGAGCGTGCGAGCGTCCGCTGGAGTGGAATGTTAGAACTGTAACTTGTTGGTATGATAGGTGGTGAACCACGAAGCTCCCCTTCGGTAAAGCAACGAAAAGTTTGATAGCATAATGATGATGT
>MGSU01000123.1 GCA_001799195.1 Deltaproteobacteria bacterium RIFOXYA12_FULL_61_11 | reverse complement strand
ATACCCCGACCGACGCTTGTGGACGGTCTTCGAGCCCCGTACCAATTCGACCCGGCGCAACATCTTCCAGCACGAGATCGCCGCCTCTCTCCGTGAGGCAGGGAACGTGCTGATCGCTCCGGTGTTCAGACCCGAACTGATCGCGCCGGAGGAGCGTTTCAATCCGTCCGTCGCAATCGCCACTCTCCTCGCAGAAGGAGTCTCGGCCAGGCACCCGGCCCACTTCGACGAACTCCTCGCCATTCTGTGCAACGAAGTCCGCGCCGGAGATCTCGTCCTCGTACTCAGCAATGGTGGCTTCAACGGCTTGCACGGCAAATTACGCGACCATCTTGCCACCCGGATCCCACCGACCACCTGTTGTCCCTGCTGAGCGTCCTCCCTCTTCTCCCTCCCTCGGAGATGGATTTTTTCGTTCTTTCTGGGGTCCTTTCACCCCCCATTGGTTCATTTACTTTTATTTATTTCAATGTATTAATATTTCCCAACTCCACCGGTACGTTGGAAAACTGGGAAAGAAACCCCAACCAGGCTATGCTACTCGGGTGTTGATCATCCGACTTGGGCATCTCACGGTTCCGATGCTTCCATGAATGACCTGCGAGACCGAATCGAGCGAGTTCTGCTCCAGGCCGGCATGCCCCTTACCCTCGAAGAGATTCTGGACGGTCTACTGGTGGCCGACCCGAGCTTGCGCCAACGCTCGAGCGAGGTGCATCGCGTCCTGCAACGCTGGACCAACGACCTCTTCGTGACGACCTCAGACAACCGGTTCGCCCTGACCCTCGACCTCCTCGCGGGGGCACGCTTCCGCATCACCCCTCGGGCTTACGAACTCGAGGAAGGCATTCTCGAACTCGACGGCGGTAAATTATTCGTGTTCTGGCCCCTCTTCTTCTCCTCGGGTCGATCCGAACGCTTGGTCCGTTTACAACTCGAGGGCGGCCTGGTGATGGAACGACCGATCGTGGCCCTCGACCTCGGCTTAGAAGACGAGTATGTCCGCTACGTCCTTCCCGACCTGACCTTTTGGTACCGCCAACAACGTCTGGAACTCGGCGACGATCTGTTGATTCAGGTCCTCGACCGGGCCGGCACGACCTACGCCATACGCAAGTTCGCCCGGACGGCCCGCGGGGAACGCGCCATCCAACGCGAGAATCGCAAACTGGCCGACGTGGCTTTCTCGGTCCTGAAGAACGCGGGGGAACGCTGCGAGGCCCAACCGACGCTCATGCGTATGGTCTTCGGACGCTACCCGCACAAAGGGCCGACCATCCCGGATATGCTCGATCTCGTCCTCGCCGAGGACAGTCGTTTCAATCCCATCCTACCCGAGGACCTCGAGGAAGCTCCCACCGGTCTCCCCACTTCCCTGCAGGATCAAAACTCTCTTGTGCCTTTCCCTGAACGACGTCCTCCCGAGCGCTCCTGATCCCAACCATGCGGAGTCATCCGTCTCCCCGAGGAGACGAAGAGACACCGGCCCCGAGCACTCGCTGGTTCCCGAACACCCACCCAACCTGCTGACCGGAATACCATTCCGAGTTGTCGTAACGCATGGCATTAATCATGCAGAAGGACCGTGCCGGATTGGCCAGCGACCTGATGACCTCCTCCGGTCCTTCTGGTTGACGCAGCCGCGAATCCAAAGAACTTGTTCTCGGACGGTAGTACCGCCCGAAAAAAGTGTTGACCTGGATTACGCACTGTGTTATAGATGGATTCGTTGAGGGGGGGAACCATTCAGGTTTCCAAATAAAAGCAGGCTCGAAAGAGTCGGCGGAAGGGCGGCGCAAGCCGCCCTTTTTCGTTTCTGTAGCACGAGCCTTTCAACGCCCCCCACGGAAAACTACCACGCACCTACCTGCTCGGAACAGTCCGGGGCAAAAAGCATTGGTTCGATCGGTCGTTCTGCGTTACGGGCACTCGGGTTTGGCGGTACATTCCCGCGTTTTGTCGTAGCAAGCGAGACCTTTTCCAGAACAATCGGCCCACACTTCCACCCGGCGGGTTATCACTTCACCGCCGGGGCACGTCGAGTTGACCCCGTCACAGAATTGCCCTTGTTCGTACTTGATGAGCTTCCCACCGCAATCACCGACCTTCTCTTCGCAGAGCATGTACACACGGCGTTCCGCATTGCGGCAGAATTCATCGTGACTGAGAATCTTGCTCTCGCAGCACGGCAGGGCTTCGTCGCACGGACCGCTTTCGCTGTCGACCGACGGGGACGGGTCTCCTGGGTCCTCACTCGTTCCCGGGGATGACCCTGGCTGTGGGAACACCGGCGAAACCACGGGATCCGGGTTCCCTGCTTGCCCTGTCCCCGGAGCGTCCGAGGTCGGCTCGAGGGGGTAGAGCATCTGGTACAAACCGTTCTCGAACCGCGCGAGGCTGCGCACGGTGATTGCCGGGCGGAAATCGTACCCATCGGCAAAGGGGACCACGCTCTCCTGGGGCGAGAAATCGAGCACCAGCACGTACGCGACCTGGTCTGGCCGTTCCACGGTGAAGTCGGCCAACACGCGAACCGGGAGCGATCTCGTCAAGGTCGCGGTCAGCGTGTCGAGCTTGATGGTGGTCGAACCGTCAATCACCAACTCCACTCCGTGACACATCCCGGCCGGGAGGGAACCTGCGGCAAGTTGCACCGTGCGCAGGCCGGTGAGCCCGGTCAGTTCGAAGGCACCGTTCAGGAGCTCGAGGTCTTTCGTCCTGGTCCCGTCCCGAGCGAGCAGGGCCCGAACGGTACCGATATTCGCGTCGAAGCGGCGGACTTCGGTCGCAGGAGCATCGGTGACCAGGATCAAGAAGTTGAGGTCGGGACGGCGCAAGGTGGTAGCAACGGCTCCGCCCTCGTTCGACGTGAGGAGCTCGGCGACCCTGACGTGGTCCTCGGGGATGAGAATGGGATTACCGATCTCGACACCGCCGGCCAGTGAACCTCCCCGTACTCCTTCGAGTATGTAAGGGTTTCCCAGCTCTGTTCCGCCCGCCATCGGATTGCCGATCTCGGTGCCTCCTGCGAGGTTCGGGATGGGGAGGAGGGGGTTGATCCCAACAGGGGAAGTCTCTTCTCGGACGTCCCCGGTCTTCTTCTCATCCTCGACGAAGAAATAGTCGACACAGCCGATCAACAGGAACACGATCCCTACGGCTAGGCTCCTATCATGAAGTCGCATCATCGGTGTCCTCGGTTCTCTCGGGGGTTGCAGGTTCCTCCGCCGTAACCACCACCTCCGCGGGATCTCGCAGCAAGGGGAAGAACTGGAAGTTGAACTGGTAGATCTTGTCCGTGCGATCTTCGGTCGTTGCGAGCTGTAGGATTTCCTTGCGGAAGAGTTGGATCCTGCGTTTGATGGCTTCGAACTGGGCTTGGGTGATGGACAAGGTCAAGGCGCTGATGTCGCGCTGTTCCGAGGGAACCCGGTCAAGGGCCTCACACCCGAGTTGGATCATCTGGTGCAGCAAATTCTTGGCCAGAACGCTTTGCACTTCATCGCCGGTGCTGAGCGAACGTTCCCTCTTCCGGTAGGTCCCGTGCTCCAGTAGGAGGATGCCCAAGTCCTCGAGGATATGCAGAGCCTGCTTGGCTTCGCTCTTGCGGATAGGAGGATTGATACGCGAGGCGATCCACGCCGGATCCGGTCGGAATTCCTGCAGATCGACCATTTCTCGAATGACCGGTATATACCAGTGGCTGCAGAATTGGTGGTGCCGCTTCTCCAGGCGCCGAACCTCCTTCGTCGGTCTGAACTTGCGCAGCTTCTCGACGTAGCAGTTCTTCTCCTCGGTCGTTCGCGCTTGGTTGAAAGAAACCAATACCCGAAAATACTCGTGTTCTTTTTTCGTCAGATCGAGGGCTTCGGCACAACGCTCGACACTGTCCTGACCGAGGTTGCGATCTCCCATGATGACCAGTTTGAGGAAATTCGGAGAGGTCAGACCAGCCATGGCCGAAAAGGCCCGGTACGAGAAGCCGCGCCGGGTCTTCTTAAGGTGGTGGTACATGTCCTCGAGGTAGAGGCGATAGTTATCGTACCCGAGTACACTGATGGGCTTCTTGCGGCGCATGACCCCCGTCCATTTTCCGCATCGAGCACTGGAAATAGTACCATTGCAACAACTCGTATGAATACGAAAATTGTGACAGGAATACAATAACAATATTCAACATAATGAATTTATTTTATTTTACCACCGCTTCATGTATACCGAAATAATAGTTGCAGTGCCGATATCAAGGATCAGGTCCGGTCAGCGCCCCCCCTCGAGGGCAGCTCGTACCGTGGCTTCGTTTGCTGAGATTTCCCTCTCCGCCTTCCTGCTCTGGAGCGCGGCTTGACTCCCGGCGGTGAGCTGGGCGGTATAGTCCTGGGGTTCGCTCGATCCACGTCCATCTTCGCCTAGGGCACTGCGCAAGGCTGCCAAACCGGCCCGGGCTTCTTCGACCGCATGTCCGGTCCGATCGAGGCGCCCCTCGTCCATCGTGGACCCAGTATCGACAACAAAAGCCTGGCCAAGCGTCGGAATACTGATGTCTTCGAGGCGCAAGACCACCATGTTGGCTCCGACCACTCCGGCAATCCCGATCGAGGTGGTTTCTCGCGGCACGGTCGAACGGGGTTCGGGTTGCTGCCGAATGGCCGCGGCCAATTCGTGGCTGCGTCGCTGGATCTCCTCGGCAACCTCGCGCAGGCGCTCCACAGCATCGTCACCTCGTCGAGCTTGCGGCGGGGGCGCGCGTCGCGGTTCAGGCCGAGGCTCACGTTCCATCGGTGGCCTCGAAACCGAGAGCCGTTCTCCGACCTCGGCCAGAGAAGCGGCCAGCTCGTCGATCCTCCGCACGGCTAGCGCCACAGCCCTCCCTTCCCCCATATCGACGCGATCCCCGCTATGCGGTTCAGGTCGAGAGGGTACAGACTCGCTCCGATGAAGACTCCTCCCGGCCCGTTCGACCTTGCGAGGCTCGACGCTTTCTTGGCTCTGTTCGACGCGCTCGATCATACGCCGGCGTCCTCGGCTGGACTCTCTGGTGGATATATCGGCAGTTCGGATCAGGAACCCCGCACCTTTTTTCCTTCTTTGTGACGTAGGCGCAAGGCAATCAGCACGGCCGAGAGCGCCGCCGGGGTCATTCCTGGAATGCGACCCGCCTGACCGAGGGTGGCCGGACGTACCTTGCGGAGCTTTTCCCTCACCTCGTTGGATAAGCCGTGAATTGCATCATAATCGAGTACGTCGGGCAGCAGGACGGTCTCGAGTTGTCCCAGACGTGCAGCCTCGCGTTGCTCGCGCAGGAGATAGCCCTCGTAACGGGCCTCCACCGCGAGCTTGGAGAGGAGGTCGGGTTCCACGCCGAGATCGTGCAACTCCAGGCCGAGTTCGCTCCAGGTGAACTCCGGTCGTTTGAGCGCTTCGTACAGGTTCGGTGCCAATCGCGAGGCATCTTCGCTCTCCCCGCGCAACCGCCGCCCCAAAGCGGAATCGGGCGCAATCTTGGTTTCGCGGGCCAGCGAGCGCAACCGGGTATACGCCGAGCTGCGACGTTCGTAGGTCTCGAGATACTCCCGCGACACCAGACCGAGCTCTGCGGCCAACGGCAGCAAACGGTCTTCGGCGCTGTCCTCGCGCAGAGTCAGCCGGAATTCGGCTCGGGAGGTGAACATGCGATAGGGCTCATCCGTCCCGCGGGTGACCAGATCGTCGAGGAGTACGCCGATATAGGCCTCGGCCCTGCCGAGCACGAAGGGTTCCTTGCCGCGAAGGCCAAGGGCTGCGTTCAGGCCGGCCATCAACCCCTGCGCCGCCGCCTCTTCGTAGCCCGAGGTTCCATTGAGCTGCCCGGCGATGAACAGGCCAGGCAGCGCACGGGTTTCCAGCCATGGGTGCAACTGGGTGGGCGGCAGGTAATCGTATTCGACAGCGTAACCGTACCTGAGCACCCGTGCTCGTTCCAGACCTGGTATGGTCCGCAACATTCGATCTTGCACGTCCCAGGGGAGGGAAGTGGGGAGTCCGTTGACGTAGAGTTCAGAGGTATCGAGTCCTTCGGGCTCGAGGAAGAGCTGATGCCGTTCTCGTTCCGGATACCGGCAGACCTTGTCCTCGATGGAGGGGCAATAACGAGGGCCGATACCGGTAATACGTCCGGTGAAGAGGGGGGAACGGTCGAGATTGGCCCGGATAACCTCGTGCGTGGCTTGATTGGTATAGGTGAGGTGGCAGGCTACTTGGGGCAAACGCACTCCCGTAGGTACGTAAGCGAAGCGGAGCTCGCCCGGGTCTCCGGGTTGCGCCTCGAGGCCGTCGAGGTTCACGCTGGCAGCGTCCAGCCTGGGAACAGTGCCTGTCTTGAGCCTGCCAACCCTGAAACCGCGTTCGCGCAGCCATCCCGATAGTCCATGCGTGGCAAAATCGTTAACTCTGCCGGCCTCGAAGCGGTGGAACCCTATGTGGCAGACACCTTCGAGGAAGGTCCCACAGGTCAGAATTACCCGTTCTGCCGAAAGCACTTCCCCGAGCGCCGTCCGCACTCCGACCACGCGTCCATCAGCCTCTTCCAGCGCCGAGACCTCCGCCTCGCGCACGACCAGGCCGTCCTGCAATTCGATGGTCCGGCGCATGAGGTCGCGATAGCGGCGCTTGTCGACCTGGGCGCGGAGGGATTGGACGGCGGCCCCTTTGCGGGTGTTCAACCTGCGATACTGGATGGCACAGAGGTCCGTGGTCTTTGCCATCTGTCCGCCCAGGAGATCGAGCTCCCGGACTAGGTGGCCCTTGGCCAAACCGCCCACGGCGGGGTTGCAGGACATCAGGGCGATGTTGTCGTAGTTCGAGGTTAGGAGTAAGGTGGGGTGCCCGAGCCTGGCCGTGCAGAGCGCAGCCTCGCACCCAGCATGGCCTCCGCCCACCACGATCACCTCGAACTCGCTCTTCACCGCCATTCCACCACCGGGGATGCCGAACCGGTCGGGATCCTAGTCCGCAGGAGGGGGTTTTACAAGTGCCTCGAACCGATGACCTTGTATCGCTCCTTGAGGGCAGGTAGAATGCCTTTCCGGCGGTGATTGAGGTTGTTGCGCCTCAACCTGCCCCTGCTGCCGCCGCAACGCAAAGACGTCTCCGGAGGAACACCGATGAAAGAAATCCTCGCCGACCCCAAGCTGATCGCCGCCTGCGGCCTCTACTGCGGAGCCTGCCGATCCTATCTGAAAGGCCGCTGCCCGGGCTGCCGCGATAACCTCAAGGCGACCTGGTGCAAGGTCAGGACCTGCTGCGGCAACCACACCTACACGACCTGCGCGGACTGCCTGGACTTCGCCGATCCCAAGGCCTGCAAGACCTTCGACAATTTCATCGCCAAGGTCTTCGGCCTTCTCTTCAACTCCAACCGCCGGGCCTGCATCGTAGCGATCCGCGAACACGGGAAAGAAGCCTTCGCCGCCTCGATGACGAAACGGCGACGCCCGAGCCTGCCGCGGAGCGAAGCCTGAAGAACCGTGATTCCAACACCTCAGTGAGGTAGCAGTACGGATCGTTCGCCCGTCATCGGCTTCCTGCGCAACCGTTTTCTGCCGCTCTCCGAGACCTTCATCTATACCACGCTCAGCCATCTGCGCGGGGTCAGGGTCAAGGTCTTTTGCGTGCAGAGAGAAGAGCCCGAGCGCTTCCCCTGGTCTGACGTCTATTGTCTTGCTGCACAAGAGGGAGCTCTGCGCACGGCCGCGTATCGTAGCCTGCTCACGGTCTCACCTCTCAGTTCCTGGACAAGACGCGAACGCATCGACCTCCTGCACGCCCACTTCGGCCAGACCGCGGTGTGGTCGGCAGCGGACCACCGGGAGTTGCCGCCGTTGGTCCTCAGCTACTACGGCCGAGACGTCACCCTCGGCACTCGCCGGGATCTCGATCTCACCGCCTGGCGCTATCTCCACTACCGGCCGCGCATCTTCGCCCTGGCCCGCAAGGTGATTGTCCTCTCCCGGCACATGGCCGACGCACTCGCGGCCCAGGGGTGCCCTCGCGAGAAACTCGTCGTGATCCGTCTTGGCTGTGATCTCCAACGCTTCAGCCCTCCTCCCACGAGGACTCCGACGCGCTTCGACGTGTTGATGGTCGGCCGGATGATCGAGAAGAAGGGTTTCGCCGACGGTCTCGCCGCCTTCGCCCGCTTCCGGGAACGCCTCCCCGCAGAGACCCGCACAACCGTTTCGCTCTCCCTGGTCGGCAGCGGTCCCCTAGAACAAGAACTCCGACGGACGGCCGAGCACCTCGGTCCCTCGATCCGTTTCCTCCCTCCCCGTTCCGACGTGGCGGCGCTGATGCGCGAGCACCACGTCCTGCTCGCTCCGAGCAAGACCGCTCGCGACGGGGACGCCGAGGGCACGCCCACGGTCATCTGCGAGGGCAGCGCGTGTGGTCTCCCGATCGTCGCCACCCTCCACGCCGGTATTCCGGAACAGGTCGAACACGGCCGCACCGGCCTACTGTCGGCCGAGGGCGAGGTCTCAGCGCTCGCGGACAACCTTTGGGCACTCCACGCCGACCCAGGGCTTCGCTCGGCCATGGGAGAGGCCGGCCGCGAGAAGATGGAAACCGAATACCATCCAGCGATCGAAGCGGACCACCTGGCAGCCCTCTATCGCGAGGTCTTGGCAGGAAACTGAGAACCGCTGCTCACACCCGCATATGCCGCCGCTGGAACAACCAGGCTCCGGCCGCGAAATAGACCGCACCGAGGATCACGATGCCGGCGAGGTCGAGGGCGATCTCCTGGAACCCGGCGCCGAAGTTGAGGATTTTGTTGAAGGCCCGAACGGCCAAGGCTGTCGGCAGTACGTCATTGAGATAGAAGACCTGGCCCAGGAGCGTCCCGAGGGGGATTTTAGGTAAGGGAAACATGCACTCGGAGAAGAACATCAGCACGAAGAAGGGGAACACGCCGACCGTAAGGAGCTCGAAGATAGTGGAGAGGAACGCCGCCGTGAGGACGGCTACGGCGACCACTGCCAAACTGGTGACCGCTCCGACCAGGAGGAAGAGCGGTAGCGAGCCCTGGTCCCGGTAACCGGTAGCATAGGCGGCGAGGTAGGCCAGGGCGAGGGCGACGGTGCCGAGCAGCACCTGGTTGAGGGCGACCGCGGCGAGCAACTCACCGGTACGGAGCGGCGAGAGCATCAACCTGCGAAGGGTCTTCTTGTCCACCTCTTTGATCAAGGAGGCGGCGGCCGTGAACAGGATCATGATGATCGCTAAGACCAGGAGGGCGGGCACGTAAAGGTCGAACTCACTGCGTTGGCCCGGTCCACCGACCGACACCGCTTCAACCCCGAACGGCAACGCGGTCGCGGTCAGTTCGAAGGCCAGGGAATAGGCGACGTAATCGGACAGGGCCATGGCCATGGCCCCGCGGGGGTTATTCTGGTCATAGTGATTGACCAGCTTGCCGGAATAAGGCACCCCTTGCTCGCGGGTCTGGTGCAACCCTGCGAGAAAACCCGCGGGAAGCACCACCAAGAGATCGGCCTCGCGCCGTTCGATCTTGTCCCTGGCTACCTCGAGGTCATGCACCTCTTCCGTGAGGAACATGGCGGTCCCATCGGTATGTCGGGCGTCTTCCCAAGCTCGGAGCAGGGGATGGCGCGTCCCATCCTCCTGGGTATCGAGGTTGATCACCAACAGCCGGTAGGCAGGGGAGGCTACGCTGAAATAGCCGTGCATCATGAACACGAAGGCCGGGGCGAAACTGAGGGCCATGACCAGGATCTTCCACTCGCGCAGGTTCTCGCGGAAGGTCTTGAGGAAGGTGATCCAGACGTTCATTCGCGCAAGCTCCTGCCGGTCAGATGCAGGAAGACATCTTCGAGGGTCGTCTTCCTCAAGCGCAAGTGGGTGACGTGCAGCCCTCGAGCCGTGACCACGGCGAGCAGCTCCGGCAGCATCGCAGCTCCCTCGGCAGCCGTGAAGTGCAGACTCTTCCCCTGGACTGCCAATCCGGGGGCCTCGCGAAGCCGATGCGGTAAGTGTGGCAGCAGGGAGTTTTCGATCTCGGCGTCGATCTCCAGCTCGAAGCGGTTCCCCTCCCCGAGCCGACGCTCGAGCCCCTCGACCGTGTCGAGTACCAGACGTTTCCCGCGATCGATGATGCAGACCCGGTCGCAGAGTTTCTCGGCCTCTTCCATGTCGTGGGTGGTGAGGATCACCGTGGTGCTGCCCCGCAGCGAGTCCAACACCTCTCGTACCAGGACTCTGCTCTGAGGGTCGAGCCCGGCCTGGGGTTCGTCCAGGAACAGCATGCTCGGGCGGTGGACCAGACCGAGGGCGATATGGAGCCGCCGCTGCATCCCCCCGGAAAGGGTTTTGCCAAGAGAGTTCGTTTTCTCCTGCAGACCGAATATCGCGAGCAACTCCGCGGCTCGCGCGCGTGCTTCCCGGCAGGAAAAGCCATAGACGCGACCGACAAACTCGAGTTGTTCTTTACAGGTCAGCATCTCCCAGAACACGAGGTCCTGGGGGGCTATGCCGATCTTGCGAACGGAGGCCTTGCACCCGGCTTCAAGCGGTAACCCGAGGAGTTCGATGTGCCCGGCATCGGGCCGGAGCAACCCGCACATCATCGAGAGGCTGGTACTCTTGCCCGCGCCGTTCGGACCGAGAAAACCGAAGATCTCACCGCCCTGCACCTCGAGGTCGAGGTCATCCACTGCACGCAGATGTCCGTAACTCTTCCGCAACCCGCTCACGCGGAGCACGACTTCCGAGGTCTCACGCATAGGATACCTGGAACAATAGTGGCCGAGGTATTCGACCACAGGGGCAAAGTGATCGTCAAAAGAAAAATGAATGTAAAATTAAAGCTCCATTATGTCTTTTATACTTGTCACAATGACCGCCATACATTACTTTCCGCTCATGAAGCTGAGAAACAAGCTCAAGATCGCCCGCGTCGTCAACGGAGACCTGACCCAGGAACAGTTGGCGAG
>MGSU01000122.1 GCA_001799195.1 Deltaproteobacteria bacterium RIFOXYA12_FULL_61_11 | reverse complement strand
TCATTTTCTCGTAGACTTGTCGCAACGCGGCATCTTTTCTGTGACGGTTATTCGTGATGCGAAAATCGGTGCTGAACAGCATACAACTTCTGATCGATCGCGCCGGGTAGGTTGATATACCTGGTCGTGAGGGCAGGATCCTCGTTCGTATCAAACAGCACGTCGTTTCCTGAGTAGTGGTACCGCTCGACCATACCATTGACCGACCTGGCAACCCGCCTGCCTCGGGCGTCATAGCCATACTCGATCATCGTGCCGTCGGACTTGGTGATCCGGCGCAGGCGGTTCTCAGCGTCATGCGTGAGGGTCATGAACGAACCATCGGCCTTGTTGCCCTTGAGGGTCAGGTTGCCATTGTCGTCCCATTCGTACCAGTGCTGATCATCTTCGAGCAAGCGGTTCAGCTCGTCGTAGACGTAGGTATCGGACAGATGGCTTGAGAGCCGGTTGCCGACCGCGTCGTAGGAATACCACTCGTCGGGCATCGTCGTGTTGCCCTCGTATTCGGTAGCGATGAGCTGGTTATTCAAATCATACGAATACGCCACAGCCCAACCCGGCCGGTCGATGCGCGAAATGTTCCCGACTTCATCGTAGGAATAAATAAACGAATCCAATACCGCGTCGTTCAAGGTATAGACAATGCTCGCCAGGCGGTGATCCAAACCGTAGGTATAATTACAAATCATTCCATTGGGATAGGTAATCGTCGTCAACCGGGACAGGGTATCATAGCTGAACGAAGTCAGTGCATTATTCTGACTGTCAAAAATCTCTTCCAACGTCCCACGCTGCGCGTGATAGGAATATTGTTGGAACCCCAGCGGGTCGGTGACCTTGGTCACGCGGTCGAGGGTGTCGTACTGGTACACAGGGTCCATGCCCATAATTACATCGCCCGGTTGCACCGGCTTGCCGGTGAGCGGACAAGTCTTGAGGTCGAGCGCCGCGACCAGGATCGGCTCCTCGTCTTCAAGCTCTGACAACCAGGCTGCCTTCTCTGCGCTTTCCTGCACCTGCACGGTCATCAACTCCTTCCGATCGAAGGGGCCGAACCAATAGTTCCACAATTCCCGCTCAGTATACAGCACCTCGGCGACGAAGTCCCCAGGAGGTTGGTCCGTCCGAGTAAACCGCACCTCGGGAGTGTGGATCATCCCGTAGATCGGCACCTCCAGGTTCGGTGCCTCGACCCCGCCGTCACCGGACACGTCGAGATCATCAACCACAATCCAGTCCTCGGTCTGCAAGACGGCCCCGCCGCGTACGGTCAGGACGTCGAGGCGCACAACGCCTTGATACGTATCACCGACCTCGGCCCTGAGCGTGAGGTCCACGGCCGGATCGGTCAGGAGAGCGTGAGCCTCATTCCCGACAACCCGGATGAGCTGGGTATCATCGCTCGGCTCCGAAATGTCGGGCCACACATAGAGTCCCATCAGCGAGAGTGGGACCAGGTCGGCCGTGACCTCGAGTCGGTCGGCGGCAAGCCCTGCAATGCTGCCGCTGCCGATGGCCGGCAGCACGGTGGGCCAACCTTCGGCCCCGCCGTTGTCGACCAACAGCTCGCCATAGAGGTGGTCGGAGGTTTTCACAAACACGGTGCCGGCGCCGCCAGCGGGGAAGTTCGACTTCCCGCCGCGGGCTTCGAGGCCGCCGGTGAAGGAAAAGTCCTCGGCGAGGACGGCGATGCGGCCACCGCCGCCGTTGTTGTCTGAGCACGCGGTGAGGTCGCTCATGCCGTTGGCGCGCAGCAGCCCGGCGCCGCTGAGGATCCCGACCTCAAGGACGATGGCGCCGCCGCTGCCGCCGCAATGTTGATAGATATCCTCGGCCGCGGCATCGGCGCTGATCAGGCCCTCGAGCACCACGGACGGCGCTTTGATCCGGATGAAGCCGCCGCCGGGCATGTTGCTGTAGCGCTCGGAGTGCGCCGCTCCGGAGCCCGGGAATAATGGCTCGGCAAAGCTGCCATAGGTCGACATCACCTCGCCAGCGCCGCCCCGCCCTCCCACGCCGCCATGACTGCCGGCCGCGTCGAGGGTGATCGGCTGGTTCTGCAAGGTCCGGCCGCCGCGATACCCGGCGCCATCGGCGCGCAGCTCGCTCGAGGAGTCGATCTGCACCGGACCCGAAAGGTCGAGGTCCAGGCGATGGACAAGACTCTCGGTGCTCGGAGTAAGGCCCAACAAGCTACCGTCCTGTAGCGTCAGGCTGCCACCCTGCACGCCCTGCTCGAGCCAGAGGGAACTGGCCGCCAGGGTCAAGGCCCCGGCGACGCTGCTTTGCACCGGCGCATCCAGCCAGAGCGAGGTAGTGGTGAGGGTGAGGTTGCCTGCAACCTCCACGCGGGGCAGATGGAAGGACGAATCCTCGATGGAACGCAAGTTCGGCGCCACGAGCGTGGCCGTGTCGCTGAGGGTGACGTCCGATTGGGCGCCGCGGATGGTGTGCAGCTCAGAGGCCACGACCTGGCCCTCGACATTGAGACTGCTGCCGACCAGGATTTCGCCCGGAAGCATCAGGCTCGGCGTGCGCACGCGACCGGCAAGATTGACGCCCGTCTGCTCGGGCTGCTCCGTCGGCACGATCACCACGCGGTCCATGGTAGCGAGCTCGGCCTTGCCGAGCACCTTGAGGCCCTTGAGCACTAAGACCCCGGCATAGACATCCCCCGCGGCGGCGACTGCGGTCAGCTCGCCGTCCTCCGGATCGGTCAGGAGGGTGTGAGCATCATTTCCGAGGATGGCAAACGTACTGTTCTGCGCAGTATTGGGATTGAGCCGCAGGCCGATCAGCGAGGTCGGGAACGAGACAGCACTGTTCATCAGGGTCGTCGCACCCAGAGTAGTCGAGAACCCGCTGCCCACGCTTGGGAGCGGCGTAGACCAGGGTTTGTTCGGCGTGCCGCCGTGGTTGTCGACGATCAGCGTGCCGTAGGGCTCGGCGCGATCCTGCACATAGACAGTACCCGCGCCGCCGTGCCAGTTGTAGGCCAAGCCGCCGTGCGCAGAGAAGGTGCCGCTGAAATCAGCACTGCTATCGTAATAGACGGCGATCCGGCCGCCGCCGCCGTTGTAGTGATCATAGAACCTGACCTCTCCGCCAATGGCCTGGAGGGACCCCTCACCGCGCAGTTCGCCGACCTCGACAAGAATCCCACCGCCGGAGCCTCCGGATTTCTTGTTCGGTCCTGCATCGCCGTTGGCGAGGATGGTGCCATCCAGGAAAAGGCTGTCGGCCACAATCGTGACCAACCCACCGCCACTGCCGCCATCGACCTGTCCGGATCCGCTACCCAGGTGCTCGGGCCGTGCAAAGGAACCATAGGTCGGCATGACGGCATCGACCGTGGGATAGGAGGCACCAAGGCCGCCGTAGCTGCCACCAAAGTACACGGCATTCGGCGGCGCAATGTTACCTACCGTCCGACCGGGCAGATAGCCCTTGCCCGAGACATCGACGGTGCTGTCGGCCGCGACCACGATCGTCTCCGCCTCCACGCGCAGCGCGAAGTCCCGCACGAGGTTGGTGGCCCGTTGGGTCAAGGTGCTGTTGTGGAGCTGGAGGTTGCGGCAACGCAGGGGTTTTTCCAGGGCGATTGTGCTGCCGACCAGGGAGAGGTCGCCGCTCAGCTCGAGCTCGGCCAAGGCGATGGTCGAGGAGGTGATCTCGCGCAGCAGGGGTGCGAAGACCGACCCGCTGGGTTCGTCGATGCCATCGATAAGCACGTTCCCCGCGACCTCCTCGATCGTCATCAACTCGGGAGCATCGAGGTCGCCGATGAGGTTGAGTGCCCTACCGGCATAGGTCGTGCCGGGAATGATCATTATTTTATTTCAATACCATGCTTTTTCAGCAATTTGATGGCCGCATCCCGTACGACATACTTGCCCTCATACTGCCCGGGATCGTTCTTCGCGAGGTCTTTGATCTTGTTGAGGTGATCTGGTTTGATCGTGGGTTTATCTATGAGGCAATCCACGGCCAATTCACGGACTCCCCAGTATGGGTCATCTAATGCAGAAATGAAGGTCTTGTATATTAGTTCCTTATGAATGGTATCCAGTGGCCATCGTAAATAGATGGTGTCCAAATAGCCGATAATTCCATGTCTCATCCCTGCAAGGTACTTCATCGTACGGTAGCGATCATATTGATTGACCAGAGGGACGACCGATTTTTCACCTCCGCTGGTGATTATTCCATTAGCCTCTTCCCCCACGATTTGACTGCCAATCAGTACCGGCAGGTATTCCTCGGGAGTTATGGGAAGTGGTTGCCCCAGGAGTGGTTCCAGTTCCTTCGCCTCGAGGGGCAAGAATTCCTTTGGATCCGTGGGGAGGTGCTGATATACGAGTGTCCAGACGACCATATTCCCAAATTCTTGATATTGATAATACTCATCATCCATTTTCCGAGTATTGATCCTCTCTGCTAAAAAATCGTTGAGAAAATAGGCAACTTTCAGAAGAATCTCTTTCTTCTTTTTGACATCAGGGAGAGAAAATACCTCCTTCACGAGGTGGCGTCGTTCATGCAACCCGAGTGCTTGCTTGAATTCGGCCAGGTACTGTTCGGTGGATTTCGTTGTTTCAGCGAAACCATGTTTGGGAGCAAAGAACAGCAGTATTGTGCAACAAAGGACGATTCTTGTCTCGATTGCGTTCATTCGTCACCTCCATATTCACCATTCATGTTTTACTCATCACCACCCGGGTTGTGTGCACGCACCGGTACCGTGCCGCCAATCCATATGAAGATATGTGTAGTTTGCCTTACGACCCTTGTATTCGGCAGGCTCGACACAGGCGCCGAGGGCCTTGGCTTTTCCCTTCAAAATCATCCAATCAGCCTTTTCTCGCCGGAAACCACTGTTGTCATAATCTGCCACATCGACATCGACGGCACATCCAATTAGATGGGGACTTTTCGTGTTTTCATCGGCTTTTTGCATTTGGTAGACATATAGATTGTAGCTTGGATTCCGATAAGCATTGCCATCAATGATATCAAGTCTTTTAGTATAAATATTTTGATCATTCACGATGCTGTCACGTACCTGTTGCAACTTGTCGGCGATCTCGAACCATGACCAGGAATAGTCACCTGATTTTCCGCTTACGAATTTTGATTTTATTACACTAAATGGATAATCCCCTGGGTCCTGATAGGTATCTTGATTGACGAAATAATCACGACCATTTTCAGCGCCGACGTTTTTCGAAGGGTAAATGGAACCGTCGATATACTCTTGTCGCAGTTGATCGAGGTTGTCTTGCGTGATGGTCAGTCGGTCGAAATGCTGGTCATCCAGGGACGCAATAAGATCAAATGAGATTGGCTTGAGTCGGTACGGGATGGCTACTGGTCTTGGCAGTAGGAATTTCGACAACGGGATGAGTTCTAGATCGGAACCGTGTTGGATAAATGAAGAAAAATCCGTTGGCATAAGACCACTTCGGGGTTTTATTGTCCAGATGATGTTGGCAGATAAGGTCGTGGGTTCCGTTCTTGCGTATGCAGTGAACGGTTCTGAACTTACAAATGTTGCCTTGGTGTTGTCTTTCGCTATTTCTTGGCTGGGAATATCATTCACAGCTTGTATTTCCACCCAATTATCGATATTACAATTCTGCATACAAAAAAGCAGGCTGCCGTAATTCCTCGTTGATTCCGGTAAATCAAAATCTGCCTCACTGTATGCGCCAGGATATCCGACCAAACAACGATCATTGTAGAAATAGGTCTCTTCAGTTGGATCATCAGAACCAGGAAAGATACCAAATATCTCTTCTTCCTCGAAATACCTTGATATACCACAATAAGATCCATGATCAGTGCTATGAGCTTCGTGTGTCAGTTTCATGGTGGCGATATATTGGCCGAAAAGGATAGTATTCCCCCCACCCACATTGCCAAGTTCCCAATGTATTACACCAGTCGAACTACCCTGTGGGAGACGCAATGAGGCGACTAACGTTTTCCTTTGCCACCAAGTCGAGGATAGTTTATAGATTTCGAGATACGCGTCTTTTACCTCTTGTTGTATGGTGTATCGAAATGGGATGATCGTGACGCTTCTATCAATAGTGGGGATTGGTACCAATGATTGGTTATCGATATTGATATCTGCAACATTCGAGACCTTTTGATATTTCGTAGTCCCTCGATACCAAAGAAGCGTAGGCCAAATAGAATCTTTATCACATTTCCGATTTTGTGCCATTTCATCAATACACCATTGATACCCAGGATCATCTTCGAATGAGATGGGAACCTGAATGGTTACCTGCCTGTTCGTCAAACATTGTACTACAATATTATCAGTTGCTTGAGAAACAGTTGAAGTACATGAGCGCCAATCATTAGAGTATGTCTCACTATCGCCACCGAAGGGATAGTTGTGAAAAAAATACGGTCCTGGTTCATTAATGGTTGCATGAACAATCGGGAACTTTATATTTATAGTCGTTGCAGCGCGACCCCTTGGATATTCAATTATTTTGCCGATACTTGCACTTCCAAGCATGTGTTCGACAAAAGGGAACACGCTAATTTCAGGTAAAGCACCGCTCAGAGAAAATGGCAATATACTATCTTTTACAACGACATATGGTCTATCGTCGAGGTAGTGGGTTTTTGATACAAATCGGCTGTTATTGAGCAGATAGGCATCATATTCAAGTGATCTTGTAATCTCTAGAATATCAGGAATCTGTAGTACATCCCTTAACGTATGTTCCTGGACTGATAGTGGTGGTGCTGGTGGTGGAAGATGATATGATCTCATACTGGTTGTGGTTTTTCGCCACGTACCTGAATATTCAAGAAAGGCCAGTTCAAAAACCGAGGCATTGGGTATGGTGAAGATCAATCGACCATTTGCATATGAATCTTGAAGGATTGAACCTTCGCCCGTCACAATGTCTTTGCGTACGACACCTATATTCCCATGCAATAATTCAGGATAAACCATAGTAAGCAAACGTTTTTGATCATCTAGATCTACCGTGACAGTAATCAAGCTATCATTCCGAACAGGCCAAAATAGATGCGGTGATATTTCAAAATCGAAGCCAAGGTATTGTATTGTTGCATCGGTGGTAATGTCTTGAAGGACGATGTCCCTGATGCCTATAGCATGATCTTCTTGAATTGATGATCCATCTAAAGAGATAGTCACAAAACCATGTGATAATTTCTCGGATATCTCAATGGCCCCCTGCACCCCTTTCCTTACCAAGGTATAACCCTCAAGCTCAATACCCTTCGTTAATGCCGATAGCACACCCTTCTCATACTGATGCAGCAGGGTGTGCAGCGGTATAGCACCATGAAATAACATGAACTCATCGAAATGTATATGGTTAAGCGAATCGGTATCACCTATTTGTAATAAGTTACCCGTGGTGATGTCATACACTGGTATCTCTAAGATCAACTGACCGTCAAGATAGTACCGAGCAGTATCTTCAGTTACAATGAGACCAAGGTGATACCATCTGAATATCTCAATCCGTTCTTTTATGATTGATTGCTGCCCACCATCATCGATAAGGATATTGTCATCTTGCAAAAGAAAACTGAAGGTATCAGCGATCCTGATAACGAGCGAATCACCATTCAATTCGCTGACATTAAACCAGCACAACATCGAGAAGGAAGTCCTATTGTGTATTTCATCAGAGACATACTCAAGATAAGACGCGCCGTTCTTCAAAGACAATGCACTATCTTTGATGCCATCCTGAGTTAATTCAAAGGAATACCCATGCCCAAATGATGATGGTACAGCATGATTTTTAATCATGTCGCCATAAGCATAATTAAAATCGAAATATACAAGTAGGTCACTCGATAGATCATTCTGATCGAAATCAGCGGCGATGTAATCATGATCTTGATCATAACCACCATAAGCATCGCGTGGGAAAGCGTCAGCATTGTCGCCGATGCTATCTTGATCTGAGTCCGACCACTCACCAGCGAGTCGTGGGAAGGTATCTTGGGTATCGCGATACCCATCATTATCATCGTCTTGATCGATATCATCACATACACCATCAAGGTCCGTATCTATACTTGCCAACTCGTTCGCATCGTAAGAACTACAATCATCTTCATCTGGAATACCATCATTGTCATCGTCAAGATCGAGATGATCAAACTCTCCGTCTTTGTCGGCATCCAACCATCCGTTCGCGATGTGCGGCATTGGATCCTCTTCATCGATGATGCCGTCGTTATCATCATCGTCATCGGAGACATCGCCCCAGCCATCACGGTCAGTATCTGTCGATTCCTCGTGATCAAAGGGGAGATGATCGAGTAAGTCGAGATAGCCATCACCATCGGTATCGTTTCCCAAGGTGAGCTCGTCATGCGTCAAGCATGAATTCGTGGCATAGTCAAAATAGGGGTAGCCCGCGAAGTTGCAGGCTCGGGTTTCCTCAAGAAATCGATTATAGATGCGTAGGTTGTCGATGATCACGGCAGGTGCTGCGAGGAGACGGATCTCACCTGTGATGATCGGGTCATGCCCGGTTCCAATAGTCCGACTCAACTGCCGTCGGCCATTGACGAATAGTGAAATATGATCATGCAGGAGCAAGAAACCGAGAGAAATTGGCACCTCGAAATAACCGATCGTCGTGGTTGAAGAGTAGACTTCGACCAACACCATCGGGTCGGTATTCTTGGAATAGATCGAGAACACGAGTTGCGAATTATTATAATGCTTTACAAAACGCAACCGAAAAATGCTCGTCTCATCTTCGAGAAGGAGGGTAACACCTTGCCCAGGTTGAATCTCTATCAGGTCAAAGAAGAAGGAAAAACCTTGCTCGAAGGAAATTGTACGCGCATCCAGAATTACTAACTCAGAAGTATAATCAAAAAAACGATATAGTGAATTATCACTCGATTGATCGTAGAATATTTCGTTGACTGCCAAAACATCTTCACCATCATAGCCATGTCCCGATTTGTCGAGCACGATCTCGCCGATACCAGGTTCCTGCTCGAAATCATACAGGATCTGCAACCCCTCCTCTATCGGGTTCACATCGACCCGGGCAGATGCTGAGGTCGCGCCAAAATCACCTTTACAAAAGAGCGTGAAGACCGTCGTTCGGTTCACAAGGTAGTCCAGTGTTCCCACAGTTGTCACAGGACCACCTGGTGACGGATACAACTCGCAGGTTTGCACATGATGTGACACCCAACTTACAGTTACCACCTCGCCAACGGTTGCAGACACAGAAGAAATCGCTATCCAACCCTCGGGGATTAGACACGGATAATCCAAGCCGTCGCAATCTTGGTCGATGCCGTCACCACAGATCTCAAAGAGGCCCGGTGCGATCCGTGCGTCAAAGTCGTTGCAGTCATTGTCATTGCGAAAACTGTCTCCATCAAGATCTCCCCAGAGCATTGTATCTAATGGAAAGTCATCAAAACCATCCCCGATGCCGTCCCCATCGGTATCCGGATCGAGGGGAGCGGTGCCGACCAGGGCCTCGTCTGCATCGCTCAGTTGATCGTTGTCATCATCAAGGTCCCCATTATTGCACTGTCCATCCCCATCGGTATCCAGACTGGCCTGGAGCCAGGGGAGGAGCGGCGAGCAGTCGTCGGCATCGAGGATCCCATCGTTATCATCATCGGGGTCCTGATTATCGGGAATATCATCATTATCAAAGTCATACCACTCGGCAGGATCCTCGGGAAAAAGGTCGTCGACATCGAGATAGCCGTCTTCGTCGGTGTCGGTATACGCGGCGGGATCGTCGGCGTGGACACAGCGCTGGGTCAGGTAATTGAACGAGGCATAGCCATGATTGTGGCAGGCGGTGAGCTCGGTGATGCCGCGATCGTAGAGCATGATATCGTCGAGCTTGACCCCGGGATCGTCCTGGCCGGGGGGGAACGAGGCACCGGCCTGGAGAACCATGCTGCCCCAAGGCTGGGAAACATGTCCGTCCATGGTCAGGTGGGCCAGGCGTTGGTCGTTCATGTACAGGTCGAGCTCATCTCCGGTGACGGCCATGGTGAAGTCGAAGGTACAGTCATCAGGCCAGGGTACGGTGGTGGAGAAATCAAAGGACGTGTCAACCTGCGGCTCGACCGAGGTGTAATGCACCGTGAAATCGATGGCATTGAAGGACGAAAGAATCTCGACGGTGAAGTAGCCGGTTTGCTCGGGGTTGAAGATGCGTTGCACCCGCACGTTGGCGTCGGGGGAATCGAGAACTCTGAACGATAGGGAATAACCCTGCGACATGTTGACGAACCAGGTGTCTTGGACCTGCACGCTGGCCAGAGCGCCGCTTTCGCCGCGCAGGAACAGGCCGGCAGTCTCGTCCGGCGAGAGTTCGAACGGATAGATCGAGCCATACTCGTCGAGACCGTGGAAGCGATTGACGACGGTATTCATGAGCAATCCGCCGTGCTCAAAACCCTCAAAATCATAGTGCACGAACGGCGTGCGGTCCGACCAGGGGATGACGTTGATCAGCACCGAGGCGGTCGAGGCAGCGAGCTCGTTCTCACAGGTCAGGGTATAGCGGGTCGCCCGCTGAGGGGCGATGGTCAGGGAGCCGTACAGCCCCACCGGCCCGAGCCCCTGATCGAGGCTGCACGTCTGGGCATTGGTCGAGGTCCACGAAAGCGTGGTGCTTTGATAACGTTGCAGTTCGATGGTGCCGGCAGTGAGGCATATTGTCGGACCGGGGCACTGCAGATCCTCGCCATCGCAGTCCTGATCGATACCGTCGCCACAGAGTTCCACAGCGCCGGGGAAAACGTGGGGGTTGAAGTCATCGCATTCCTGATCGTTTCTGAACCCATCGCCGTCGAGGTCGCCCCAGATGCCGGAAAGATAGGGGGCCACGTCCCCATGATCGCCAATGCCATCGCCATCCGTATCCCGCCATTCGGTGGGATCTTGGGGATAGCGGTCATAGGGATCGGG
>MGSU01000121.1:7827-11061 GCA_001799195.1 Deltaproteobacteria bacterium RIFOXYA12_FULL_61_11 | reverse complement strand
CTCAAAGAACAGATCGCCAGGGACATCGCCACGGTTCGGGAACGGCTCTCGCGGGAGGTTCGCTGAATCGAGGGGTGCGACGACGCCGCTGAGGTCAGAGCGAATTCCGGCGCAGGTGGTTCTCCGGACTTTGGGAAGGAAGGATCACTGGTGGTCGAGCACTGCGAGCTTGATCACGTGGATGAGGCCGAGCGGCTTGCGGACGAGGTAGCCCGTCGCCGTTTCCTCGACGAACGCGGCGGTTTCCTCGTCGGTCAACAGGCGTTTCTCGGCGTGATCCCAGATCACCGGCCGGACCTTGTCCTTGGACACGGTCAACTCGAGTACCACGTCCTTGTGCTTATCGTCGGCGTTGAACATAGGAAAGTCGAGGACCTGCAGGCCTTCGAACTCCGAGATGGTGAGGCGGCCGTCCCAGAGCTTGAAGCGCCAGGCCGAGAGGTACTCGTCCCCGGGCGCGACGACGTGGTAACGAGTCCGGGTGCCGTACTGTTCTTCTTCGGTCGCGGGAAGGTCCGAGTAAAGCAGGGCGCTGTCGAGACCGGCGAAGAAGGAATAGGAGATCTGGCCGCCGATCCCGCAACGATGGAAGATGTGGTCGGCGATGAGGAAGTAGCCGTCGAAGGCCTCATTGAACTCCATCTGGTACCGGACCTCGACCACGGCCATGGGGCCGAAACATTTGTGCTCGGCCTGGGCCGAGCCAACGATCAGCAGGAAAAAGACGATACCGAGCAGGGAGAGCTTCATGGGTTACCTCCTTGGCCATTACAAAAACGCCGCTTCATAGCACGAGTGGGTGGGCGATGCCAGAAAAATCGTGCCGCACTGCATTGGAAATAGTACCTTCCATTCTGGGTGAGCTCACGGGGCGAGGAGCTGACCATCTTTTGTAATGGCGAGGACGAAGGGCTGTTCCCCGCTCTCAGGGTGCTTGGAGAAGCCGGAGAGCAGGAAACCCAGAGGGTGCTCGACCACGGCCAGCGCATGGGCTTCCCGTCCGAGTTCGAGCCGGTGCGACCAACGCACCGCGCCGTCCGGAGCGCAACGCAGTACCTTGGGAACAGGCGGGGAGAGGGGCCCGGTCCGCTCGGTCCCGACTACCAGTACGTCCCCATCGGACAGCACAATGAGGTTGTGCGGGGCATCTTCGTAGGGTTCGCCGTGCCAGGCTTCCCAACGCAGGGTGCCCTCAAGGTCGAAGGTCGCGAGATACACCTCCCTGGCTTGGATGCGCGTGAGTACGTCTCCCAGAACTGCCTCGAGTCCTTGGGCTTCAGCGTTGGAGCTGGAACAGCCGGTCACGAACACCATGCCCTCTCGGGTGAGGACCAAGCCCTTGCCCTCGTCTTCGTAAGGGCCGCCCCAAACCTTGCGCCAGACCTCTTCTCCTTGGGCGGAAATGCGTGCGAGGAGGAATTGGCTGTCGATACCTTCCAGGAAGGGTTTGACCGTGCCGAGGACCGCGTAGTCGCCGTTCGGCAGCGCGAGGATCTGTTCCAATCGGACCTCGCGTTCCTCTTGGTGAAGTTGGAGCTGGAAGTTCTCACCGCCATCGGCTTGCGCGGCGAGGACCAGCCCACGGTTCACCCCGCCTTCTTCAACCGTGCCCACAAAGGCATAGCCACCGTGGGGCGAGGCGATCGCGTATTGGACTCGGTCGATCGGACCGACGTCATGAGAGGTCCGACCGAGTTCCTGTCCCGAGGCATCGAGCCGCACGGCCAGGACGTCGACTCCCTCCGTTGCTTGGAGGCTCCCGCCATTCGCAGCGTAGGTCGCGAGCAGGATCGCGCCTCCTCCTTGCCCGGGGACCACGGCATGTCCCTCGCTCTGCCCCGAGCCTCCCAGGTCGAAACGCCAGGCAACGCGGCCGCGGTCGTCGAAGGCCAGGGCATAGGCGGTGTGGCCGGTGGCCTGGTCAAATCCTACGCTGACATGGGTACGATCTGGTAGGATTGTCAACCCATACCCTCGTCCCTGCCGAGCACCGCCGGGGGCGACGCGGAAGAGCCCTTCAAGGGCGGGTACCAGTTCGGCAGGAGTCGGGGTCCCTGTCTCTCCCGGGGGAACTTCGGCAGGAGCGGGCCTTGCGGTCAGCGGCCAACCCGCTTCGCCACGAGCATCGGTGAGCGCGGTCAGGTCGACCTCGCGGCCGTCTTCCGCAACCCAGAGCCCGCTCGGTCGGCAGGAAGTATAGGTTCCGTCGGTCCTCAACGCGGCTATGGTGACGGTCGCGGTGCGCCTTCCCAGGTCATCCTCGAGGTAGACCCTTCCGGAGAGAGGATAGGGACAGGTCGTGGGAGCAAGGGCATAGGTCAGATTGGTCAGGCGGAGGCGGGCCGAACGTCCGTCACCATCGGTGCTGCGTAAGAGTCCGGAATGCAAAGCGAAGAGGCCATCGCCGACCTGGATCAACTTGAACCTGGTGTCGGCGGCCGTGGCTGCCGATGTTTCTGTCAAGAACCAACGGCCACGGTAGGAGCGTGTTACCGGCTCGACCTGGGTGAGGTGGGAGAAGGCGAGGGGAGTACCGTCACGGCTCAGACCATTCGAAAGGCTGCCCAGGAAGGAGGCCCCGGCTGCATTGTGGAACCACCAGTGCTCGATCTGGCCGTTGAGCCCGTAGCCCAGTGCTTGTGCCGAACACCCTACCAGTACTTCCTCCCAACCGAGGGGAGAGATACCCCGAGCCCAGGGGGGACGTTCGGCTCCGGGCAAGAAAGAGAAATCGCCGCAACGGCGCTCTTGGCGCAACCAAAATGGGGCGAGAGGTATGGCCTCGTCCGGGAGCACGTCCTCGTGGTCGATCGGCAACAGGTCCTCGTGATCGATCGGCAAGAGGTCCTCGTGGTCGATCGGCAAGAGGTCCTCGTGGTCGATCGGGAGTAAGACTGCCAAGTCAGAAGAGAGCACCTCTTTGCGGGCCAAGGTCCGTTCAGCCAGTAAAACGGCCACGTCGTGATCAGCAAGCGTCGAGGCGGCGAATTCCGGGGTTTCCGGCAAAGCACCGGGACGTTCGCTGAGGCGCGGTTCCTGGAAACAGGAAAGGATCAACAGACTCGCCGGCAAGCAACTCCAGATCTTCATCGTCGTTCCACCCCGGTCAAGCGCAGAGGAGCGTAAGGTATACGCCTGCTGTCTGGTCTCGTACTTCAACCTTCATGCCGGGCTGGACCCCCTGAAAAAACGGGTTGTTGTTCCTCGAGAACGCCTGATCCAGGGTCGAGCATT
>MGSU01000121.1:0-7818 GCA_001799195.1 Deltaproteobacteria bacterium RIFOXYA12_FULL_61_11 | reverse complement strand
GAGGCAAGGGTCAACGAAATGAGACAGTGTTAAACCGAGCGACGTGGCCGAGCAAGGGAATTGGGGCAACGAGCTTCAGCGGATCAGGGGGATCAAGAAGGGGCCGGCCACCGCCTGGCCTCCCCGCAGATCCCGAACCACGATCCAGATCGCTGCTTCCTCGTCGGTGGCCGACAATTTTTCCGCCTTCCAACGCAAGGTTGCCGTTTCGCCCTCGGCTTTGTTGGCCTCGAAACGTCCGGCAGTGGAGAAGAAGCTCACCACCGGGGTCTCGCGCCGCTCGCGGCCTGCCTCATCTTGGTAACGTTCCAAACTGTCGGGATCGATGTCCACGGTGACCTCGAGTTCGCCCTCGGTTGCAACCGGCGGGGTTCGATGTCCCGGAGCCAACGGTGTGCCGTCGAATTGCACTTCTCGGATCACCGGATCGCGTTGTTTGGGCGCGGCGTTCGGGGCTGTGGCCAGGGGATAGCGCAGCAACGCCTCGCGGCGTTGTCCGGAGGACGTGGCGACGCGGTAGCGGAACAGGACCTCTACGGTCGAGGGTATCGTGGTGGGCAGTCCGTCGAGGAGTTGGTTCTCGAAACGGGCTAGGCAGGCCAGCGCCAACTCGTGCGGTTTCGTCCTCACGCTTCCGTCGGCCGAGGCCTCGACCTCGACCTCACAGGAGGGATCGAGGCAGATATAGCCGCTCGCGGCGCCGGCGCTGAAGGGGCAAAAGGTCCAACGCTCCTCGGTCACAGTCTCTCCAGGCGGCACGTACAGTACCGCCCTTACCGTGATCTCTTCCCCGGGTGATGCTGGCCGGGGAGAGGCCAGGATCGCAAGGACGCGCAGGTCTGATAGGTACGAGGGCGGCTCGAAGGTTTCGCTGCAGGAGAGGAGGCCGAGGAACAGTATGAACCCCATGGCCGAGGTCGTGCGGTGGATCGGTTGCATGGTCACCACTCCCCCCTCAGTCCGAGGATGGGCAGGATCGGTAGCCCTGTCAAACCCTTGCGGCGAGAGTAATCGTAGTTGTACTGGGTTCCCTCTTCGTTCCCCCGGTTGTAGACGTTCTGCACGTCGAGGAAGGCCGCGAGGAGGAAGGTGTCGAAGGTGAAGCGGCGATCGAGGCGTAGATCGAGTTGGTGGAAAGGCGCCAGGCGATCCGAAAAGGTTTCACCGAAGACCGGGAGGTAGGTGTCGCTCTCGGCATCGTAGAGCGAGCCGACCACGGGGGTGGTCGGGTTACCGGAGACCAAGCGGAAACGCGCACTAGCTGACCAGACGCGGGCGAACTCGGTGCTGCCGAGCAGGGTGAGGTTGTGGGGCTGATCGTACTCGAAACGCCGTTCGATTTCTCCCGGCTGGTCGGTGCGGAAGGATCGCTGGTAACTGTAGGCTAGCCAGCCGCTCAGGCGTTTGCCGTACAAGACCTTGAAGAGGAGTTCCAGGCCGTAGATGCGGCCGGTACCCTCGCTGAGGTATGGCACCGCGTCCGGGTCGGAGAAGAAGGCCTGATTTCGACTCACCAGGTTATCGAGCCGCTTGTGGAAGCCGGTCACTGCGAGGCTCAACCCCTTGGCGAAGTCTTGCTCGGCGCCGAGGCTGGTTTGCAAGCTGCGCGGGGCGAGGAGTGCGGGATTGCCCAGACGTTCGGCGCTTTGATCCGGCGTTGGCGGCTGTTGGTACATTCCGAGGCCGGCCACCAGCGTCGTGGCCGGGAACAGACGATACCGGGCCGTCACCCTCGGATCGAGGGTGGTGCGATCGAGTTGGCTGTAATGATCCAACCGGAGTGATGGCAGGAGCATCAGCCGTTCGGTCGGACTCCAACGCAGCTCCAAAAAGGTGGCGGGCTGGAACAGCTCGGTCTCGTTGCTGAAGCCATAGAGCTTGCCCGCTGATATCGGTGCGGACTGTTCGCCTTCGAGGGGGCGGAGCGGAGAGAGGAGGTCGATGGAGACCTGATCGTAGAGCACATCCAGACCCCAGCGCAAGGCCAAGCGATCTGTTGGTTCGAACTCCAGGGCGAAGCGGCCGGAGACGGGGAGGTCGTCGAGGTTAAAATAGAGGTCCGGGCCGATGCGGGTCTTGAATTGCTGCAGGCCGACCATCAGCGAGAATTCCTCGCGCACTCCGGGCCGGACGTTCCATTCCTGGCGCAGTTGCAGGTCGTGGAACATAATCCGGGCGTCGATGGCCCCGCGCAGGACCGGATCGTCCGAGGGCCGGGAGAGGATGAGGCGCGTCTGGTCCAGAGAGCCGAGCCAAATGAGTCGAAGGGTGTGGTTGGGGCGGGGCCGCCAGGTGGCGAGGAACTGATAGTCGTAATAGCGCGGCGCGGTATCGAAGGAGATGGGTGCGTCCTCGGGAAGGACCGCGTTGAGGAAGGTGTCGACATAGGAGCGGTGGAAGGCTGCGCCGACCGCGACCTGGTCGGAGAGGGGCCCCTCCACCATGAAGCCGGCGTCGTAGAGGTTGAGATCGGCTTCGCCGTGGAAGTCGTCGATGGCAGGATCGCGCAAGCGCCCGTCGACCACCCCGCCGATAGCGCGGCCGTACTCGGGCGCGAAATTGCCGGGAACGTAGTCGACGGCCTCGAGGAAGGCGCTGTTGACCGTGCTGCGCAGGCCGCCGAAGTGGTAGAGGATCGGAAGCTCATGTCCGTGGAGGTAGACCCTGCTGTCCTCGCTGCTGGTCCCGCGCAGAATGACGGCTCCGGCGCCGAAGGAACCGCGAGCAGCACCCGGCAAGTTCTGGACGACCTTGAGCACGTCTCCTTGGGTGCCGGCGGCCGTGCGGACGACCTCTTTGGGAATGGTCTGACGAACCACCTCGCGGCGCAAGCGTTCGGCGGTGATGACGGTTTCATTGTCCGCGGAAACGGCCTCGAGGTAATACACCTCTTCGCGCTCTTCTCCCGGAACAGCTTGAATAGATGCTTCCAGACGGTCATGGCCTTCGGGAGCAGCGAGGACGGTGAACTCGGGGCTCTGCACCTCGACCGAGAAACGACCTTGTTCGTCACTGCGCGTGGAGGTTACGGTGCGGTCTTGGACCCGGATCAGGATCTCGACTCCTCGGAGAGGCAATCTCCTGCCACGCTGGAGCAGGATGCCGTTCAGGCGTACCGGCGGTGGGGGCGGTTCTGGGGGCGGACTCAGGGTCAGCTTGAACTCGATCGAGACGGGCACGGCCTCGCCGGTGCTCAGCCGGGCGGGTTCGAAGCGGAAACGTCGACCTGCATCGAGCGCAGCTCGGTCGAAGGGTTCACCAGCTCCCCTCAAGATTTCGACCTTCTCGACGGTGCCGTCCGCCGAGACATCCAGGCCGAGGACGACTATTACCTCGGTAGCCGGGAGGGACCTCGGCAGGCACAAGTTCCAGCAGGCGTGGAGGTACTGCCAAGGTCGGCTCGGCCTCTTGGGCCCAGGTGGAGTCGAAGAGCTGAACCAAGAGCAGGAGCGGACAAAACCAGCGCAGCGTCATGGTCTTCTCATCCATCGATTATCCATCGAGTCGGAACTTGTAGGTCCAGGGCAGCCACACCGTAACCGGTGCACCCCCCCGGTTGCCGGGGCTGAAACGGAAGCGTCTGACCAGGGCTTTCGCGGCCTGGTCGAAGTCGGGTCCGGCGGACTGGAGGATGCGAACCTCGAGCACGCTCCCGCGGTCGGAGACCAGAACCTCGAGCTTGACGTCTGCCTCTCTGCCATCGCGGCGAGCCTGTTCGGGGTAAGCCCGGCGCAGGTCCTCGAGTGGTGGCATCCCCAAGAGCCTGGGTAAAGCGGTCACCTCGGCGGCTCGAGCCGGCTGATCCACGCTACCGGCAGGACGGCGCTGTCCCTCTGGGCTACCGTCCGGGGTACCGAAGGTCCACCCCTCCTGCGAGGTCGGGACCGCTATACCTCCGCTCTGCACGGTCGCCTCCAAGCTTACCGAGAAGCGGCGGGGCACCGCGGGTGCAGGAGCGGCGGCAGGGGCCGAGGGGGGCGTCTCTTGCACTACGACGGGAACCGGTTCGACTGACGGTGTGGGTGTCGGCAGGGACTGGGGCGAAGACTTCTTCTGTCGTGGCGGTTTCTTCGGGGGCTCCGGTCGTGACACGGTAGGAGGAGGTTCGACCCTCTTCGCCGCGATGACGACGGGCCGCGTGGGCAAGGTCCTGACCGTGGTTATCTTGCGCGGGGCTCCTACTTTGGATCGTTCTGGTCTGGGCGGAGTTGCCAAGAACAGATAGGCAAGGGCGGCTCCGTGGACGATCAGGGCCGAGGTGAGTCCGAGAATACCCGCGAAACGGATGAACATCACCGTTCGAGCTCGCTCGCTTCCACGGGTTGCGTGTCCAGGGCGATCTCTTCGATGCCTTCGAGACGGAGGCGATCGATGACCTCGGCAAAAAGGCCGTAGGGTACGCTCCGATCTGCTGCGACGAAGGCGCTGACCGGCTTGCCGGCGGCTCGCTCGCGCGCTTGGCTGACGATCTGCGGCAGGTCGTCCAGGGACCCGGGCCGGCCGTTGTAGAACATGCGACCGTCCGAGGTGAGGGACACCCCGAGCAGCTCACCCGGCTGTTCGGATGCGGTCTGGGCCCTCGGCAGGTCGAGCTGCAAGGCCTGCCGCGCTGTGAGCGACGCGGTGACCATGAAGATGATCAAGATGACCAGGACCACGTCGAGCAGGGGTGTGACGTTGATGCCGCTGATAGGAGCATCGCCCTCGTGTTGCATGCCAGCCATGTCAGAGCACTCCGTCGGCAGGCTGGTCGGGTTTGCAATCGATGCAGCCGATTCCGGCGAGCAGCGCGCGCATGAGAGCCTCGGTGTGGGAAACCCGGCTCGTAATCGTCGATCGCGCCCAGTTGTAGGAAGCCACCGCCGGTATGGCGACCAGGATTCCGACCCCGGTCGCGACCAGGGCCTCGCCGATCGCACCCATAATGTACTGGTTGCTGCTGACCCCCGCGATGTCGACCGAACCGAGGTGGTGGAAGGCTTCGATGATTCCCAGAACCATGCCGAAGAGCCCGATGAAGGGCGCGTTGTTGCCGATGGTCCCGAGCACGGTCAGCCAGGCATCGTAGCGGGCTCTCTCTCTGGCCAGGACTCCGAGCATGGCCTGCTCTGCGGCGCCGGGGTTCTTCTTGCCCCGGGCAACTTGGTCTAAACCGGCTCTGAGCACGTTACGGACCATGCTGTCGCCGTCGACCGTGGCCCTGGCGGCAATGAAGTCCAGGTCGGCGATCGCCGCGCTCAGCTTGGGTTCGAGCACCAAAAGCCGATCACGGGTAGAAAGAAAGAGAATCAAACGGTTGAAAAGGGGGGGGCAGCGGCCAGAGGGTGGCAGTAGTCCAGCGAGCCTCACTAATGAGGTTGTCGGGAAGACTTGTCAAGATTGGTCAACGCCGGCGGGATGTGGTGGAGCGATCGCGCCAAGCACTCTTGAGAGGCGTATTTCAGCCCGTTGGAAATAAAGGTAACGGTCAGGTTTGGCTATCCCGCAAGGCTGCGCAGAGGTCGTCGAGCTCGCCGAGCAGTTCGAGATCGAAGCGGTGCCCGGTGCGCTCTCGGTTGAGCAGCACGCGCGGCACTCCCCTCGGAACCTGTTCGACCAGTCCCGCGACCGGATAGACGGTCAACGAGCTGCCGATCACCAGGAGCAGGTCACAGACTGGCAAATCGGCCCGGGCATGCTCGAAGAAGGCGACTGGCAGGGCTTCGCCGAAGAAGACCACGTCGGGCTTGATCACCCCGGCTGCCGGGCACGCGCAGCGAGGTACCTCCTGCCGGAGGACGGGCTCGCGGTACTCGGCGAGGGGGTACTTCCGGCCGCACGCGAGGCAGGTCGCGCTGTGGAAGCTGCCGTGACATTCCACCACCCTCGTCGTGCCGGCCATACGGTCGAGGCCGTCGATGTTCTGGGTGAAGAGCCGCAAGAGCTTCCCGGCCCGTTCCAGGTCGGCGATGAACTGATGCCCCTCGGTCGGAGCATAGGCACCGGGCAGCAACCTCCCGGCTAGGTGGAAGAACGGCTCGGGATTCTCGCGCAGGAACTCCAGCTCGAAGATGGCCTCGGGATAGGGTAGGGCGTAGCGATCGAGCCCGGCATAGAGACCGCTGTCCGGGCTGCGAAAATCCGGGATGCCGGCCGAGGTGGAGATACCCGCGCCGCTGAGTACCACGATGCGTCGGCTCCGCAGGAGCAAGTCCCTGCACTGCGTCACGAGTGCTACAGAAGGGCTCATGCCGCCACCTCCAACGGTTTTCAGGGACGCTCAGCCGGCCACGATGTTGACCAGCTTGTCCTTGACGTGGATGACCTTGCGCACCGTCTTGCCCTCGAGGTGTTTCTTCAGGGTCTCGTCGGCGAAGGCCAAGACCTCGACGTCGGGCTGTCCCAGACCGACCGGGACTTGCAGCCTGGATCTGACTTTGCCGTTGACCTGGAGGACTAACTCGATGCTCTCGACCTGCACCGCGTCCTCGTCCCAGACCGGCCACGCCTGGCGCAGCATGCCGCCCTCGAGCCCAAGCCGTTGTCCGAGTTCTTCGGCCAGGTGCGGCGCGAAGGGGTTGAGCGCCAGCGCCAAGGCCTCGAGCGCCTCCCGCAGGATCTCCGGACGAACGGCCTTGCTGCTCCGGATGGTGTTGAGCAACTCCATGAGCTGCGAGATGCAGGTGTTGAAGTGGAAGTTGTTCTCGGTGTCGGGGTGCTCGTCGACCTCGAACGCATGGGTGACCCAGCGGAGCATCTCGTGGGTCTTGCGCCGCAACTCCCGCTCAGCGGGTTGGAGCTCGGTGGCCTGTCCGCGCCGGTATGGAGCGACCCTGCCCACTTGGGGACTGTATTCTTCGAACGCGGCCCAGACCCGGCCGAGGAACCTGCTCATACCCAGGACGACCTTCTCGTTGAACTCGAGGTCCCGGTTCGGTGGACCGAGGAAGAGGATGGCCAGGTGGGTGCAATCGGCGCCGTAGCGGTCGAACATCTCGTCCGGGCTTACGCCGTTGAGTTTTGTCTTGGACATCTTGGCCATCTCGGCGCGCACCGGTTGACGGCAGTGCGGGCACAGGAGGGCCTCTTTACCTGTCTGGAGCTCACGCACCAGAGTCTCTTCGGCTATCCATTTATGAGTGGAACAATAGTAGGCCATGCGGCAGACCATACCCTGGCAGAACAGACGTTTGAAAGGCTCGGTGAAGGGCACCAAACCAAGGTCGTGCAACACCATGGTAAAGAAACGGGCATAGATGAGGTGCATGGTGGCGTGTTCGATCCCACCCACGTACTGGTGGACCGGCAACATCGAGCGCAGAGCCGCCTGATCGAAGCAGGCATTTTCCGCTCGGGGGGTCGGGAAGCGCAGGAAGTACCACGAGGAATCCACGAAGGTGTCCATGGTGTCCACCTCGCGCTTGGCCGCGCCGCCGCAACGGGGGCAGGATGTGTTGACGAAGTCGGGGCAGCGGGCCAGTGGCGATTCTCCCGTTTCCTTGAATTCGACCCCCTTGGGCAAGAGTACGGGTAGATCCTTCTCCGGTACAGGAACCTCGCCGCAGCTCGGACAGTGGATGATCGGGATTGGGGCACCCCAGTAGCGCTGCCGCGAGAGCAACCAGTTCTTGAGGCGGTAGTTCACCGTGGCCTCGCCGAAGCCCTCCTTCGCGGCATGGGCGGTGATGGCCGCCATGGCCTCGTGGTTGGGTAGACCGTCGAAGGAACCTGAGTTGACCAGCCTCCCCGGTCCGGTATGCGCTGCCTCCATGGTGGCGGGATCCAGAGCCTCTCCGTCGGGTTGAATGACCACCACGATCGGCAACCGGTGGGTCTTGG
>MGSU01000120.1 GCA_001799195.1 Deltaproteobacteria bacterium RIFOXYA12_FULL_61_11 | reverse complement strand
AAGGCAAGACCATGGCCGAGCCGATTGAAGAGCGTTCCATCTTCCCGGATATGGTCCCTCAGATGATCCGGGTCGGCGAGAGCACCGGAGCGCTCGACCAGATGATGAACAAGATCGCTGACTTCTACGAGGAAGAGGTCGACGCTGCAATGTCCGGTCTGACCAAGATCATTGAACCCTTGATGATGGTTTTCTTGGGCGGCATCATCGGCGGTTTGGTGTTGGCCATGTACCTCCCGATCTTCGAACTCGCCGGCAGCCTGCAGGGCGGTGGAGGCTGAGCCTTGGCGTGAAGACCCCGACCTTCGAACTCTCAGACAAGCTCTACTGGCACCTTCTCTCGCGAGTGCTGTTCGTCACCATCCTGTTCAGCACCACGATCATTTTGCGCATCTACGATCAGAACGCCTTCCTATCTTCCACCCTCATGTTCATCTATGTCCTCATCTCCAGTTCGTATGTCGCTTCTTTCATCTTCTGGGTCATCCTGCGCTTCTCAACCTTGCGCAATCCCATGGTCTTCGCCGCACTCCAACTCGCCTGGGACGTTCTCTTCACCACCTGCGTGATCTATCTCACCGGAGGCGTGGATAGCATCTTCACCTTCATGTACCTGCTCAACATCTTGAGCGCCAACATCCTGCTCCTGCGCGGAGGAGGTGTTGCCACTGCCTACGCCTGCTGTCTGCTCTATGGTGGTCTCTCTCTGCTCCAGTACCACGGGGTACTCCCGCCCCTCGACAGACCGGTCAGGCCGGAGACCCTGGATGCGATCGACGTAGCCATCAAGGTCATCACCAATCTGTCGCTCTTCCTCATTATTGCCTATGTAGCCGGCTACATCACCGAAGCCCTGCACCGCACCAGTATCGAATTGCGCGCCCGGCAGAGCGACCTCGAACAACTCAATCGAATAAACTCGACCATCGTACGCAACCTCGGGGATGGCTTGGTCCTCACCAATGCCAACCTCTCCACCCTGTTCCGCAACTCGCGGTTGGGACGCATCCTCGACCACATCGACGACCTCCCGGAGCGCGGGCCTCTGGAGGGCGCACTCCCCTTCCTGGGTCCGCAACACCTCGAGGTCCTGCGTGGCCTCCAATCCTCAAAACCGTCGGTACGTTGGGAGTTCATCCACCTCGATCGGCATAAAAAACGCCGGCACTTGGTCGTCTTCGGACAACATCTTCCCGGGGATGAGCACCACGAAGAACAGCGGTTGGTCCTCGTTCGCGACAACACCGAGTACTGCGAGATGGAAGAAAGGTTGCGGACCTCGGACAAGCTCGCTGCCCTCGGTCAACTCGCCGCAGGTATCGCCCACGAGATCCGTAACCCTCTGGCCTCGATCAGCGGATCCATCCAACTCCTGTCCAGGGACCTGACCCTTGCGCCAGAAGATCAACGACTGATGAACATCGTCCTGCGGGAGATCGGCCGACTCGACAGCCTCATCAGCGACTTCCTGATCTTTGCCCGCCCACAGAACCCGCGGCCCGAGAGGAAAGACCTTTCCGAGTTGGCGGCAAGTACGGTCGAGCTGTTCCTCGGTCGGCGCGGTGAAGTCCCGGGACCGACCATCACGACCGATTTCTGCACACCGCTCCCCGTCATGATCGATGAACGCCTGCTCCACCAAGTACTCCTCAATCTCCTTCGCAACGCTGTAGAAGCCATGGGTGAAGAGGGAACAGTCCTGGTAAGCACCCGGCAACGAGGCACTCTCGCCGATCTGATGGTCGAGGACGAAGGTCCTGGCATACCCGCGGATGTGGTCAAACGCATCTTCGATCCCTTCTTCACCACCAAACAACGCGGCACAGGCTTGGGTTTGTCCATCGTCTACCAGATCATCGAAGGTCATGGAGGCAAGATCCACGTCGAGAACAAAGAAAGCCGCGGCACACGCTTCCACGTCGTGCTGCCCCTGGATACGGAGCCTATGCAATGATCAAGGTCCTAGTCGTCGATGACGAGGTAAGCATCTGCGAATTCTTCGAGATCTTCCTTCGCAAGGAAGGCTACCTCGTGACTACCACGACGAGCAGCAACGACGCGTTGGAGATGCTGCGCGCCACCCATTTCGACCTGGTCATCTCAGACCTGAAGATGCCCGGTGTCGGTGGGTTGGAGGTGCTGCAACGGGCCAAGGAGGTCGACCCGAATACCATCGTTATCCTGATCACTGCCTTCGGCTCTATGGAGAACGCGATCGAAGCGATGAAACGCGGAGCGTACGACTACATCCTCAAACCCTTTCAAGTAGACAACATCAAGCATGTGGTGACCAAGGCTTCCGAACGATTGCTCTTGGCTCGCGAGAATGTCTATCTGCGCACGACCCTGGAAAAGCGGATGACGGAAGACGTCATCGTGGGCGAGAGTCAGAAACTGCAGAAACTCCTCGTGCTCATAGAACGCATCAAGGATAAGGACATCACGGTGCTGATCACCGGCGAAAGCGGCACCGGGAAGGAATTGATCGCCCGGACCCTGCACTACACCTCCCGCTTCCACGAGCGGCCTTTCGTCGCCCTGAACTGCGCCGCGATCCCAGAAACCCTGATCGAGAGCGAACTATTCGGTCACGTGAAGGGAGCCTTTACCGGAGCTACCGCTCATAAGAAGGGCTTGTTCGAGTATACCGGCGGTGGGACGATCTTCCTCGATGAGATCGGGGATCTGCCGCCCATGACCCAGGTCAAGCTGCTCCGGGTGCTTCAGGAGAGAACGGTACGCCGGCTCGGTTCCAACGAGGATACCAAGATCGAAGCCCGCGTGATCACCGCCACCAATCGCGACCTTGATCAAGCCGTAGCCCAGGGCTCTTTTCGCGAAGACCTGTACTATCGTCTCAACGTCTTCCATCTCCATATGCCCCCGCTACGCGAACGCCGAGAGGACATCCCCCAGCTGGCCGCGCACTTCTTGCAGCGTCTGGCTCCTGCCATCAACCCCACCGTGCAACAGCTCAGTCCCGAGGCTCTCGAACTCCTCGCCAACCACGATTATCCGGGAAATATCAGAGAATTGCGCAACATTATCGAACGAGGTCTCGCGATAGAGACCAGCACCGTCCTCACCGCCGAGGCGCTCGGAACCCTCGGGAGGAAGGGAGGTCAGGGGGGTAGACCTTGTCCGGGCAGCGAATTGCCGGAACAGGGCCTCGATCTCGAAGAGGTCCTCTCGACGTTGGAACGCGACTACCTCATCAAGGCCCTGACCAGGACCAACGGAGTCATCGGCGAAGCCGCCAAACTCCTGAATACCACCTTCAGATCGTTCCGTTACCGATTGCAGAAACATGGTCTGGTCGATTACCCGCGCTCGCTCGGGCGAGGGCACCCCGAAGAACGAGAGGAGTGACCCCGGACTTCAGAAGGTCAAGCCTATCCCCCCACCCGTGAGGGAGAATTTCTTGTTGCGTATATGATGGAATACCAGGCAAACCCCAGCTCCCATGGAGGCTTCATAGGTATCGTAGGGAACATAGAACAGCCTGGTCGTAAGAAAATGGTAGGCATAGTGCTGAGCATAACGCGAGTACTCGGCCTCGAGCAGTACAGAACGAGCGACGGTGAGGTGGTTCAAGGCCAGGGCCCCGGCTAGACCCCAACGATAGGTATGGAAGTTCTCCTCGGTATCGTGCTGGAGATAGCCGGGTACCAGGGAATAACCATAGCCGAGCTTTGGCTTGAGGACGATCGAGATCGGACTCTGGCGTGGGAGGGCGAGATCCATGCCGAGATAGGGGAAGAGATCGAGTGCACCGTGCTGCTGGTCAAGGTCGTCCCGCATCGCTCCATAACCGAAAAGATTTTCAGCCCCAATATAGAAGTGCACCACATCGCGGTTCTTCGAACGCAGCTCGAGGTTGAGATCGAGGAGGCCGAGTACTCGATCTTCCCCACCCCAGTCGGCCCCCGCTCCACCGAGGGTCAACAGCCCGTCCGAGGTCAGGAAGTTTTCCTTCGCCAGACTCGCGGGTAGGACCAGCAACGCGCAAATCAGGATCCACAGCAGAGTTCTCATAGCACGTCCTCTCTTCCTTGGGCTCGCAATTTCCCGAGTAACGCTTTGAGCTCTTGGCTGCGTCCGATCGGGCAGATCAGAAGAGCATCCGCGGTATCCACGACGACGAGGTCGTGAACCCCCAGCAGAGCTACAACCTTGCGGTGCTCGGCCATATCCACGATGTTACCCGAAGCGTCGAGGTCACAGAGGTGTCCGGAAATCAGCCGGTTGTTGCCGGTCACCTCCCCCGGGACCGCTGCCCAACCACCGACATCGTTCCAGTCGAAGCAGGCCTTGATCGTGCGTTGATGGGGATAGCGCTCCATGAGGCCGAAATCCACCGAAATAGGGGTCACCTCGCGATAGAAGGCTTCGATCACGCTCTCGCGCTTCGGACCGTCGAGTTCCCCCTGCAGCCCCTCGGCTAAGGCTGCGACTTCAGGCAAGCAGGTAGCATACGCTTCGAGCAAGGTATCGACCCGCCAAGCAAACATCCCGCTGTTCCACCAATGGGTGCCTCCAGAGAGGAATCGCTCGGCGGTCGCCAAATCCGGTTTCTCGGTGAAGCGAAGGGTACGATGGACAGCTACCCCGGCATGATGCGCCAGTAATTCACCCACCTCAAGGTATCCATAGGCAGTTTCAGCTCTGTCCGGAGGGATACCGATGGTCACCGCACCGTCCTCTCTTACCAATTCTGCTTCGAGGGCGGTTACCACCCGCGCGAAACCCTCCTGGTCCCTGATAACGTGATCCGAGGGAACGATGAGCATGGTCTCTCGCGAATCCCTCCCCGCGACCAGGGCAGCGGCCAAGCGGATACACGGCGCGGTGTCGCGGACCATGGGCTCGGCCAGCAAATTCGCGGCCGGCAACTCCGGCAATTGGGCTCGCACCAGGGGTACATGCAGCGCGTTGGTGAGCACCACAATGTGGTCGGAGGGAAGCAAGCGAGCCAACCTGTCATAGGTTTCCTGGAGCAAGGTCCTGCGGGTGCCGATCGCGAGAAATTGCTTGGGCAGACTTCGCCTGCTCTTGGGCCAGAACCTGGTGCCATACCCTCCAGCCATGATGATCGCGTACATCGTCTTTCCTCCAGGTCTTAGCGCTTCGGGATTCCCCCGGTCTTCGTGGCAATGGAAACCGCCTTGATCCCACTGCGGCGCACTGCATCCATGACCGCAACGATGCGGCCGTGCTTGACCTCACGATCGGCCTCGAGGACTACCGCAGAGGTACGGCTCAGAGTACGCAAAGCGAGTACGAGCCCATCGAGTTCGACCCGTTGACGATTGAGATACACATGCCCGTTCCGATCGATCGTCACCGTACTGCGTTCGACCGGACTCGCCGTCTCGCTGAAGCTGGACCCGGGCAATTCGACCTCGAGCCCTCCCTGTTGTTCGAAGGTGGTGGAGATGAGCAGGAACACCAGCAAGGTAAAAATCACATCGATGAGAGGCGTGATTCCCAATTCGACATTCTGTTTCTTCAGCACGGAGAAGTGCATCAGGACTCTCCGCGCAAGAGGTCGAGCAATTCCAAACCCGCGCGCTCCATTTCCCTGACCAAGCTCTCGACTTTACTCTCGAAGTACTTGGTAACCAGGAAAGCGGGAATAGCGATGATCAAGCCCACCACAGTGGTGATCAAAGCCTGGTAGATGCCCCCCGCAAAAATACTGGTATTCCCGGCTCCATGGGCCTCGATAGTGCGAAATACCTGGAGCAAGCCCATGACTGTACCGAGGAGACCGAGTAAAGGTGATACCGAGGCGATCGCGGCCAGTATCCCGAGATTGGTCTGCAGTTTCGCGCTCTCCTGGCGACCGGCAGCCTCGAGAGCTTCCCGACACAATTCCCGTGGCCGCGTAGGATGCTGCAGTCCGGCGAGGAAGATCCTGGCGATGGAAGAGTCATTGGTTTTGCACAGGGTCGAGGCCTCGGGCAATTTTCCACGGCGCACCAGATCATCAACTTCTATGAGGAAGCGCGTGGGCAGGATACGCCGGAGCCGCAAGGACCATGCGCGTTCGAACACGATCCCGAGAAGCAGCACCGAACAGAGGCCCAGCGGATACATGATCGGCCCGCCTTTCTCGAGGAACTGGAAGAGGTTGGCTCCTTCGATCACGGCATTTCCTCCCAGAGCAGTTCGTACAGGGGTAACGCCTCCCCCTCGCTGCTGATCGCCAACTTGCCGAAATCCCGGAAGAGCAAGTCCTCATCCTCGAGGAATTGATCATAGAAATCCCGCGAGGCGACAATGACTTCCGCCCGGTCCCCACCCTTTTCCTCGATCTTCATCGAGGTGTAGACCACGTCTCCATAGACCTCCAGGCCCTCGGGACGTTGTTCGAGAATCGCGGTCCCGTAGTGGAGATAGATGCGCACCCGGATACGCTGGTCGGGATCGAGATGCGCCTGGGCATTGTAACTCCTGAGGGTGCGTTGGATGGCAAGGGCAATATCCAGGGCGTCTCTTGACTGCTCGAAATAGGCGAACAGGGAATCCCCTTTGGTCTTGAAGATGTGACCACACTTCTGCACCAAGGGATGAAGCAACTCATTGTGAGTTTTTATCATTCTCCGTCCGGCTATATCACCGAAACGCTCGAAGTAGGAGGTTGAGCCTTTGATGTCGGTGGCCATGATCGCGACCTTGCGGCAGAAGCGTTCCTGGAGGAGTTGCTCGATACGTCCCCGGATCTGGCCGAAGTAGCCCCTGGCCTCGGCAAAGCGGTTGACGGCCGAGAGAGCTTGGATCCGTTTCAATTCGAGTTGCTGGAGAATGCGCTCCATCTCGACCAAGGCCTGCTGTTGTAGACCGCGGTCCTGCTCCTTGGAGGCGATCTCGGCCTGAGCTTTTTCTATCTCCCTGCGCTGCACCGATACTTTCTCGGTGATCCGGCTGTTGGCATTGGTCGCCTCAACGATACGCCGTTCGACTTGGTTGAATAAATTATCTTTTTGAGTCAGGTCTTTCTCGAGACTTTCCTTCTTTATCAAGAAGGTGCGGAGAGAACTCTCGGCCAACTCGACCTCGTCGCGCAACCGGTCGAGCTCTTCGAATAGGTGTGTCTGGCTCTGTTTGAGCTTCATGTAATCGACCTTGCGTTCATCCCTTCGCTGACAAAGAGCCCGATAGTGCTTCTCCGCTGCGCTCGCCTTCTCCCCTAAGTTTTTCAGGAGCCCCTGTAGTTCATTGAACTTACTGTCCAACACCGGCCGACTTTGGACAATCCTGTTGCAGGAGTTGGTCAAGGCCTCGTTCTCCCCCCGCAAATGCGTATAGGAAGCCATGAACCGGCGCAATTGTTCGGAAATGGTAGCGTGCCGTTCCTTGGCTTCGATGAGTTCTCGTAGCAAGGTATTGCGTTTGGGAAGCATGCCCTGTGGCAATTCACAGAGGTTGTGCAAGGTATGGAAGTTGTCGAAGGCTTGCTGTTGGTCGAGCTGTGGGGCCAATTTAATGATAAAATCCTTCACTCTGCCTTCCGCGGCTTCCAACCCCCTGCGACTCTTCTCCGCAGCATCGCTGAGTTTTACTTCTTGTTTGGCCGCCTCACGGAGTTTCACCTGCAACTCTACGCCGCGTTCCTTGCCCTGTTGGGTTTCGTGATCGAGGCGATGCCGCTGGTTGGCTATCTTCTCCAAGAGTTCTCGAGCCAGCTTGATCTTGTCCCCGAGCGCGTGCACGATCTTTCCGGTCGAAAGGACTTCTGTCTCTACCTTTTCCACTTCTTGCTGCAGACCCGCCAACTGCGGTAGCACTCGGTCACGGTACTTGATCTTCTCAATCAAACGGATCTTGAGCTTGTCCAGGTTGAGCTTGGCATAGCCGACGTTCTCTTCCTGGGTCTTATAACGATTGAGCAGCTCGGCTATTTCCCGCTCTTGAGCGGTTTTCTCCACCATCAAGAGCTTGACCGTTTCGGTCCTCGCCCTGCGTTCTCTGGAGAGTTCCTCGATACTCTTCTCGTGGTTCTCAATGATGAACCGCAGATTGGCGAGTTGCCCAGCGGAGGCTTCGAGTCGCGATCTGATCTTGATCGCTTTGTCCTCGATGGTGTCACGCTCGCCCTCGAATTTCCGGAGTTGTTCGATGACCCCTTCCTCGTAACTATCGAAGAGCTGAAAGGCCCTGGTGATCAGTTCGCTCCGGTCCATGAGGGAGATATAATTCTGCGGCATCTTCGCGGTGTCTTCGCAGAGGGGAGAGAAATTCAGCTCCGGCACCTGTGGAGCGATGATCTCGATAGAGCGCAAGGCCATTGCACGTTGGATGGTGAGGAGGAGGACCTCCCGCTTGATCGGTTTGACCAGGAAATAGCGGGCTTGTTGACTCATCAACTTACGGATGAGATCCGGGGTCGCTTTGTCGGTTATCAGAATCACCTGCGTGTCCGGCGAGATGCGAACGATCTCTTTGAAAACCGTAATCCCTGAGGCCTGGGGCAGGACGATATCGAGCACGGCGACATCGATGGGTTGCTTCTTGATGGCCGCAAGAGCCGAGTTGGCATCATGAGCGTGCCCGACCACGGTGAAGCGTTCGGGGGGGAATTGCTTGTGCAGCAACTCGCACACCGACTTGGAATCGTCGACTATCAAGACCTTGAAGGGACCGCTCATCTACACTTCGCCACCTGCTCCATGTCACCTGCCGGCAGCGCCGTTCCTCCGCACAAGGCCTGAAAGGAATCAATCTTTTATCAAACATCACTCCCAGTTGACAAGCGAAAAGAATGAGAGGCAGATACTAACCATGAAGTATCTGCCACCTACCTTCCCGCCCAGTGTCCTCGCGCTCCTGGGATTGTTGTTCGCCGCTGTGGCCTGTGTTCCCTCCCCGGCGGCGAGGCTCGAACGGTTGGCCACAACACCTCCTCTCGATCACGCACCCTTGCAACTCTCCCCGCTCGTGGAATATCGTCGGACGTTCTCCGTGTTCTTCACACCACACCAACACCCGTTCAGCATCCTCTATTTCGTCTATACCCGAGGGAAAGCCCATCGTCTCGAATTCGAAGGGATCCCTTGCACCTCGTTGTTCCTCGAATATCTCCGCTCCCAACTCTCCGCCCGCGAAGGAACTCCAGCCCCTATCCTGGAAACCATGCAGGGTCCCTTCACCACGACAGTGCGCCTGATCGTGCCGACCTCGGACCTCATCGAGGTACTCTCTGATCTCGGCAGACGCGTCTTCGACCGTTACCGGACCGACACTTTCGGAGAGGGGGCTGCCCCGCACGCTCTGAGTGAACCCAGGCCTCCCACGCTCGCCCGAGCTCTCCAGCGTTGGTACGTCAACGAACTCGATCCCCGTACCGTCTTCCTGGTGCTGCGCGGTCCTGAGGGAGCCGATGCAGCCCTGCCCAGCTTCGAGTGTCGCACCGAACCACAGGTCGAGCGCCATCTCTCAGCTACGGCCGAGGAGGCCGCCCCCCTCACTCATCCGTGGACATACGAGGGAACGCCCTTGGTACAGTTTGTTGCCCCTGCCTTGCCTGCACCCGAATGCCCAACCCATCTCGTGCTTGCCGCACACCTGCGTTCCATTGCCCCGAGGTGCGCTCCGGGGGCGCGGCTTCTGCAGGTCCTCGACCTCGAGCATCCCGGCTTCCTGACCCTCCTGGCTCCGACTTCACCCCCTGAACCATCGGGCACGACATGTCTCGAACTCCTTCATACTATCGATATCCAATCCTTCGAACGCTTGCGTGCAACAGCTGCTGCCTCCTGGTTCCTCGGCTTCGAGGAAGAAGACCTGCTCCTGCTCCAGGCTCGGTCCCTCCTCACGGGTGAACCCTCGGGTTTGCTCGAGAGCATCGCTGCTGCCATTGAAAAGGTGAGTTATGCCGAATACCTCCGCGCTCTACCGTAACTTGGTACCCGTGACGACCGCTCTGTTCGCCCTGACCGGTTGCCCACGTTCGACGCCGAGCAGCGTGAAACTCCCGGTCTTCGACGGGCAACAAGCGCTGCGGCATGTCGCCGCGCAAGTCGAACTCGGGCCTCGCTTCACCGGCCGCCCCGGCCACGCTGCCGCGCTCGATTACTACGAGGATCACCTGCTCGGCTGCGGTTTGAGTGTAGAACGGCGCCCCTTCACCCTGGAGGTCCACAACGAGGATCTAACCTTCACCAACCTGGTCGCCTTCTGGCCGAAAGCCGAGCCACCCCGAGCACCGAGGGTGTTGTTGGCAGCCCATTTCGACAGCCGACCCTGGGCAGACCAGGATCCGGACCCGGCCCACAGGAACCAACCCATCGACGGTGCCAACGACGGGGCCTCGGGGGTCGCGGTCCTGCTCGAACTCGCCCGCACCTTTGCGGCAGCGCCTCCTCCAATACCCATCGAATTGGTGTTCTTCGATGGCGAGGACCATGGCCCGAGTGCCAAAGACATGTTCCTCGGGAGCAACGTCTACGCGGGTCAATTGCAGGCCTCGGACTACCGCTTCGGTATCCTCCTGGACATGATCGGCGACGCAGACCTCCAGATCTACCAAGAACGCTGGTCCGTCCACTACGCACCCGAACTCGTGGAATTGGTCTGGAACACGGCCCGCGAGCTGGGCTTCACCACCTTTCATGCTACCGTGCGGCACAGCATCATGGACGATCACCTGCCGCTCAACCGGGCGGGTGTGAAATGCATCGACCTCATCGATTTCGACTATCCCGCGTGGCATACTCTCGAGGACACGCTCGACAAGGTCAGCGCCACCAGCTTGGAACAGGTCGGTACGGTGGTCCTGCACGTCCTCCACGGCTTGCGCTGAGCCTTATTTCTCCTCCCCAACGTACCACTCCCCTACCAGGCCTTCGTCCACGAACAGTTGGCTGCTGAGATCAGGGTGATGTCCCGAAGAAGGAGGAGCTTGTCGCGAATCGCGGTGAGGGATTAGAGGGAGAGACGGAAGCCGAAGAGGGGAGAGAGGGTCATTGTTCCTTGACGAAGATGACCACGTCGTCGAGGTACCAAGTCAGCGGGATGGGTTTCGTCGTGGACATGTGGGCGAACTTGAGCATCAATTTCGCTCCGCCCTGGAGGAACGGGG
>MGSU01000119.1:4261-11078 GCA_001799195.1 Deltaproteobacteria bacterium RIFOXYA12_FULL_61_11 | reverse complement strand
CGAGAAGCCTCTGCAGGTTCTTCTGACAACGGGTGATGGAGTTGAAACGATCCTGGTAGCGTCGCAGGTACGAGGCGGCGACCATCTTCATCGCCTTGGTGATCTTCTGGGTGCTCTTGACGCTGCTGATGCGCTTGCGGATGTCGCGCAGATTGGCCATGACCGGACCTCCTTCTCGGGGTTACTCGCGGAATTGTCCCTTGAAGGTGTCCAGCGCCGCCTTGAGCTTCTGCTCGAGCTGCTCGCTGATCTTGCCGCTCTTGGCAAGCTCGGAGAGCAGGTCAGCGTGCTTCTGGTCCATGTAGGTGTTGAGTTCCTGTTCGTAACGCGAGAGGGTCGGGAGTTTGTAATCGTCCAGATACCCCTTGGTCGCGGCGAAGATGATGAGGACCTGCTTCTCGACGGGCAGGGGGACGTACTGGTCCTGCTTGAGGATCTCGGTGAGCACGCGGCCCCGTTGCAGGCGCTTCTGGGAGGATTTGTCCAGGTCGCTGCCGAATTGGGCGAAGGCGGCGAGTTCGCGGTACTGGGCCAGTTCCAGCCTGAGCATGCCGGCGATCTGCTTCATCGCTTTGATCTGGGCCGCGCCGCCGACGCGAGAAACCGAGAGACCCGCGTTGATGGCCGGCCGGATACCCGAGTAGAAGAGGTTGGCTTCGAGGTAGATCTGACCATCGGTGATGGAGATGACGTTGGTGGGGATGTAGGCCGAGACGTCGCCGGCCTGGGTTTCGATCACGGGTAAGGCGGTCAGCGATCCGGCGCCGAGTTCGTCGTTCATCTTGGCCGCGCGCTCGAGGAGGCGCGAGTGGAGATAGAAGACGTCGCCGGGGTAGGCTTCGCGTCCCGGTGGGCGGCGCAGCAGCAAGGAGAGCTGGCGATAGGCCACGGCGTGTTTGCTGAGGTCGTCGTAGATAATTAGGGCGTGCTTGCCGTTGTCGCGGAAATACTCGCCCATGGTGCAACCGGTGTAGGGGGCGATGAACTGCAGGGGAGCCGGTTCGCTCGCCGTGGCGGCGACCACGGTGGTGTAGTCCATGGCGCCGTGTTGCATCAGTTTGTCCACGACCTGGGCCACGGTCGAGCGTTTCTGGCCGATCGCGACGTAGATGCAGTGCACGTCGGTGTGCTTCTGGTTGATGATGGTGTCCACGGCCACCGCCGTCTTCCCGGTTTGACGGTCGCCGATGATGAGCTCGCGTTGGCCTCGGCCGATCGGGACCATGGAATCGATGGCCTTGAGCCCGGTCTGCAGCGGTTCATGGACGCTCTTCCGGGCGACGATGCCCGGAGCCTTGATCTCGACCTTGCGGGTGAGGTCGCTCTGGATCGGCCCCTTGCCGTCGATGGGGGTGCCGAGTGCGTCGACCACGCGACCGAGCATTTTCTCGCCCACCGGCACGGAGATGATGCGGCCGGTGCGTTTGACCGTGTCCCCTTCCTTAATGTGCTCGTCGTGGCCGAATAGGGCGCAGCCGACGTTGCTCTCCTCGAGGTTGAGGACCATGCCCATATTCTCGCCGGGGAACTCGATCAGCTCTCCGACCATGGCGTTGGAGAGGCCATAGACGCGGGCGATGCCGTCGCCGACGGTGAGCACCGTGCCGGTCTCGGCCACGGTGACCTCTTTCTGGAATCCCTCGATCTTCTTGACGATGATGCTGGTGATCTCGTCGGCCTTCATCTCGAGCGCCTTGTTTTCCATGTGCAACCCCTTCTCCTTCCGTCCGTCATGCGCGGCGGACTGTTTCACGCAGCGTGGTCAGGTATCCTTTGATCGTTCCGTCGATAACCGTATCGCCGATCACCAGCTTTAATCCGCCGAGCAGGGTTTCGTCTACTCGGGGATGTAGGCGGATGGTGGCGCCGGAGAGTTGGTGGAGTTTGCCGGCAATGCTCGCCAGTTCGTTCTCGCCGACCGGGAAACCGCTGTGCACCTCGACTTGGAGGATGCCCTCCTGGCGTTCGAGGAAACGGGTGAAGTGGATCTCGATGTCCGGGAGCAAGCCGAGCTTCTTGCGCTCGAGCAAGAGCGCGACGATGTTGCGCAGAGGCTCGGAGAACGTGGTCAAACCGAAGATCTCGGTGCAAATCTCGCGTTTGCGTTCCAGAGGAACGACCGGGGAGGTGAGGAAGTCGGCGATGACCTCATGGCGCAGGAAACGATTGAAGTGATGGAGTTCGTCGAGGCAATCGCGTTCGGTCTTGGCCGCGTGGGCCAAGTTGAAGAGGGACTCGGCATACACCTTGGCCAGGGTTTCCTTGAGCATGGGGTTGCCTCCTCAGTTCTGAGCCCAGAGGTTGCGCAGCGAAGGCGAGCCGAGCACCTGCTCCACCCCGAGGTTTTTGCGGCCCGCGAGTTGGAGACCGGCCTCGGCGATCGCCCGATCCAGCGCCTCATCGACCAATTCGGCCGTAGCCTTTACAATCATGGAGGCGCAGATGCGTTCGGTATTGTCGGCGATCTGGGCAGCCACTGCGCGGGCATGAGCAAGGGTTTTCTCATAGTCCGCCATGGCGGCGGCGCGTTTGTCCTCGACGATCTCGGCGACAATCTGGTCGAGACCACTGACCCGGTCGCGGAGCGTAGCGAGCTCGGCCGCGAGCTGTTCCTGGCGTTGTTCGTGCTGGGCGATGAAATCGGCCACTCCCGTGCGCCGTTTCTGGAGCATGGTGGAGAGCGGTTTCTTGAGGACCTTGAAGAGTAGGACGACCAGGATGGCGAAGTTGATGGCCGGGAAGAGCAGATCGCCGATCGAAGCGTGATGGCCGCCCTCGGCGGAGCTGGCAAGAGCTTGATCCTCGAGCATGACGCAGAGACCCAGTACCACGACACCGAGCCGCGAGACGATGGAACCGCTGATCTCGGAGAGGCGGCGTTCGAGGTCGGCCCGAGCGGTGACGAGTTGCTCGGCCAGGTGCGTCTCGGTCTGCTTGATCAGGTTCGAGGCAGCCGCACGGGCTTCTTCGAGCAAGCGGTGTTCCTCGTCGGAGGCCCGTTTGCGGACGGCGTCCATGTGCTTGCCGCCTTCGATCTGGGCTTCGGCGGTGCGCTGTTCGAGCGTGGTCCGGAGGGCCTGGAGTTCGGCGGCGAGTTCGTCGCTCTTGCGGCGCAAGCCGCCGAGCCGTTGCTCCCGCAGCTTGAGGTGAGCGACGATGGGTTTCACGGCAAAGGTCCCGAAGAGAAAGAGGAAAACGAGATAGATGCCAAGATGGATGAGGAGCAACAGGGGGTCGAGCTCGAGCATCGGTCCTCCTCTCGACAGTGGGTCGTGAACGCGGCGAGGCCTGTGCGCTGTGGGGGCCTGCTGCAAACGCGACGCAGTTGTAAGTGCCTGCCGAGGAAATGTCAAATGATTTACGGGGCAGTTCGGAACACCTGGTCTCGCCGGCTGTGGCAGGATGGTGGACCTAGTACGATGGAGTTGACCCGGCCCTCTTCAGGAGGCTAGGGTTAAGGGGTGTACCGATCCCCAGGTCGTCCAGGTGACCAGGTCTGGTTCTCCGAGCTCTGTGCTTCGCTTCGGGCTGCTCCCTTCCATGAGGGACAATTGGTATGCTTGGCCGCTCCTGCTCGGCCTCATGCTCTTCCACCTGTGGTGCAACGCTCTGGTCCTGGAACGGGATGCAACTCCCGTCGATGTGCATCACGCGGGATCCTATCATCTGAACTGTCAAGCGTTTGCGCAGACCCTCGAGCAACACCCAAGGAAATGGTTGCGTACGGTCTCGACCTGGGGAGCGGTCTATCCGCCTGGCCTGTGTTATCCGGCGCTCGCTCTTCATCACCTCGGCTGCACGAGCATGGATGGCCAGAGCCTCTGGATCGGCAGTGTGACTCTCGCGCTCGGGATACTGGCTCTGTTCTTTCTCGGACGTGCCCTCGGTGGTCCACACCTCGGCCTGATCGCGGCCTGGTTCTATGCCTTCTCCCCGGGTATCTATGCCTATTCCCGTTTGTACCTGATGGCGCTGCAATCCGAAGTACTCTTGCTGTGGGCGCTCTATGCGGTCTGGAAATCGGCTCGCATGACCCGGGTACTACCGGCGTTGGCGCTGGGCTTGCTCGTCGGGCTGGGAATGTTGACCACCACCTACTTCGCCCTCACCTTCCTCGGTTGCGGTGCAGCGGTGGTGTTGCTGCGCCGAGAAAGGTCCGTACCGTCCGGAGGATGGCGCAGGGCGATCCTCCCCACTGCCCTGGCCGCCACGCTCTGCTGCGTATGCGCGGCCCCCTGGTATTTCGAACACCTTCCCGAGGTGTTGCAGCAGCTTCGAGAGGATAAGCCGACGGTGCTGTTCACCTCGGCACTCCGAATTGACTTCGTCACCTTCGGCCGTTTGTGGTGGGAGCACCAGGTCGGAGGGTACCTTGGGGCGTTGACGCTCCTCTCCGTCCTGTGGCTCGGGGTACGCCGGCGATTGCCCCTCTGGCTCCCCTCTGTGGCTGCTTGGCCCTACCTCTGCTATTCGATCCTGGTCCTGGCCAAGAGCACGCGGTACACCTTGGTCCTCGTACCGGTGGGAGCCTTGCTTCTCTCCATGGCTTGGCGCGATATTCTCGGCCTGCTCGTTCCTCGGAAGCCCCTTGTGGCCGCCGGTTTGACCCTGCTCTTCCTCGCTCCTCCAGCGGTCCAGACGGTGCGCGAGTCCAGCGAAGTGCGTCAGTTCACCTACGGGTCCTTCGATCGGCAATTCTTCTCCGAAGGTTTACGACAACCGTATGTCTTGACAGAGGGGCATTGGTCGCTCGAGCAGTTCGAACCCGCGTCTCCGAGGCGTAAGCTCATGGCCGTTCAGCTCTTCGCCGATACCTTCATCCCGGGTGGAGATCTCTGGGGAGTGGCCCACCGGTTGGGAGCCCAGGAGTTCGTCTCGCTCTCTCAGCTCAGCGCCGAGACCCACGATGACAAGGTGGTCAGGGCAGCGGTCGACATCCTGATCCTGCCCACCCGCCCCTTCTATGACGCCCGGGTTCCGGACCTGGAACTGTCCTGGCTCGAACGACATCTCCCGACTTGGTTGGAACTGGTCGAGAGCGGCTGGCGTTCCGCGATCGACCTGCCCCTCCGGGAGCACGACGACGTCCGGCTCCAGGTGTGGGTCAGGGACAGAAAAGAAGAACGAGACCTACCTCCTCCGTGTAGGCGCCGACGGGTGCTCTGAGGAAGCTCAATGATCGATGTAATCGTACCCGTAGACGTGGAAATACATGGCCAGGTAGGCAGGGGAGAGCCCGTCTGCCAACCCGCGGCCGACATAGGCGAAGAGCCGCGCGAAATAGAGCACCGGGTGTTCTCGGAGCATGCCCAGGAGCCTCTGCCCGAAGGTCACGGAGTAGGCCAGGTGTTGCAGGGCCTGGACTTCTGCGCGTGAGAAGTTTGGAGAATCGAAGACCGCACCGAACGAGATGTTGTCGGCTGCGGCCCAGCGATCCTCGTGGACCGAACACCCATGTTCCCGGAGTTGTTTCAGCCCCTCGGAGGTAAAGGGTTTGTAGATGAAGAAGGCGCTGCGCCGTGGGTTGACCTCGCGGGCCAACCGGATGGTCTCGAGCATGGTGCGGCGGTCCTCCGAGGGACCTCCGAGGATGAAGAAGGTGGTGAAACCAAGTCCGTGTTTGCGCGCCAGGGTGATGATGCGGCGGACCTCGTGGTTGGAGATATTTTTCGCATAGGTATTTTTCCTAACCCGCTCGTTCCCCGCCTCGATGCCAACGCGCAGGAGTTTGCACCCGGATTCGGCGAGGGCTTCGATGCGCTCCTGGTCCAGGTTGTCGATGCGGGAAAAGACGCTGTACCCGAATTCGCGATGCGCCCCGGTGGCGATATAGGCCTTGGCGAAGGCCAAGACCCAGGGTTTGTTCAGGGTGAACACCGGGTCGAAGAGTTGGGCCAGCCGCAGGCCCTTGCCGCGGTATTTTTCCCACTGCCAAGCCAATTCCTTGGCGTACTGTTCCGGAGGAGCAAGGCGGAAATAGGAACCTTCTGCGGCATTGTCGAGTCCTACCGCGTCGCAGAAGGTGCAGCGATAGGGACAGCCGCGCGAGCCGATCATGTAGAGCATGCCCAAATAATAGAAATAGCGAGGGAGTTCCTCCCAGAGGTCCCAATCCAGGTGGGGCAAGCGGTGCAGGTCCTGGTAGAAGCGGCCGGGAGCCGCAGGCCGGAGCGTGTTCCCGTCGAGACGTCGATAGTAGCCGGGAAGATCCTCGGCGGGAAGGTTGGCCTCGAGCCGGTCGAGGAGGCCGGGCAGGGTTTCTTCGGCGTCCCCGGTGAGGAGGTGTGCGAAGCAGCCCAAGGCCATGGTCTCTTCCGGGAACCTCGTTGCGTGGTGCCCCCCTACCAGGACCGGCAGACCATGGACACGGGCCGCATAATCCGCGACAAGGCGCACGAATTTCATGTACATGGTATTGGTCGACATCGCGATCAGAGCGGGGCGGTGCCGAGCGATGGCCAGGTCGAGGGTGCGTTGCCAGTGCCTTCTGTGGAAGGTGAGGTCGCAGATGGCCGCGCGGTGGCGCCCACCGGCATTGACGACCGAGGCGAGCACCGTGATGGCGATATCCAGCGCGCTGAAGTCCTCGGCCAGGGTCGGGTTGACGAAGAGCAACCGCACTCGGATCCTCCTCTCAGGTCAGATGCCGCAGCAGTTTACGGGTTAGGTCGATCGCTCCTTCTCGCGTGCGCAGGTGGTCGAACAGGTAGCTGAGACGAGCAGGAGCCGAATAGAAGCGGAGGAGGGCACCTAGTTGCCGTCGGCGCAAGCGGTGGTGCTCGGCTGGTCGGCGGTAGCCGGTCGAAGCATAGTAATT
>MGSU01000119.1:0-4211 GCA_001799195.1 Deltaproteobacteria bacterium RIFOXYA12_FULL_61_11 | reverse complement strand
CGTGGAGGACGGTGCCGGGGAACGGCGTGGTCAGGGAGAAGCTGGCCTCGAACAGGGTCGAGCGGCAGGCGAAATCGATGGTCGCCTCCTGCTCGGCCTCACTCTCGCCCGGACCGCCGAGCATGAAAAAACCGAGGGTGGCGATGCCGCGTTCGTGCAGGCAGGCCAAGGCCGAACGGATCTGACGGTTGGAAATGCCCTTCTTGTAGAGACCATTGCGTACGGCTGGGACAATGCTCTCGATGCCGAGATGGACCTTGCGGAGGCCGGCTGAGTGCATCATGGCTACGGCCTCGGAGTCGAGGGTGTCGACCCGGCTGTTACATCCCCAGAGGAGCTCGAGGGGAGTAGCGAGCGTACAAAAACGCTGTAGCCAAGCCTGGTCGAGGGTGAAGGTGTCGTCATGGAAGAAGACTGCGTCGATGCGGTGATCCTTCTTGAGTTGTCGAAGTTCTTCGACGACGTTCTCCGGACTACGCCGCCGGAGGACCGGGCCGAAGAGGGTGCGCAGGGTGGGTTGACAGAAGGTACACGAGAAGGGGCAGCCGCGGCCGGTAATCAGGGTAGCGCCGCGCAGGCCGCGTTCCGGGAGGTAGACCCAGCGGCGGATATATCGTTCGAAGTCGAACAGGGTGCGGGCCGGGAACGGCAGGGTGTCGAGGTCCTTCTCCGGTTCTCCGCGCACCAGGCCGCGGCCGCCGTGTTCCAACAGAGTGCCCAGCGCTTCCTCACCTTCCCCGACCACCACTGCATCGACCCCGCTGTCGAGCAGACTCTGCGGCAAGACGCTGGCATGGGGCCCTCCGGCGACGATCAACTCGACTCCGTGCCGCCGGGCGGTTGCAACGAGAGGAGCTATGACCTCGGAACCGGGAGTGAGCACGGTCAAAGCCAGGACGCGGGTAGGTCTGTGGCGGAGGTAGCGGGCGAGAAGGGCCGCCTGGTCGGCCGGGGTGTGACGCAAACGGCCGGAGTCGCCGAGATCGAGTATGGCGAGCGAGGTGTTCGGCAGACGCCGAAGGATCGAGGAGGCCAGGTAGGCAGGACCGAGTGGTACGTTGCCGAAAGGATGACCGAGGTGTGGGGAGACGAGGAGGAGGTCGAGGGGTACTCGGTCCTTGGGTCGTAAGGGAGAGAATGGGGGCATAGCCTTGTTGCTCAACCGATCCTTCGGAAGGAGGGTAGCAGATTGCCGTCACGAGGACCATTGCCATTTCTTCGAGAGTTCGGGGTCGGGAGGTTCTGCGCTCATGGGAGGGCTGCCGGCATTGAGCGGGCATATGTCGGCTGACAGCAACAAAAACAGTTGGTTATTGTGTTTTCGAGAGGATTGTGGATCTTGACCCCCTAGACCTGCGAGTGGTACTCCTCATGCGGTGGTCGGGCATCAACCGGTGGACCGAAGTCCGAACCATACACAGCGACGAGCGGGCCGACCCAATAGCATGAAACCATGCAGTTTTTATTTTTTATGCCTTGCGGCGATCATGGGATTCCAAGTGGTTGTCAACTGCTGCTGGTGGTATGACGATTATTCCATAATGGGTACCGATGCGGAATATCATCTGCAACGAGTCGTGCAATTGCACGATGGGGCGAGACGTTCCGCGGAGGAGGAGCACGCAGCATGGTCAACCTTCGTTTCCGGCCTGGGCATGATCTACCAGAAGGACGAGGGGACGAACCTCTTCTGGCCACAATTCCCCCATGCGATCGCGGCTCTCGGGCTGCATCTCCATCGGAGCCACTACGCCATCCGAGCCTCGATGCTGGGTTTCTTCATGCTTATGCTCCTCTCCACCTATGGGTTGACCAGCGCTTTGCACGACCGGAGCTCCGGGTTGATCGCGACGTTCCTCCTGGCTCAGTATCCGATCATCTTCGAAGCCTCACGGCAGTTCGGCCCCGATTTCCCGCTCACCGCTATGACCGTAACGGCATGTTTCACCTTTCTGAAGGCCATGACTTCCGGGAAGCTCGGCTGGAGCCTGGGAGCCGGTGTGGCGTTCGGTCTCGGCCTGTTGTGCAAGGGGCAAATCCTCTTCTTCACCCTGCCCTTCGTCGTGCTCGTACTATGGCACTTGCCTGGTGTGGTCCGGCAGCGGCGATGGCCCTCCCTATTTACTCGGATACTCGTGATCGCAACGGTTGCAGGTAGTATCGCAGCTCCGTGGTGGTATGATGCCCTGAGCCAGGTTCCGCGGCAGATCTCAGAACACCTCGGTACTACCCCGCACCTTTGTTATTCCGAAGGGGGGGATGGTTCCCCGTACTCCCTCGCCTCCCTGAGCTGGTATACCCTTGCTCTCTTCCACACCGGCATGAGTCTTCCTTTTGCCGCCCTGCTCTTGGGAATGCTCCCGAGCTATGTCCGCTCACCGAGCCGCATGAAGGGTGCGATGGCTGGTGCAGTGCTCGTACCGTGGTTGTTGTTCTCGGTCGTGTTCACGATCAAGCAGGCCCGGTATCTCATGCCAATAGTGCCTTTCTTGGCCTCGATCACGGGCGTAGGACTTTCTCGAATTCTGAGCTGGAACAGGATCTCGATTGTTGTCGGGAGTATGGGAATATTCTTCGCGCTACTGCAGCACAGCCTCATTACCTGGGGAGGTGATAGCAAATTCATGGGTTTACTGGATTCCTCTGCAATCTCGAGGTACCAATACTCCCACAGATACACTGTGCCGCGGCATAGCGATTCTCACGATTGGGTCGGCAGGACCATTGCCCTCGTCGATTCGGTCGTCCAGGGGAAGGACCGTTACCGCATCCTGTTGCTGAACCTGGACAACACCAGCAATATCATGTGCGACAATGTGTTAATCTATTGGTTGACGCTGGAAGATCCCCGGCTCGAGTTCGTCCCTGTCCTGCACGAGGTCCGCCGCACCCTTGCCGTTCTCGACGACTACGACCTGCTCCTCGTTGCTACCCACCACCCGGAATTGTTGCCGTTGCGGGCAGCCACCATTGTCGAGAATTTGAAGGCTCACCTGCATGCGCTCGAAGGTGAGGGCCTATTCCCCGATGCTGCGCTCGAAGCCTTCTTGCGCTCGATTCCCTCCTCGCATCAGACTCTCGGGGTCATCGAGCATGGGCATCGGGTGTTCAGCAGATATCAGAGCCTGCACTTTTTCCGTCCGCTGCCAACGAAATCATAGAGGATTTTGGTCGTTCAAGCCGGTAGGTGTCGGACAATGCCTGCGGCAATAGGATGGCCTTGTTCTGCAAGGACGAAGCGACCCATGGTCGGCAGTTCGGAATGGTGAGCGGCGATCAAGGGTGCCGCAAAGGTAAGGTAGGCATCGGTCAGGCTGAGTGGCGGAGGTGGAGCGTTGTCCGCGAGGGGGAGGGGTTCGAGGGTCGCGGAATGAAGCCCGGAGAGCAGGTTGCAGTGGGTGACCTGCAGACGTTGAGTTTGGAGCAATAGTTCGAGCTCAGGAAGCGCTCGCGGAGACTCGAGCCATAATAGGGTGGCTGTGACCGACGCAACGACGCGGACAGGAGCGAGGCGACCGGCGAGGAGACAACCGCGACGGGGGGAGGAGTCGCGGTCGAGCCCGACCGCGAGGTTCTGCCCAGTGTTCCCCCGCTTGACGGGTTTCCCGTGATGCAACAATGCGGCGATTGTGACGTGCTGGTCCGTTCCGGCCTGGGAAAGGAAATGATAGCTTCGACCTACCTCCAGAGTACCACCCAGCAGGCGACCGAGGAGATAGGTCGTGCCCTCGTGGCAGTGGAGGCCCTGGATGGGAAAAACGGCGAGCTCCGAGCCCCGAGCGCACTCGGCCCGATCGGTTCTCGTGAGGACTTCGAGGAGGGAGGGACCTTGATACCAAGGATGACGCGGGGAAGTGGGCAAGAGGTTGATGCCCGCTGGAGCATCGACAGGTACGAAGTTCCAGAGGGCGGAACTGGGAAAGGCGGCGAGTATTTCGGCTCGCCGGGTGGAGAACGCCTTGTCCGGTTCTTCGCAGAGGTCCAGTCTGGTTATGGCCACGGTGATGGAACGGAGGCCGAGGAGCTCGAGCAGGACGAGGTGGCGGCGGGTCTGGACCTCGATGCCCCGATCGGCGGCGAGTACCAGCAGGGCCGCGTCGGCCAGGGTCGCTCCGGTGAGCATGTGCCGGGTCAGTTCCTCGTGACCCGGAACGTCAATGAGGACCAGCCGCCGGTCGCCGAGCTCGATGTGGAGTTGGGTGGTGTCGAAG
>MGSU01000118.1 GCA_001799195.1 Deltaproteobacteria bacterium RIFOXYA12_FULL_61_11 | reverse complement strand
AAAAGCGGACAATTCATGTGCTAAGAAAACCGGACAATTCATTTGCTACTAACACATCGAAAAGGAACTTGTTGAGCGAAGAGCGTGGCGGCACTATACTCGAGCAACCCTCGAGGAGATGAGATCGGTTATGGCGGTAGGTCACGGTATTGCTACCACCAAGAAAAGAATGATGATCTTCGCCCTGACCACTGTCATCGTAGGTCTGGTCTTGATCGAGGGGTTCTCGGCAATAATCTGGTACGTGTTGCCTCACTCTGTCCCCCAAGCGGATGGAGAGTTGTTACAAGAACTTGTTACCGGCGCCGTCGAGAAGCGGGTAGTGCGACAACAGACGAGGATCGACCTCCATGCTTGGTCTGATATTCTCCCTCATCCCTATTTCGGATATGTGGAAGCACCAGGGGCGAACGTGAACAATTATGGTTTCGAGGAGCAGGTCGACTATCCTTATCAAAAAGCTCCTGACGAATTCGTGGTTGGGTTGCTCGGCGGATCGGTCGGCATGCACCTGGCCAATTATCTCCACCGCCTCGATGGTGCCCCGCTCAAGGCCCAGCTCGAGCTACTTCCCCTGGTTGGTGATCGCAAGGTCCGCATCCTGCAATTCTGTCAGGGCGGCTATAAAGAACCACAACAATTCATAGTGTTGAGCTATTTCTTGGAAATGTTGGACCTTGTCGTGGTCGTTGACGGGCACAACGAGCTCACGAGTGCGATGCGCGATGACAGCCCGATCGAATACCCGAGTTTCATCGCGCTGTACTCCTTCTTCAAACATTACTTCGATAAAGAACAGATGCTCGAACTCGGCACCTTGGCGATGGTGCTGGAGCTGGAACACAGAGTCGCTGCGCTGGCCCTACGCGCTGAAACGTGGCCGTCCTTCACCGTGCGGCTGGTCCTCGGGCGACTTGCTCACGCCCTCACTACACAGAGGAAGGAGCTTGCCATGTATACGGAGAGAGACACGCTGAAGCGTGAGCTTGTCCTGCCCGGCCGCACTGAACACGATGAACGGGCCATCACCTCGCGTGCTGTCGAGGTTTGGCGAAAATACACGATCTTGAGCCATCTCATCGCGCAGCACAAGGGAATCCCCATTTTCACCTTCCTGCAACCGAATCAGTATGTTGAAGGAAGTAAACCGCTCAGTCCGGAAGAAGATACCGAGGCCATCGACCCCAATGCTAAGCCGATCTGGGCTGAACGGTGGCGGCACCTGCTCGGAGCAGCCGCGGACCTTCGCGCAACAGAACTCCAAGTCTATGACCTGACCAAGCTCTTCGCTGAGGAGCGGCGCACCCTGTATTACGATAAATGCTGTCACTTCAACGAGATTGGATTAGATTTACTCAGCCGGGCAATAGGCCAGCAGATTTTCCAGGCTTTGACTAGGAACCGGTCTGCTGCCGAGGTAGTCCGTGGCCCGCGGGCAAACCGAGGAGATACATCGTGCGATGCGCTCCCGGGACATGGGTTGCCCTAAGAAGCTGGAACATTTTCAAGGTATCGACGACTGCTGCAATATTCTCGAACTTGCGCATCGAATCCTCCGGAAAACAAGAGACCGAACCCTATCCATATCCATGCTGTTCTCAGATGCTGTACAAGGGATACTAGTGTACTTTTTCCATAACAGAATTAAAACGATTTACCTTCTCAATTTTTTGTACTGTTTTTTGGTCAAAGTAATGGGTCAAGGTTCTTCGTTGCGGAGTTTTATGTATTCATCGATTGCTGCAATCAAGTCAGCAACGCAATACAATACTTTCCGACGGTATCATCTGTAATGGATCACATGGTTCCCAGATGCCAAACAAATACCATAATTCCTTTATTTGTTAGGATATTTTTTGCAACATTACACTTGATAATAAATGATGGCTTTTTCTGTAGATTGTGATAATGTCCAAGAACTGTTTGTTTATCTCAGTGAGCATATATGCTCAGTAGGAATTTTAAATATTCTGTAAATAGTTCATGTTCATGGTTGCTATCTCTTGTTCCCGTTTTTCATAGGCACCGGAATAATATTTTTTTTGCAGTATTTACGGTCTCCATGCTGTGGATATTCATTGTCACATCCCATTACTATTGCCCGATTGATTCACTTGGTTCTATTGGTTGGCACCCTCGTCTTAATACGTTATTAAAACAAACATATGAGCTTGGTGGAAATATCGATATACGAATCTATGATTTCTACTCGCATGATGATGCTACATACAACCTCTACCCACTTTGGTATTCATTACCACTTAGGATATTCGGGATTTCCTTTTCAAGCTTGAATATCGCAATCTATTTATTAGCATTTATTTTCCTTTTTCAATATGTATTATTTATGACCAAGTTGTCAGGTCATCGGATAAGGTTTTCTTTATCATGGCTCAATGTGTTACTGGCAATTCTTAGTTGCGCAGGAATGGCTCAACTTCTCCGTTCCTATTGTGTTGTTACAGGTCAGTTAGTAATAATACTCTTCTATTTATGGGTTCTTGTTCCCAAGGTGCTTTCTGTTAAATCACCAATTATTACAACAAAAGTAAATATCATATTACTTGCTACTATCTCTTTATTCTGCCTCTGGTGCGAAAGAATAACTGAGTTAGTTGGTGGTCTATATCTCATGTTATTATTGTATCTCATATATTGGTTATTCGATTATTTTCATTTTCATAAAGCTTCTCACAACAAATTGGTGTGTTTTGGTTGGTTACTTACTATGGGTCTCGCTCCTTTAATAGTTCTTTGGAACTGGGCGCCATACCACGATTATCCAAATCAGAAGCGCGTGGTATTGTCTGAATGGCTACAGTATTTTATTGGCAGAGTGGGCAATGAGTACCAGGAGAAAAGTTTGGGTACATCAAACGACTTCTTCATGTGGTACTGGGATGCAATTGGGCCTATACATCTAGTTATATTAGGTTGTTGTATTATTGCTTTTTGTATTTTCGCAGACTATCGGAGTCGGTTAAGACCAGACTTTGTTGTGCCACTTCTTTCACTAGTAATATTACATGGAGTATTTCTACATCAGATCGGGTTGCTATTTCCTGAATACCTCTATCCTGTATTGCCAATGCTCATTATCGTAATCACGGCGGGCATACTTGCTGTAAATACACATTGGGTGCAAGGGTTAATGTTTATTCTGTTGATTGTTGCTGCGATTTGGGCACAACCCAAGATGCCTGTTTCCTCAAAAGAGTGGGACGGCAGTCAATGTAACTCAATTCATATCTATGGTTCGAACTCTATTAAAACATTGCAACATTCTGTAGCTAGTATTAAATCCCGGTTCGATGCCGCGAAAGATAAACACGATAGACATCTTCTCATCGAAGAAATGACTCATTCTGGCGACTTCATGGTGAGTTCGATTTTCCCATTTATCCTTGCAAGTTATGGTGAAAAAAACGTAGCATTTCCTGGTACTCGACTACCATATGATGAGTTTCAAGATTATGACGTATTATGGTTTTCAAGTCATGCAACTAGCAATACAGTTTGTAACATGATCAAAGATGAAGAGAGCTTTGAAGAGTATGTATTGCTAAATCTTGCTTTATTCAGATCGTTTCGAACGAACTACCAGACAATAAGTTCGCATGCCGAAAATCCAACAGAATTTCTACAATGTATGGAACAAGCCATGCCGACACGTATAATCGAACATGATCTTATGCAAGAAAAAACCCATGCTTTACGTTGTGTTGAATCACACGCTAGAACCTTCCTCGCTATGTTCCAAGTCTACGTGCGACGTCAATGGCAAGTACTTAAAAACGACTTTAAAGTTGCTGCTGATAAACCACCATTTTGCATACTGTATAAAACAAGTCACTCTTATCCCAAACAGCTTATTCCTGAAATAGCGGAGTAGTACCCCCGCTCGGAATTGTTGCACGATTATCAGTAAGCGCGTAACCTAACGCATCTTTCCCTGGTTGTGGGACTCGGGTAGGTTTACTGGAGGTATACCAGAGACCTGGGGTCTTGGCCGACCGGACCATCGATTAAAACGTATAGCACGAGCACTCGAGCACGTCGCCCTGGAGCGTACCCTGTTCGTCGGTGCGGGTGAGTTTGATCGCTTTGTAATCGGCTCCGTCGCAGGAGGTGATGCCCTTGAAGGTGTAGGCCAGCACCCCGGTCTCGAGCCGCTCGAGCACCTCGTACCCGACCAGGTCTTTACCCTCGATGAGGCTGCGCACCGCAAAGGCCTTGTCGCTGATCACGGTGCCGTGCTGCAAGGTCCATTCGCACTGCTCGTCCTCCTCGAGGAGGTCGGGAGTGAGGCAGGTGGCGGTGAAGGAAACCAGGGCTTGTTCGGTTTCGAATTCTTCGGGATCCTCGGGCAGGACCTTGGCGCAATCCAGACCGAGGTAATCGGCCAGAGCGCTACCGCCGAGGAGGAGCAGGACCAAATAAAGGGACTTCATGACGGCCTCCAAGTAGTTGTTTCAGGCTGAGGGCTTGTAGCATGTTTGTTGCGTCGCGTCAAGAGAGGTCTTCACCCAAGACTGGTTTGATCCCTATCCCACTTGAAGGATACGTTACAGCGACGGTTTCGATTGCCTTTTCGTTCGGCCTTGGCTAGGACCATGAACACGATAGTCGAGGTCGGGGCTGCGAGCTGCCTTTGCCTCACCTTTCGGCATTGTCATCGACTGGAGGCATCATGACCGAGATCGAAGAAGTCATCGCCAGAGAGATCCTCGATTCGCGCGGCAACCCGACCGTGGAGGTGGAAGTCTTCCTGTCCTCGGGCGCGATGGGCCGGGCCCAGGTCCCCTCGGGAGCCTCGACCGGCGAGCACGAGGCCCTCGAACTCCGCGACGGCGACAAGCGCTATCTCGGCAAGGGGGTGCGCAAGGCCGTGGACAACGTGCTCAACCTCATCGCCCCCGAGCTGGAAGGGATGGATGCGCTGCGCCAGCGCGAGGTCGACGACCGCATGCTCGACCTCGACGGCACGAAGAACAAGGAGAAGCTCGGCGCCAACGCTATCCTCGGCGTCTCCATGGCCACGGCCAAGGCCGCGGCAACGGCCATCGGCCTGCCCCTCTACCAGTACCTCGGCGGCGTCAATGCCCGGGTCCTGCCCGTACCGATGATGAACATCATCAACGGCGGCGCCCACGCCGACAACAACGTCGACTTCCAAGAATTCATGATCGTGCCGTACGGCGCCGAGAGCTTCCAACAAGCCCTGCGCATGGGCTCCGAGATCTTCCACCACCTCGGTAAGCACCTCTCGGGCAAGGGCTACAACACCGGGGTCGGCGACGAGGGCGGTTTCGCCCCGCGCCTGAAGTCCAACCAGGAAGCCCTCGAGGTCATCCTCGAGGCCATCGAGCTGGCGGGTTACGAACCGGGCAAAGACGTCGGCCTGGCTCTGGACGTGGCCTCGAGCGGGTTCTTCATCGAGGGGCGCTATGTGTTCCGCAAGTCGGACAACAGCAAGCGCAGCGCCGAAGAGCTGACCTCGTTCTACACCGAGCTGGTGGATCGTTATCCCATCGTCTCCATCGAGGACGGCATGGCCGAGGACGATTGGGAAGGCTGGGAACTTATGACTCAGGCTTTAGGCGAACGCATCCAGATCGTCGGCGACGACCTCTTCGTGACCAACCCCGAGCGGCTGGTCCTCGGTATCGAGCGCGGCGTGGCCAACTCCATCCTGATCAAGCTCAACCAGATCGGCACCGTGTCCGAGACCCTCGAGACCATCGAGCTGGCCAAGACGGTCTCCTACACCAATGTCATCTCGCACCGTTCGGGCGAAACCGAGGACGTCTTCATCGCCGACCTGGCCGTGGCCACCAACGCCGGACAGATCAAGACCGGCTCGCTCAGCCGTACCGACCGCGTCGCGAAGTACAACCAACTCCTGAGGATCGAGGAAGATCTTGCCGGTAGCTCGCTCTATCCCGGCCGCAAGGTGTTCCAGCGCTTCCTCAACGACTGAGATGGTCCCCCCGCACCCGCCGCTTTCCAGGCTCCGCGTCACCCTGCTCCAGGTCCGGGACCACGAGGACCCGATGCTGCTCCACGAACAGGAGTGTTTCCTGCGCCATGGGGCTATCGATCCCGATCGCTTGCGCCCGTTCAATGTCATCACGGCCCCCCCTCCTCTCTCGCTGCTCGACACCACCGACGTCGTGATGCTCGGGGGCAGTGGGGACTATTCGGTGGACGAAGAGGCGGGAGACCTTTCGTGGTTCCCTCCGATGGCCGAGCTCGTGCTCGCCTCGCTCGAACGCGGCCTCCCCTTCTTCGGCACCTGCATGGGGATTCAGGTCCTGGCGAGAGCCTTGGGCGGCAGCGTCGTCTGCGACCCGACAAGGCAGGAGATCGGCACTTTCGAGGTCAACCTGACCGAGGCCGGCCGCACCGATCCCCTGCTCTCGAACCTGCCCTCACCGTTCCTGGCCAACCTCGGCCACAAGTGCCGGGTCGAGCGCCTGCCGCGGGGCGGCGTGGTCCTGGCACGTTCCGAGCGCTGCCCGGTCCAGGCCCTGCGCCTCGACCGGGGCCTGGTCTACGCCACCCAGTTCCACCCCGAACTCGACTACCACGGCATGCGGTTGCGCATCACCACGTACTACGAGAAGTACAAGACCGGCGACGGCACGGGAGAACGCGACCGTCTCTTCGCCGCGATCCGACCCGAGGGCACCCCCATGCCGCTCATCGCCGACTTCCTGGCCCTGGCCGCCCGGCAGCTCGGGAACTGAGCCTCGGGAAAGCGTCCGGCTACCTTCCTCCCGAGCTATCAGGAGCGGCAATGCCTTCCCGACGCTCCAGCGCCTTGCGCTTGACGATCTCGGCCACCCGATGCTCGGCTCGCGCCGCGGGACTGTCGAGGAGCAGGCTCGGGATCTCGACCGGCCGACCCTCGGTCCCGAGGGCGACGAAGGTGAAATGCCCCGTGGTGCAGGGCCTCCGGGACTCGTCACCGGGAGTCTCGGCCACGACCTCGACCAGGACGATGAGCGAGGTCGTGCCGGTCCAGACCACGCGAGCGCGGACCTCGATGCGATCCCCGATCTTCACCGGGGCCAGGAAGTGCAAGGCCTCGGTCGAGGCAGTGACCACCGGTCTCCCCGTGAAACGCGAGGCGGCGATACCTCCGGCCTTGTCCATCAACGCCATCAAGCGGCCGCCGAACATGGAGCCGTTGGTGTTGGCGTCGTTGGGAAAGACCAGCTCCCAACTGGTGATGGTTTCCGCGGCTCGGGTCGGACGCATGACGTGATCTCCGGCAGGGGTCGTGGCGCTATCCTAACGAGGCACAAAGAGAGAGACAAGCAGGAGTGTATAGTCCACCCTACGACACCTCGGAAGTTGACCTAGGTCAAGGCGGCGGTTCCCCGAACACGATACCGTCGTGGGAACCCGAGACCCGCATCCGGGATCTGTGACTTCGAAGCCAAGGGAGGTACGACGATGAACGCGACGCGATGGGACGATTTCCTGGTGGCCGAACACGAGCTGATCGAACGGGCCATGGCGGTCCTGGGCAAAGAACTCGAGGCCCTCACCCCCGGTGCGGTCACCTCGAAGAAGCTCGGCCGGGCCATCGATTTCCTGCTCCAGTTCGGCGACAAGGTGCACAACGTCAAGGAAGAGCGTTTCCTCTTCCCGCTCCTGGAGCGTCGCGGCATACCCACCCAGGGGGGACCGATCGCGGTGATGCTCCGCGAGCACGAAGCCGAGCGAGGCCTCCTCGGTCGCATGCTCCTCGCTCTTCATTCCCTGGCCACCGCCACCCCGGCAGCGCTTGGCACCTTCAAGCAAGAAGGCCACGACTATCTCCAGGTCCGCGCCGAGCACATCTGGAAGGAGAACGACGTGCTCTACACCATGGGCCGCAACGTCCTCTCCGAGGACGACAACCTCACGCTGCTCGCCGGTTTCGAGCGGGTCGACCGGGAGACCTACGGCGAGAAGGCGAGAGCCCACTTCCAAACCATGGTCGAGGAGTGCGAACGCGGCGAAGCGAGAACCCGCCTGATCGAGAACCTCACCTCGGAGCAACTCGAGGCCATCCTCGAAACCGTCCCCTTCGAGCTCACCTTCGTCGACGCCGAGGATACGGTGGCGTACTTCAACCGTTTGGATAAAGAAAAGATCTTCGTGCGGACCCGCTCCGTGGTCGGGCGCAAGGTTGACAAATGCCACCCCCAGAAGAGCGTGGACAAGGTCCGTCAGATTGTCGAGGGCTTCCGCGCCGGGACACTTGCCTCGGCCGACTTCTGGATCGACTTCAAGGGCGGCAAGGTCCTCATCCGCTACTTCCCGGTCCACAACGCCGCGGGCACCTACCTCGGCGTCCTCGAGGTGACCCAGGAGGTCGGTTGGATCCAGAAACTGGAGGGTCAGAAAACGCTGCTGGCCTGACCACGCCAAGAGTTCTCAGCCGTTCGGCCAACGCCACCAGCCGCGGATGGCCCTCGGGTCCATGAACGAGCCGCTGTCGCGGATGCCAACGATGATGCGGTTGCCCGCGGCTCGGCCCAGAGGCTGATTGTGACCCAGCCCCGGGAGAAGCTCCCGGCCCGAACGGTCCAACTCGTGGTAGGAGGCCAGGAGGTTCTCGTCCACGCAGACCTCGAAGAGGTGGAAGACATAGCCCCTGACGATGCTGTCCTCGGGGGTATAGTGCAGGGTCAGGAAATCCTTATCCGCGTAGACGACAATGGTCCCGGTGTCCGGAGCCAGGGTGTAGCCCGATCGAGGAGCGTGCAGCACCTCGCCCGGAGTGGTGGCGAAGGCGATCAGGTGGACGGTGCCCCAGGCCTCGGGCAACCCGGCCGGTCCACCCTCGAGCCCGTGAGAGAGGCCCTGGTAGACCCCGATCTGGAACAATCCGACGATGGTCGGCTCCCGGCTCGGGTTGAAGATGGTGGACAAGTTGGGGGGCATGGCCTGGGGGTCGGTCTCGCCCGGATAGTCGATGAGTTCTTTCAACCCTTCGATTTCCTTGCGGCCGCGCAGGCGAATGTTCACGTCCGGGTCGCGTTCCGGGGTGAGGTGTGGCCCGGGGATCGGCACCGTGCCGTAGGTTTCCCCGGTGGCCGCGCAGGTGATGGCGACCGGCTCCGGTTCCACGGGCAGTTCCGGCTGTACCGGCGTGGGTTGGACCGGCACCTCGGGTTCGACGGGAACGTCTTCTACCGGTTCATCCCCGAGGACCAGAGGGGGGCGCTCCGAAGGGTCGAGGACTTCCTGTTCGTCCCCGCGCTCTTCGGATTGGACCAGGATGGGCATGGAACAGCCAGTACTGTTCAGGAGGAGGAGAAGGGTGAACCCTGCGATGGCGCGCTCGGGGAACAGCATGGCGAGCGGCTCGGGGCGGTTCAGGTGAAAGCTTTGAGCACGGGCGAGAGCGGACGTGGGTTGCGCACCAGATCGTGCAACACCCCTACCGGGTCGGCGAGTTGACCGAGCAGGGTCATCGCGGCGATAGAGAAGGGCTTGTTACGGGCCTGGCGGTAGAGATCGGCTCTATACCGATCGAAGACCGTGGCCGCAACCTCGCCGACCTCGCAGACCTTGCCGCGGATCTCGCTCACCTCGCTGATCTCGGCCGGCAGGCAGTGCAGGTAGAGCGCCGAACCGTTGCGGGTCTTTCGCATGAGGTCTTCGGTGCATTCCCAATCGGTGTGCCGGGCATTTTCTGCCAGGGCCTCTTTCTCGAGCTGTTCATAGGCGTTCTTGTTGCCTTCCAGCAGCAACTTGGTGCGCTGCTCCATGATCGCATACGAGGCCCAGGATTTGGGATACACGAAATCGGCACCTTCGAAGGCCTCGTGCATGTCGTGGGTGAGGCGAAAACTCCCGCCCGAGGCCGCGGCGTTGCGGCGCATGAGTTCCTCGGTCTCGGGAATCAGCGAGTAGCCCTCGGGATAGGCCAAGGTCACATCCATGCCGAAACGGGTGAACAGAGCCCCCACCCCTTGGGGTACGGACAGCGGTTTTCCATAACTGGGAGAATAGGCCCAGCTCATGGTGAACTTCTTACCGCGGAGTTGCTCGAAACCGCCGGCGTACTCGACCACGTGGCACAGGTCCGCCATGCTCTGGGTCGGATGGTCGGTGTCGCTCTGGAGATTGATCACGCTGGGCCGGTGTCCCAGGACACGATCGGCTACCCCTCGTTCCAGGGAGCGAGCGACCTCGGAGATGAAACGGTGCCCCACACCGAGATAGACGTCGTCCCGGATACCGATCACCCGAGTCAGAAAGGCGATCATGTTGGCGGTTTCGAGGACCGTCTCACCGTGGGCGATCTGGGATTTTCCCATGTCCAACTCGACCGGGTCGAGTCCCAGGAGGTCCATGGAGCTGTTGAAGCTGTAACGGGTCCTGGTGGACTGGTCCTTGAAGATGCTCACTCCCAGGCCGGTATCGTAGATGCGCGGAGAAATATTGTTGGCGGTCATCCACTTGAGAGTCTGGGTTACCAGCACGGTGGCGGCAAGGGCATGGTCGTTCATGTCCCAGGTCTGCAGGAAGTCGTGTCCGTAACGGCCATCGAGGTGAGGTTCGAGGTCGTCGAGCAGCCGTTCCAGAGCTTGGGTCATGGCGAAATCCTCCATAGATTTTCGGGTTCTCCAAGGGCCCCGCGGGGCACCAGGAAGGACTATTCCAGAACACAACCTCGGGGTCAACCCCCGGAGCAGGGTAGCACTTCAGAACTCCATGACCCCGAGATGGCGAAGGGCCAGATAGGCGGCTCCGACGACCCCGGCCGAATCCCCTAAGCGTGCCTGATAGATGGGTACGTGCCGGGGATAGCCGAAGACCTGGCGAGCCAAGATCGGGGCGAGCTCGTGGTACCAGATCGGGAGGTTGGAAACCCCTCCGCCGAGTACGATGGCATCGAGATCGAGCAGGGTGATCAGATTGCCCAGGGTCACTCCCAGCAGTTCCATGGTCTCGTTCAGGATTTCCGAGGCCAGGGGCTCGCCCGCAAGAGCCCTGCGATGGATTTCGCCCGGATCGGCAGCTTGGCCGCTGCGTTCGGAATACCGAGCGGTGATGCTGGTACCCGAGAGGTAGGCCTCGGCGCAGCCCAGTTTACCGCAACCGCAACGCCGACCCCGGTAGTCGATGCTCATGTGGCCGATCTCGGCCGCCATGCCGAGCGCCCCGCGGTAGAGATGGCCGTCGAGGATCATACCTCCCCCGAACCCCGTCCCCATAATAACCGCCAGGACATTGCGGTGCTGAAGGTGCAGTCCGCTGAAATATTCTCCTAGGGCCAGACAGTTGGCGTCGTTCTCCACCAGGAGAGGTTTTCCGAGGGCTGCGGCGAGCGAGGTGATGAAACCTGGTGCTTCATAGGCGACCGAGTTGGGAGCACCGTAGATCCGATCCTGCGAGGCCAGGTAGGATCCCGGGGTACCAATGCCGATCGCCGAGAGAGCCCGTCCCTTGCCGATGCCGGCGACCAACTCGACGATAACCTCGATCACCGCGGCGGCACCTTTCTCGGCCCGAGCCGGAACCCTCTGCCGTTGCAGGATGTTCCGCTCATCATCAAGCACACAAGCCTCGACCTTGGTGGCCCCGAGATCCAGACCGACCACAAAGTTCGTCATGCTGCTCCTTGTCCCCTTGAACCGACATGCCGCTCGAGGACCTCTTGCAAGGTTTCGGGGTAGATCGGCTTCTTGAGGAAATCGTCGAAACCTACCTCGACGGCCCGCTTGCGGTCCTTCTCCATGACATGCGCGGTCACGGCGATGAGGATGGTTTTTGCCAGGGCCGGGTCTGCCTTGATCGTCGCGGCAAGGGTCCAACCATCGAGCACCGGCATGCTCAAGTCGAGGAAGGCCACATCCGTGGGATGGGCGCGAAGATGGGTCAAGGCCGCGCCGCCGTCTTCGACCAGGGTCAAGGTATAGCTATCAGCGGGTAAAATGGTTTGGAGGAACAACTTTACGATCTCGCGGATGTCCTCGTTATCCTCGGCGAAGAGGAGGCGGAGCGGCGTCATTGGCATACCTCCCGGTTCAGGGTGGCCTCGTTCGCGGGATCGAGGTCGAACGGCCTCCCGGGGAACTTCGCTACGCATAGCCCAACCCGGGTCTTTTGAAAAGAGCAAAGCGGTTCTCGGCGTATACCTTCAGTCTTGGGGTGTATTGCAGGTTGTTTTTCACCACACTGGGGTGGCGCCGACGGGGGACCCCCGCCACGCGCAAGCATGAGCATGGTGGGGGCGAGAGGCGACAGGACCCCTTACCCAAACCAAGACTGAAGGGTTACTTTTCGGCGGGTAGCAGGGTTTTCCTTCGGAGAGAGGTCAGCCCGCCTTCAGGGGAGCATCTTGACAGTTCAGGGCTTCCCGCCTAGGGTTCCGTCGGTTTGCAGGGGAGAACCATGGCCTTCCTCGATCGCTTCAGACCACCGAGAGTGCGCGACCCCAACCGGCGCGGCAATTTCCCGACCGATCTGTGGCTCAAGTGCTCGGGTTGCGCCACGCTCCACTATCGTCCCGAACTCGAGACCAATCTCATGGTCTGTCCCCACTGCCACTACCATTTCCAACTCAGCGCCAGAAAGAGGATAGCCTCCTTGGCCGACGGAGGCAGTTTTCTCGAACACGACGCCGACCTCCAATCCGGTGATCCCCTCGGTTTCCGCGACCGCAGTGGCTATCCCGAGCGCCTCCGGGCAGCCCGCGAGACCTCGGGGGAACAGGAGGCCTATCTATACGGAGAAGCCACCCTCGGCGGGAGACCCGTGATCCTCGGGGCCTTCGACTTCTCCTTTCTCGGTGGTTCGATGGGGTGCGTGGTCGGAGAGAAGATCGCGCGCACCTTCGAACTCGCCGGAGCCCTGCATCGGCCGGCCATTATCGTCACGGTCTCGGGCGGAGCGAGGATGCAGGAGGGCGTGCTCTCGCTCATGCAGATGGCCAAGACCTGTGCGGCCCTCGATCGGTTTCGGGAAGCCCGAGGCTTTTTCATCTCTGTTCTCGCCCATCCGACGACCGGAGGAGTCGCCGCCAGTTTCGCGGTGCTCGGTGACGTGATCCTGGCCGAACCCGGGGCCTTGATCGGCTTTGCAGGGCCGCGAGTCATCGCCCAAACGGTCGGTCAAGAATTACCGGAAGGTTTCCAACGCGCGGAATACCTGCTCGCCCACGGCATCCTCGATCGAATCGTCCCCCGGCACAACCTGCGGGAAGAACTGGGTCTCCTCGCCGAATACCTCGGTTGAACAACAAAGGATCGGAATGGGATAATTTCCTTTACTTCCGCCCCCGTCTTCCTATATGCAGAACGCGACAGGAATGCGCTCGACTGCCCTGATCCGCCTCTTCCTCAACCGGTGCTTTCACCACCCCCCGAGGCTATTAGGGGGTGAGGTGCGCGATCACTTTACGCGACGGAGTGTCCGGCATGGAAGAGAGAAATTTGTTGTTCAAGTGTTTGAATTGCAGAAAGTCTTTTGAAATCAACCTCGGCGATTTCGTCACATTGAAATGCCCCAAGTGCAAGACTATGCCGACCCCGAAAATGACAAAATTGTTCAAGGAAACGGTCCAGAACATTTACCAACTCGAAGAAGAAAAGGAAGCTTTCGGCTTCGATTTCCAATACCCGAGCATTTCGATCTACTGAGTGTCTCGACGCCTTTTCCCTCTCCAGCCGCGCTTCCGCGATGGCACAACCCGTTTCCGAGCCTTCTTCCCGCCACGGAGCCTCCATCGTACGCTCAGTCGATCCTAAGGCCGCGACGATCGAGCACCAGCTCGCCGGCCTTGACCACGGCTCGGGCATGCATGGTGCCATAATGGTAGAACAGGTTCCGCTCGTCGGGATGATCGAGCAACACGAAGTCGGCCGCAGCACCGGGGCGTAGCTCGCCGACCTGCCCGGCCAAGCCGAGAGCCCGGGCCGCATGGACGGTCATTCCGCGAAGTACCTCGTGCGGGAGCATGCGGCAACGCACGCAAGCGATGGTGCCACACAAGGGTAGATTGGAACACATGTTCGAACCCGGATTGAAGTCCGTGGCTACGGCAACCCCGAGCCCACGTTGCAACATGGCCCTGGCCGGCGGCAGTGTGGTCAGGTCCAGGAAGAACGCTGTACCGGGCAGGATCACCGGGACGGTCGAGCTCTCGGCGAGCGCCTCCATGGTCGGCTCGTCGAGGTGTTCGAGATGGTCCACGGATATTGCGTCCAGTTCGATCCCGAGAGCCGCGGCGCCGATCGAGGCGAACTCCTCGGCGTGGACCTTGAGGCCCAATCCCAACTCCCTGGCAGTGGTCAGGATACGTCGGCTCTGCTGGACATCGAACACCCCCCTCTCGCAGAACACATCGCAGAAACGAGCCACCCCTTGCGCGGCCACCGCCGGCAAGGTGTCCTCCAGGAGAAGACGCACGTAACCCTCATGATTCTGCCGGTACTCTTGTGGGAACTCGTGAGCGCCGAGGAAGGTCGGCACCACGGTGAGCGGGGTCTCTTTCCCAAGGCGAGCGGCAACCTCGAGCATCTTCAATTCGTCCTCAGTGTCGAGGCCATAGCCGGACTTGAGCTCGACCGTGGTGACACCGTGAGCCAGCATCTCGAGAAGATAATCGCGGCCACGCCGGAAGAGCGTCTCAGGGGCAGCGGCTCTGGTTGCGGTGACGGTGTGCAGGATGCCGCCACCACCGCGGGCTATCTCCTCGTACCCTACTCCCCGGAGCTTGAGTTCGAACTCGGCGCTGCGGTCTCCACCGAACACAGTATGGGTGTGACAATCGACCAACCCAGGGATCACCGCGCCCGGACCGAAGGGATGGACCCTGACCTCGGGGCCATAGACCTGGCTGCCCTGCGGGAGCATGGCGTGAACTCGGCCTCCTTCGACCAACAGATCGACGTGCTCGAGTACCCCCAGGCCCTGAGGACCGCTCCCGTTCATGGTGACGAGTCTCTCGATCCCCGCGAAGACCTCCATCGCTGCAACCTCCGATCCCATTCGAATAGTCTCGGGCAACCTAGCAAGCGGAGCCGGCCAAGGCAAGCCGGGCACGACCCTCGCTCTAGCCACACGTCGGGGTATTGTGCCGTGAGGACCTGCCGGTCTTCCTTTATAGCGGCTTGACCGGATTATATTTACAGTAATGACCACTGCGTTCAGCGCCTGTGTGATACCAGGTGTCGAAATCCTCATGACAGGTTTCACAGCTCTGACGAAGTTGGTTACCTATGACCAGTGTACTGTCGAAGTATTTGTAATAGCAGACAAGATCGTCATAGAAAGCGCATTTCGCGCTCCCTGCAGTATTGAGCAGGGCAGCGCAGGTCACATCGATTGAACAACGGTTGGCCGTGAGGTCGTCGAGATCGACGGTCCAGGTTTTCCCCATGTCCAGGCATTGATCACAAAACATATGAAAATCTGCGCGTTGAGGTCCGGTCGTGGCCATGCCCTCGGCACACTCGGTACGCGCGTAATGCTCGCACTTCTCCTTGGTCATCGCTGCCGGGGGCGCAGTGTCCAGTCCGAATAAGGTCGCACACACTTCCTTGGCAGTAGGTTCGATAGGTTCTTGCGGTGGGGGTGGATCTTGGGGCTGCACTGCCGGTGGATCTTCCACAGCAGATACACAGCGGTTACCGCTCTGGATTGCCGGGTCGGTGAACCAGGTCCCTTCCTCCTCGAAGCAGGTTACGCAAGCCTCTTTCAAGACCACCGAATGGGTCTCGTCCAGGTCCAGCGCAACCATGCATGCAGCCGTGGCATAAAAGCGGCAATGGTCCTTGGTGACGAGCGCGGACAGGTCGGTGCGGCATTGGGCAAGGTCGGCATCGACAGGAGGAGAGGGATCGACCGTCTGGGGCGGCGGGGTTGGATCGGGGGACCCTCCACCATCGCCGTTCGGGTCCTCGATCGTATCAATCGTACCTCCGGCAGAGGGAACGCAGACCGGATCCTCGTCATGCAGGACCTGGTAGAGCCCCCCTTCCTGCACGCAGTTCCGACATAGTTCTGCCACATCGAGAAGATGGGGCTCAGCAAAGACGGTTGCGCAGTCGGTGAGCTCTCGGAGAAAGTGATCGCCGGTTTCATCGGTAGCAGGCAAGGGCTGCGCCGTGCGAGTACAACCCAACAAGGTGCCGACCCCAATGTTCTCGCGCCACTCGAAATTGTGAGGGCAGGCGCAGAAGGGGGATGGCACTGTCTGCCAGACACCCCCGGTTGCTTCGCAAGCGCTGCACTTCACTTGCTCATTGGCCTGCTGCGGCTGAGCCAGACAGACCGTGCTGAGCTCACCTTGGGATCGGGGTTCGAGAGAGTTGTCGGGATCCCCGGAGCAAGCCAGGGAGAGCAAGAGGGAGAGGAAGGAGAGAATGCGCATGTGCATATCCCTGGGCGACCTCGTACTGCAGGTGTTGGATCCTCGCTCACGAGAACGGTACCAGCACTGTCTCCGAGATGCAATTCCAAGGATCGGTTGCAGCGACTGAAGTCCCGGAGTAGGATGCCCCCCTCAATGGCCGAGCCATCTGCACGAAAGGGGGTCCCCATGCAACACCGTTGGCTTCCCGAGGTCGGAACCTGGCGTTATTACCTGCTCTTGGTCCTGGTCACGGGTCTATTCCTCGGTCCTCTGGGCGGCCTCGCCGCGGCGTACATGAATTTCAGTTTGGGTTTCTTCGTCGGAGGCCAGGTCCTGGTCGGCATCCTGGGCAGCGTCATCACCTTCCATTACGGTGCGGAAGGCCGCCACGGGGCTAACTACATGCAGACCATGGCCGGGGTCCTCTCGTCGATGTGCGGTATGGCGGTGTTGATCCAAGCCATGCATTGGTTGGGCATGACGATACCTCCCATGTGGCAAATGGGTGTTTTCTTCGCTTCGGCGGGGATGTTCGGCATCGGCCTTGGTGTACTCTACACCCCCCTCCTGGTAGATCGGTTGCAGCTCACGTATCCCTCGGGTGCGGCCGTGGCCACGATCATCCGCGCCCTGACCGACCCTCGGCTGCTCAAAGCCTCGATCATCAAGCTGGGTGGCGGCATCGGCGGCGGTATCGTTGGCGGCGCTTCGACCTTGGTCTGGCCCGTCCTGGCGACCAAGACGGCGGGCTTGACCGGAATTCTCGGCGGTCTGACCAGCGGTACGTTGACCCTGTTCGGCAGTTTTACCGCCTCGACTCTCGGCGCGGGTATGATCGTCAGCCAGCGCATCGCCATCCCTGGTCTGGTCATGGGCGTGATTGGATGGGCCCTAACACCCTCGCTGCGGGAGTGGGGTTGGATCGCTCCCGAGGAACCCTTCCGCAAGATCGGCTTCCTCATCGCGCTGGCCATGATCCTTGGCGCCTCATTGGTGGACATGAGCCAAATTGCCTGGGAGGCGGTACAACGCATCCGCGGCGCAATGAAAGAAGCACCCCAGGAGGTGCCGCCGAACCAACGCGTCAACCTCAAACTCTTCGTACTGTGGGTCTTGTTCTGGGGGACGGTCACCACGGTGCTGGCCTCGACCATCCTCCACCAGCCGGTCGGCTTCATCCTCCTGGCCCTGGGCCTCGTGCTGCTCTTCTTGATCGTGAACGGCATCTCCACCGGTATCTCGGACTCCAATCCCATCTCCTCGGCCTTCGTCCTCAGCGTGCTGTTGATGTCCCTCCTGGGTTTGCGCGATCCTCTGGTCGGCCTCTTCGCTGCCAGCATCCTGCTCATCTGTTGTTCGGTCGGCGTTGACATGCAGCAGGCCCTGGCCACCGGGCGGAGGCTCGGCACGAACCGAACCGTGCAATTCCACTTCCAGTGGGGAGGCGTCTTGATCGGTACGGTCGTCTCCCTGCTCCTGGCCAATATCTTCTTCCAGGCCTATCCCGATTTGACCATCAACGCGGTACACACCGAAGTACCAAAATGGCAATCGGCCATGACCTACAAGATCGTGGGCATCCTCGAGGACATCGGCAACCTCAAGTCGCACCAGGTCTGGGCCTTGCTGATCGGACTCTTCTACGGTGTGGGGATCCAGGTGTTGCGTAAGCTCTGGAAGGGCAATCACGCCTACAAGACCTATCTTGAAGGTCTGCTCAAGAGCAAGGACCCCATGAAACGGCGGCTGGGGCTGAGCCTCGATCTCGGGATCGACGCTTTTATCCTCTCCAGTCCCTACGCCTTCTCCTTCGGCGGTTTCGTCGATGTACCGACCGTGCTCTGGTTTGCGGTGGGCGGCGTGCTCTGTTCATCGATCAATTTCGCGGCCCAGCGATCCCTCAAGGAAGGCGAGGAAATGCCCGAGGAGATCGGTACGACCTTTCTGGTCGGCGGTGGTCTGATCGCAGGCGACGCCCTCTTCGCGCTCTTCACCGGCCTTTACGGTCTCTTGGGGTTATTGGCGAAATAACACCTTGCGACGAAAGCCTCCGCGAGACTTGCCCTCGCTCCTTCGCCGAGGTATGAAGCGGATCGGGTCCTAGGCTGAGGATGTCGGATGCAACTCATACCGCTGGTGAGAATCCTCTTTTCTCTCTACACGACCGTGTTGGTGGTGCGGGTGTTCCTCTCTTGGTTGCCGGTCAAACGCGACAATCCGCTGGTGGAGTTCGTCATCAACTCGACCGATCCGCTGTTGCGACCCATCTCAAAGCTCATCCCGCCGCTGGGCGGCATGGTCGATCTCAGCCCGATCATCGCCCTGATCCTCCTGCAAGTCCTCGAAGCCCTGATCGTGGGACTCCTCGCCGCGAGCTGACCCGGTCCCTCCCCTCGACGTTCGAACTGGTTGCACGGTGGCCGAGGGTGGTCTAGGATCACCGACGGTGACCTCTCGAGCGGAGCTTTCATGTTGCAACGCCACGGCCTCGCTTTCGTCCTTTCCGGCCCTTCCGGCAGCGGCAAAACTTCCTTGTGCCGAGCCGCCCGGGATCAGCTCCCGGGTCTGACTTACTCGGTCTCTCACACCACGCGCTCGCCCCGTCCCGGAGAAGTAGACGGCGAGCACTACCATTTCGTCGATGAGGAGCGTTTCGAGGCCATGATAGCAGCAGGCGAGCTCCTCGAGTGGGCCGAGGTCTACCGCCACCGCTACGGTACCGCCCGAGCGACCGTCCTCTCGCTGCTCCAGGCAGGCCGCGACGTCATCCTGGACTTGGATATACAAGGGTCTCTCGCGCTTCGTGCCGCATACCCGCACACGCGCCTTCTCTTCGTCCTGCCTCCCTCCCGGACCGTGCTCGAAGAACGCCTGCGCGGTCGGCGAACCGATCCAGGAACCGAGATCGACCACCGGCTCTCCAAGGCCCTCGTCGAACTCGAGGCCCTTGACAAGTTCGACTACTTCGTCGAGAATGACGAGTTCGCGCGCGCCCTCCAGGAGGTCGGGGCTATCGTCTCGGCCGAGCGACAGGCAGTGTCCCACCTGGTAGAGCCGACGCCCACCGTGCGGTTGCTGTTCGGAGGAAGCCATGGCCAGAGTCACAGTTGAGGATTGCCTCGAGAAGGTCGAGAACCGGTTCATGCTCGTCCATGTCGCCGCGACCAGGGTTCGCCAACTCCGCAAGGGCGCCGTACCCCTGTTCAAGGGCAAGAACAAGGAAATCGTCTCGGCCCTGCGCGAGATCGCCGAAGGAAAGATCAGCTACAAGCGTAAACCCAAGGGTACGGAAGGTCCCCCACTCGATCTGCCGTGAGCTCGTTCTCAGCCTCCCTCTCAGCCGTACTCTTCCTGCTCGGCCAGGGGTTCCTCTGCCCTATCGCCCTCGCCGGACCTCCGGTCGAACAATTCCTCGAACAGCGTCTGGTGCTCTACGAAGGTGTCTCGCCTCGTGTCGACATCCTGCTCCTCGTCGACGACGGCCCTCCGAGCGTCGAGGTCGGTGCCTATCTTGCCCTCCCGACCGATCAGCGACCGGACCTCCCCGAGCAGCAGACCTTTCCGGGACCTCTTTCCCTCCTCACCCCCCTCGTCCATCCTCCATCCCGAGAGACCCACGGGGCATCTCACCCCCCGACCTCCTCGGACAAGGACGAGGTGGTCGTGCTGTCGAGTTTCCTGGGAACCTGGGGTTTCCACTGTCGCTTCGAGTGCTTGAAGTTCGGTTGTGGAGATCGCTGCACGGTGCCGACCTCTCGGCTTCGCGCTTTCGTGCTCCTGCTGGCGGAAGGGCTGGCCGGAAAGCCTCCCCCTCCTCGCGACGATGGTACCGCAGGCTGTCGACTGGTCCTGACCGGCAACTTCCGCTTCGAACAGGTCCTCGACCACCTACCAGGACTGCCGTCGTCCAGAACTGATCCTCGGGTTCCCCGAGAGCTCGACGGCCTGGGCTTGGTGCATCGGGCTCGCGCCATGGCCTTACTACTCGAGGCACCTGAGCGTTACGGAGTGATCCTCGAACGCAATCGCCGGCTCCACCTCCTGGCCGAGCTGTAACCACGGACCGCGGTCCAGCCTCAGAGAGCAGATTCTCCGTCGGTTCGGGCCAACTCGAGCAGATACCTGCCATAGTCATTGGCGTGCATGGCCTTCCCGAGTTCGATCAGGCGGTTGCGATCGATATATCCCCGTTGGAAGGCGATCTCTTCCAGACAACCGATCTTGAGACCTTGCCGCTGCTCGATAGTCTGGACGAAGTTGGAGGCATCGAGCAAGGTCTCGTGGGTGCCGGTATCCAGCCAAGCAACGCCCCGGCCGAGATGCTCCACGCGTAGGGTTCCCCTCTGGAGGTAGGCCCGATTGACGTCGGTGATCTCCAACTCGCCCCGGCCGGAAGGAGTGAGCCCGGCGGCGATGGAGATGACCTCGTTATCATAGAAATACAGACCGACGACGGCATGATTCGAACGGGGCCGCGCAGGTTTCTCTTCGAGTCCGACCACGGCACCGCCCCGGCCGAAGGTCACCACGCCGTAACGCTCGGGATCCTTGACCACGTAGGTGGCGATGACGGCCCCACCCTGGTGCTCGACCGTGGTCACGCAACGGGCCAGGAGGCCGGTCAGGCCGCTGCCGTGGAGTACGTTGTCCCCGAGCACGAGGCAGACCGGAGAGGTTCCGAGGAACTCGGCTCCCAAGAGGAAAGCCTGGGCTATTCCCTTGGGTTCCGGCTGGGCCAGATAAGCGAAACGCATCCCCAGACGTTCCCCGCTGCCGAGCAATTCCTCGAAACGCGGTAGATCGTGGGGGGTCGAGATGATCAGTACCTCGCGCAGACCAGCCAGCATCAAGACCGAGAGCGGATAATAGATCATCGGTTTGTCGTAGACGGGCAGGAGCTGCTTGCTGAGGACCCGGGTGACGGGATAGAGCCGGGAACCGGCACCACCGGCGAGGACAATACCTTTCATGGTGAACTCACGGACGCGAATAACGTTCTTCGGTGACCACGGACACAGCTCCCAGGGTGGTGGTGCAGGTCAGGTCCAGGCTGTGCAGGGCAAGGGCAAAGGTGCAGGGGATGGAGATGACCGCGGGTTGACGCTGCTTGAGTTCCAGACCGATCTCACCCTGGGCGGAACGTTGCACTTCATAGGATCCACTGGCCTGCACGGTGTTGGTGCCGGCGGTCGTGGGCTTGGTTCTGATCATGGAATAGGTGCCACTGTCGGCCAATTCCAGAGAACCGCTCGCCGTGGGTACCGTCGCACCGTCTTCGACCAGGGCGCTCAGGGTCCAGGTTCCGAGCAGACCCAGGAACTCCAGTTCCACACTGACAGATCCGGCCTCGATCTTGAAAGACAACGTCTTACCTACCTCCGAGACCTGATAGGTCCTCGTGGCGCCCTCGGTGGTGAGTTGGAGATCCGAGAGGACCACCTCGTCCTGGGTGCGATCGGCCTTCAGGTTGAGCTCGAGGTTGCCGTCAGAGGCCTTGAGCGAACCGGTGAAGTCGGCGCTGCGCGCCACCGTGGCTGTCCCCACCGTGGTCTCGTAGGCCAAGAAACCTCGCACCGAACGATTCTGCCGCACCTGGAAAAAGCCATCCACGCCTGCGAGCTCGGCGCCACCAACCTTGATCTTCTGCACGAACCAGACATCGACCAGCGTCGGATCCTTCGAATCCGAGGACCCACCGCAGCCCAATACCGTGCTCAGCACGACTATCCCACAACCCGACCACCACCTCATCGCGCGCATCCGTAGCCTCCCCGCCATCTTCGAACCATACCGAGGCATCCTAGCCGTCGCCTTGCGGCAAGACAAGCAAAAGACTCATCGTGGTGTAAACCTTCAGTCTTGGAAGGTAAGGGGTCCTGTCGCCTCTCACACCGACGCCGCTGCATCCTGCGCGGCGCTGGAGGTCCGCATCCTTGCGGCCGCCCCTACCATGCTCATGCTTGCGCGTGGCGGGGGTCCCCCGTCGGCGCCACCCTAAGGTGGTGACAAACAAACTGCAATCCACCCCAAGACTGAAGGAATGTGATCGGTAGGGATACGCTATTCCCATCTCCGGTACTGGACCCTTGCCATCCTCTGGTATAATCCCCAAGATAGGAAGATGAGACCGGCGGATTGACCACTTTGACCATGCACCCAACCCCCTTGCGGCGAAGGCCGGGTTACCTAGGAGGATCCGGACTCCTCCTGACCTCTCTGCTCATGCTCGTCCCGGTCGAGGGGGCGCGCCAGGACGAGCGCACCCACGCCGAGGCCCTCTTCTCCCTGCCCGCTTTCGGCGCTCACGAGACCAGGACTACCAGGAGCTTCGGCGACAAGGACCTCACCGTCTATACCCTACGCCACGCCCCCCGGGGGTTCGTTCTCCAGGAGAAAGAACAGCGCTTGTTGTGCTTCCGTCGCACCGCCCACTGCACCCTGGTCGGAGAACTCCCGGCCGGACTGCCGGTCCCGCCGGCCCCACGCCTCGACCCCAAGCAAGCCTCCAACATCGCCGAAGACCACCTCGGCCTCACACCGGACGACCCCCGCGCCCTCTCGCAGACTCTCGAACTCACGCCAACCGGAGCCCGTCCCTGGTATGTGGTCACCGCCCTGCGCAACATCGAGTTCGAACGCCAACTCGTGCGGGTGCGGATCGAGGCCTCGACCGGCGCCCTTGAGGACCTACCCCCGCCTCCGCCCTCTGCCTTGCGCTGGTACGATGGACTGGGCTCCATCTATCGTTTCAGCCCCCTCGATGGCCCCCCGGTCCAGGACACGCTCAGCAACCTCACCAGCCTCGTCGATCTGCGAGGGAGCAATATCATCGTCTTCAACGACGACCAGTCCAAGCCGACGGCCGCCGGTTTCAACGGTCAGTTCGTCTTCCCCGAGGGGGACAAGCGGATCGAGATGGTGATGATCTATTATTATGTTGATCGAATAAAAGCCTGGTTCGAGCAGGTCTTCACCTTCAAACCACCCAGTCCGACCCTGCTCGGCTATGCCAATGTGACCCAGTACCGCGATCAAATCGTGGAGAACAACGCGGCCTACCTTGGGGTCTTCGACGTCCCCGCGCTCGGGGGCAATTACCCTATCATCATCTTCTCGGAATCCACGGGGCTCTACAACAGCGTCATGCTCAGCGCCGACATCATCCTCCACGAGTTCTGCCACTATGTCATCGACAGCCTCACCGGCATGGGCAACGAGGTTACCCAGAACGCCCTGCACGAAGGTTTTGCCGATTACTTCGCCGCGGCCACGACCAGCGATCCCCATATTGGCGAATACTTCGTGCAAAAGTTGGAGAACAAAGACTTCCTGCGCAACCTCGACGACACCAACCGCCAGTACAGCGACCCGCTGCCTGCGACCTATCGCGACCCCCATGTGTTCGGCGAGTTGTTCGGGCAAACGATGTGGGAGGTGCGCAAGACCCTGCTCGAACTCCTTCCCGCCCGGCCCTATGACGAGGTGACCTTCGTGGTCGACAGTCTGGTCTACAAAACCCTGCAGTACTTCAATCGCGGTACCATCGATCCGAGGGTCTTCTTCTGGGCCTTCGTCGACCTCGACAAGAACCTCTGGAAGGGCTTGCACCTGGCAGTGATCCTGCACACCTTCTACCGCCGTCATTTCACCCTTCCCGGGTACGAGGCTTCCTACCCCACCAACCTCAACCCACTCAATGCCCAGACCATGGAGGCCTCGGTCGGTTACCCCTTGCCCATTCGCGGTGAGAGTCCACTCTCTGCCCAGTTCACCACCATCGCTTACGCCTGGCGGATACTCTCCCGTCCCCAGGGCAGCAACGCTCTGATCGGTCAACCCCTCCAACGAGAAATCCGGTTCACCCCCGACCTGCCCGGCAGATATGTGTTGGAGTATGTCGAAGCCTATAATTTCTATGGGATCAGCCCCCCGGTCCACGTGACCCTCGAGGCGGGGTTCGGGCCTCCCCCACCGACGAGCCTCCCCGCCGACCCTTCGGAATACGATCAGTCCATGGGCGGTTGTGGGCTCATCAGGCCCCCCGAGGTACCAACTCTCAGGTTTGGTGACCGGTAATTATCTAATTTTATCATTGTAATACAACATTTCTGGGACTCTCTGGGATTCTTTGCGCCTCGGTTTGACAGCTTCGCCGATTCGTGCAAGTATGGGCCGCTTCGTGAGCGGTCACGTCGTCGAACAGCAGGAGGGGGGCATGCGCAACACGTGGTTCTTCATCATTGTCCTGGTCCTGGGCCTCAGCACCATCACCGGCTATGCCGGGGATCGCTTCGTACCGGGTGAGTTCATCGCCAAGTTCAAGCAGGGGGGCGAGGTCGGCATCCTGCGCACGCTTCTCGCCGACCAGGGCCTGGAGGTCGTCGACACCTTCGACGGTATCGGGGCTGTGCATCTCCGTGCTAATGGTGAGGTTGATACCCTTTCAACCCTCTCCACCCTCGGCCTGAGCGGCGTGTTCGAGTACATCGAGCCCAACTACATCCTGAGCATCGGGGCCACTCCCAATGACCCTGAATTCTCCCAGCTCTTCGGCTTGCACAATTCCGGACAGACCGGGGGCAAGGCCGACGCCGACATCGATGCGCCGGAGGCCTGGGGCGTGACGACAGGCTCACGCGCCGTCCTCGTGGCCATCATCGACACCGGCATCGACTGCACTCATCCCGATCTCAAGGCAAATTGCTGGCGTAACCCGGGAGAGACCGGCAAGGACTCTCAGGGCAAGGACAAGACCTCCAACGGCGTGGATGACGACAAGAACGGCTTCATCGACGACTTCCAAGGATGGGATTTCGCCAACAACGACAACGACCCCTTCGACGACAATAAACACGGCACCCACGTCGCCGGAACGATCGGTGGAGTGGGCAACAACAAAGAAGGCGTGGTCGGGGTCAACTGGCAGGTCAGTCTTGTCGGAGCGAAGTTCCTCACCGACACCGGAAGCGGCACGCTGGCGAACGCCATCAAGGCCATCGAGTACACCACCCTCATCGGGGCGCATCTCACCAACAACAGTTGGGGTGGGGGCGGCTTCAGTCAGGGCATGTACGACGCCATCAACCAAGCCAATGCCGCCGGCAGGCTCTTCGTCGCCGCGGCCGGCAATTCGGGTTCGGACAATGACCAGAAGCCTCAGTACCCCTCGAATTACGAGCTTCCCAACGTCATCGCCGTGGCGGCTACCGACCACGCCGACGCTCTTGCCGGTTTCAGTTGTTTCGGTGCAATGAGCGTCGACCTCGCAGCCCCCGGCGCAAATATTCTCAGCACGGTTCCCGGTGGTGGGTATGCGAAACTCAGCGGTACCTCCATGGCGACTCCCCATGTCGCCGGAGCCGCCGCCTTGGTCAAAGCCGCATTCCCGACCATCGACGCGATGGGGCTCAAGAGCAGGTTGCTCGCCGGGGTCGATCGTCTGCCCGCCCTCAACGGCAAGGTTGCCACCGGGGGACGGCTGAACCTCCTGAGCGCGCTCGAGACCGACAACGTTCCGCCCGACGCCCTCGAGGACCTGACGGTGATCACCGCGGATCTCACCTCCTTGACCCTCTCCTGGACGGCGACCGGGGACGATGGCACCTCCGGCGTTGCTTCCGGCTACCAACTCCGTTATTCCACGCGTCCGATCACCTCCGAAAAGGACTGGGCCGAGGCGACCGCCGTGCAGATCTCCCTCACTCCCGTCCAACCGGGACAGAAGGAAACCTATACCTTGACCGGCTTGAATTTCGACACCGCCTATCACGTTGCGGTGAGGGTCTTCGACAATGCCAACAACCTCTCAGCCCTGTCCAATCCGACCTCGGGCACGACCAAGAAGGTCAATCTCGTCTTCCTCGACACCATGGAGGGTTCTGCCGAAGCCTGGAACCTTTCCGGTACCTGGGCGATCTCCGATGAAAAGGCCGCGAACGGCCAGAAAGCCATGTCCGACAGCCCGGGAACGTTCTACAAGAATAGTTCCACCTTCTCCATCACCTCCAAACCCTTGACCGTGACCGCCGGCCGTACCGTGGTCGTCGATTTCCTACACCAGTACGACCTCGAACCGCGGTACGACTGGGCGATCTTCGAAGTCTCGATCGACGGCGGCAAGACGTTCAGTACCATCTCTCGTTTCACGGGTATGTCGAAGGGATGGGAGCGTTCCATCGCTGATCTTACCCAAATGCTCCAGGCCGAGGCCCAACTGGTGCTTCGCTTTACCGTCCTCGCAGACCGCTCGATCAACAAGGACGGATGGTTCCTGGATGACGTGCGTGTGATTACCGGCGCCCAGTGACTTCCCTTCCCCCCATCGTGCCTGGGCAACCACCAACCCCACCTGCCTTTCAACAGACCGAGAGGTCCTGTATGCTCCACGTCGTCTTCGTGCTCACCCTGTTCCTCGCGCTCCCGGCCGTTGCGGTCGATACCAAGACACCTCCGGCGAAGGAGCCACCGCCCTTGCCGTCTCCTGCTCCGTTGGCGGTGAAAGACGTGGCCCCCGGTTCTGCAGTCCGCGGGGAAGTCCAGATCAAGCAGCAGCGGCCCGTCTACAGCAACCCCTTCGGCACCCTCTACGATGACGAGGTCCTCTTCCCTGGCAATATTTCGGGTACCTATCTCCGGTTCTCCTGGAACAAACCGAACCTCATCGGCGTCCTACCGGTCCTCAGCAGCGGAGAGGTCGTTCTCATCGAGCATTATCGCCATCCCCTGCGCCGGTGGATCTGGGAAATACCCCGCGGCATGGGAGACGACAACGACCTCGAGGCTCTCGCGCGCCAAGAGCTCAAGGAGGAGGTCGGAGTCCACGATTGCACCTTGAGCAAAATGGGCGTGATCACTCCGGACAGCGGCATCTTGACCTACGAGGTCAAATTGTTCCTGGCCACCGGATGTCAACGCGGCAAGGTCGAACGGGAACGGGATACCGGGACGGTCCGCAACGTGCGGTATATCTCGTTCAAGAATTTCGAGGCCATGATCCAGAGCGGTGAGATCACGGATTCCTTCTCCATCGTGGCCATGCACCGGGCACGTCCGAGACTTTTGCGCCGCTGACCGTTCCACTCCTTCATTCGACCGAGAACAACACCCCCGCCGCATGGCAGCGCCGCGCTGTGGCACCGAGAAGCATATGCGGTCTGCGGTCTTCCGGGTTCCAAAAAGTATCGACATTGGGGAACTCGGCGGTGGGGAAGGCCGGATATTCGCTGCGAATACTGAGCGGTGTTTCTTCCGCGGCACGGAGCCACAGGGAGAAATGCCAGCGGGCTACTGTGTTGTATTCCTTCGTTTTGCTGTAGATTTCGAGAAAACTGGTCAGGTTGGGGTTGATCGAGGCGGGTTGTGAGGTGGACACTCGACGGGGAAACCGCAACCCCCCTGCGAAGATAGGACTTCCCTCCGAGGGTTCCAGGTACAGATGGAACCAATCGCCGTCCCCGCCCTGATCCGCTCGTTGCAAGCGCAAGTTGAATTGCCCGACTCCCCAGTCGTAGAGCAAGCGCACGCCGACGAAGCGTCCTTCGTGAGAGCCGAGTTCCTTCCAACCCTCCCGCGGCGGCCTGGTATCGGCTTCGTCCTGGGATTCCCAGCGAGAGAAAACAATGCCCTTACCTCGCCTCCCCCCCACGCCGGGTTCGAGCACCTCGGTCTGAAGACCCGCATAGAAACGGATGCCGTCGATGGTCCCATCGAACGGTGCGAGATACAAACCGCTGGTCGTACCGGGATCATCGTGGAGTCTCAGTTCTGCCTGCATTTTATCGACCGCGGTGCTCTTGAAGCGCCACCGCAGGTAGGAGACATGGGCGGGGAGCGAGAACTCTCCGCTCTGGACCGCAGCATTACAGGTACACACCCCGCAATTCGCGGCCCGGACCTCACCGCAATTGTCCTTCACCTCGATATTGCCACACCCCCGCTGCAGGCGGGAGCACAGTGCAGGAGTCTCCTCAGGACTACAGGTACAAGTATTGGCTTCACAGACGCCGCTCGGGTCTGTGCACCTCCCACACTCCGCAACCCTGGGGTTGCCGCACGCATCCACCGTGCTAAGGGTGCCGCATTCTGCCCCGGCCAAGGCACACAACTGGGCATCGAGCGCTCCGGTGCACGGCAGCGGGCCCGGTTCTACTGGTAAATCGCCGGAAGGGAGCGAGGGTTCGCCACCGGGATCGGGTTCCACCGGGTCGGTCGTCGCCGTATCGGCACTGGTATCGGGGAGGACTCGCCGTGGAGGTGGAGCGGCACAACTGGCCAATAGAAAGAATCCGAGAAGGCCCGAGAGCAGAGCAAAGGATCGGGCACGAATTCCGGTTGGCAAGGATCGAAATTGGAGGTGCTGTTGCATAGTCGACTCGAGTAGATCGTGGAAGGGTACTAGGTCGTGGAGGGACCTCACTCCTCGAGTTCGTCGTCGAACTCTTCTTTTTCGTACTCCAGGTTGACCCGCCGGGAGGTACCCAGGGTGATGATCTTCGAGGAGGTGTAGGTCACGTTTCCGTCGGCGTCGTGGAATTCGGTTCGCGCCTCGAGTTGCACGACCTCGCCGGGCAACTCGGCCGTAGCCGTACCGAGGGCGATCTCGCAATCGAGGGCGAGGTCCATGGTGAAGAGCGGTGAGTCATCGGCATGGTTCAGATAGGAGGTAGTCGGGGTCAGCAGATGCTCTTCGACGATCGTCGGGATCTCTGCCCGGACATCGAAGAGGTACTCTACCAACTCCGCGGGGGGAGGGGTTCCTGCCTTCGGTCCATCGGTAACCCCTGAGGTACTACCGTCGGGATCGGTGCCGTTCGGAGTAGCCCCATCCGGGGTAATCCCATCTGCGCCGGGAACGGTTCCGTCCGGATTGGTACCCGTGGGATTCTCTCCGTTAGTGGTTGGATCGCCGTCAACGGGGTTCGTGGGGTCATCCCCATCCGGAGTGGTCCCGTCGGGATCGGTCCCCGGGTTCGTTGCACCATCCACCCCGCCGCTGGTTCCCGCCTGCCCATCGCTACCCGTGTCGAGAGCCCCATCGACCCCGGTATTGCCGAGCCGCGCAGAGGTGATGCGGGTACAAACCCGATTGCCTTTGATCTCGGAGCAGATGTTGGGAACTTGCCTGTCCTCGGCGTTGCGGCAGTCGCAGACCGGCCCCGGAGGACAGATGCAATCGGTGATGGAATCGTCGGCCAACAACGCGGTCACGGTCGGGTCGAGCTCCCGGTACTCGGGTTCTTCGATGAGCAGGGCATCGGGATCTTGGTCCCCCTGCACCCCAGCTGCCGTGGTCTCTTGGGGATTGGTATCTTCGGTCTTCCGGTCTTTATCAGGAGCGAAGGTGTAATTGTCGCACGCCACGAAGGATAGCAGCACGATCAAGAGCGCGAGTCTGTGCATGATTCCCCCAAACCTCTACGACGTCTCCCAGAATGTACCAGAGCGGTCTGCAATTTACAAACCATGCACCGCTCTTTGCGGTTTCAATATGTTCAACCTCAACCCGTGCTTTTCCCTTACCTTTTTCCATGGCTCTGGTATGAACGGGAATCGTTCTTCCACCTTCCCGACAGGGGGTTGCCATGCTGGGATCCTTCCGTCACGAGCCGGTTTCGGACCCGACCCTCTCCGACACGGGGGCTGCCTTGCGGCAAGCGCTCGGACTGCTCGAAGAGCGCCGAGGGAGAGAATACCCGATCCTCCTTCACGACAATGAACCGATTCTCCTTGCGGAGAAAGCCCTCGCCCATGACCCCACCCGGCCCGGAGAGCCCCTGGCCATTTTCCAACAATGCACCGCCGAACTGCTCGAGAGAGCAATCGGGCTCGGGCGTGCAGCTATGCTCCCCTGGGCCACCCTTCCCCCAGAGCGCCGAAGTCGCTTGCTCCTGCGACTTGCCGGCGAAATGCGCACCCAACGCTTCGTCCTGGCCGCCCTGCTCATCACCGAACAGGGTCTGACGTGGCAGCACGCCCTGGCGGAAGTCGCCGCGGCCATCGACCTGGTCGACTTCCACGGCCGGGCAGCGGTTGCCTCGAGCACCAGGGCTGCCGACTCCCACCTGGACGAGAGCGAACTCCGACACCATCCCCTCGGAGTCGTCCTCCTGCTCCCATCGTGGCGCGACCCCCTCGCCTCCCTGGCCCACATGCTCGCTCTCACCCTGGTGGCCGGGAATACCGTTTGCGTCATCCCCGCTCCGGAAGGTCGCGCGCTGACCGCCGAGTTCGTTTCGATGGTACGCCGCCTCTCCTCCAACCCTGATCCTCTCGTTTCCTGCTTATCGGCTGACCTCGGGACGGTCGGCGAGGTTTGCTCCTCAGCCGAGGCCATATTCTTCACGGGCGAACGCGACCGCGCAACCCGTTTCCACGGACTCGCCCTCGACCCTCTGGCCCGCCCTCGCTATCTCTATCACCACCCGACCGTGGGAACGCAACTGCTCCTCGAGCTCCGGGGCGACCTGTCCGTGACGATCGGGAACGCGGTTGGCCAAGCCTTGCACAACAACGGAACCGGACTCGACCAGACGGTCCACCTCTTCACTCCACGCCGACTCCTGGGCGAGGTCGAGGCTTGGGTGGCCGAAACGCTGCGTCGGCTTCGCCTGAACCCGCCGGCCTCGGGCGAGTCCGACCTCGGTCCCCTGCCAGGACGTGAGGCCTTCGAGAACTTCGCGGCCCAGTTTCCGAAGGCGCCGCTCCAACCCCCGAGCGGTTGGTTTCTGGCACCGCAACTCGTCACGGGTTCGCTCCCGTCGTCGGTCTCCACCGGCCTCGCAGGTCCCGCCCTCTTCCTCCACCCGGTCGAAGATCATCGCGACTACGCAGACCTCGTCAACACCCGGTTTCGCGACGGTCTGGCGATCATTCGTGGAGCCGATGACGAGGTCTGCCGGGACCTCGCGGCCACGTTGACCAATCCCCGTGTGGTGCTGCACCAACCCGGCCTCGAACTTCGTTCCTCCGACAGACCGCAACGCGACTACCTGCTGACCTCCGCCAACAGCAATCTCGGCCACGATGGCCCCACCGCCCTATCCCACTTCCTCCGCCGCACGCGTCTCGAAACCACCTCCCGCTGAATGGGAAACCTTTTGACATTCCGCGCCATACCCGGTAGGCAGAGCGAATCTTGTAGTCCCTACCTGGAGTCTTCATGAGCGGCAGCCTCAATCTCGCCGAATTGGCCCGACGCAACGCCTTGGCCGACCTCGCGGGCGGAGCCGATAAACTCGAGCGGCAGCGAGCCGAAGGCCGCATGACCGCTCGTGAACGCCTCGAGGCGCTGCTCGACCCTGGCAGCTTCGTCGAGTTGGACCGTTTCGTCACCCATCGCTGCCACCATTTCGGCATGGAACACCACCACCTCCCCGGCGACGGCTTCATCACCGGCCACGGCAAAATCGAGGGCCGACTCGTCTATGTCTTCTCGCAGGACTTCACGGTCTGGGGGGGCAGTCTCTCCGCTGCGAATGCAAAAAAAATTTGCAAGATCATGGATCTGGCCGTGAAGGTCGGCGCTCCGGTCATCGGCCTCAACGATTCCGGAGGGGCGCGCATCCAGGAGGGCGTCGAGAGCCTCGGCGGCTATGCCGACATCTTCCTGCGCAATACCCTGTGTTCGGGGGTCATTCCCCAACTCTCCGTGATCATGGGACCTTGCGCCGGAGGCGCGGTCTATTCCCCGGCCATCACCGACTTCATCTTCATGGTCCGGAGGTCCTCCTACATGTTCGTCACCGGTCCGGACGTGATCAAGGCCGTGACCCATGAACAGGTGAGCAAGGAAGAACTGGGAGGCGCCTCCACCCACAACGAGATCAGCGGAGTAGCCCATTTCGCAGCCCAATCCGATGCCCATTGTCTGGCGCTGGTGCGCGAGCTGTACTCCTTCCTCCCCTCAAATAACCGCGAGGACCCTCCTCGACGGCCTTGCCAGGATCCGGCTGACCGGAGCTGCGAGCGTCTCGACACCCTGGTCCCGGAGAACCCCAAGCACCCCTATGACATCAAGACCATCATCGAAGAAGTGGTCGATGAGCACGACTTCTTCGAGGTCCAGGCCGACTACGCCCGCAACCTCGTGGTCGGGTTCGGCCGCATCACCGGGCGTCCCGTCGGTATCGTGGCCAACCAACCCGCCTTCCTCGCCGGTTGCCTGGACCGGATGGCCTCGGTGAAGGGGGCGCGGTTCGTGCGCTTCTGCGATGCGTTCAACATCCCCTTGATCGTCTTCGAGGACGTCCCCGGCTTCCTTCCTGGGGTCGATCAAGAACACGGCGGCATCATCAAAGAAGGGGCGAAACTGCTCTACGCCTTCTGTGAAGCCACGGTCCCCAAGATCACGGTCATCACCCGCAAGGCGTACGGTGGGGCGTACGACGTGATGAACTCCAAGCACATCCGGGCCGACGTCAACCTGGCCTTCCCCACCGCCGAGATCGCCGTCATGGGACCCGAGGGCGCGGTCAACATCATCTTCCGCAAAGAACTGGCCGCGGCCGTCGAACCCGAGAAACTGCGTCAGGAATTGATCGCCGAATACCGGCAACGCTTTGCCAGCCCCTTCATCGCCGCGGAACTCGGCTTTATCGACGGAATCATCCTGCCCCGCGACACCCGCCGGCACCTCGTCCAAGCCCTGGACATGCTCCGCGACAAGGTTGATCACAACCCGAAGAAGAAGCACGGCAACATTCCCTTGTGACCTCCGCTTCGGTAAGGAGTGCCATGGACCGGATCGAGAAAGTGTTGGTCGCCAACCGGGGCGAGATCGCGGTGAGGATCATCCGCGCCTTGCGCGAGCTGGGCCGAGCCGCGGTGGCCGTGTACTCGACCTGTGATCGGGGCAGCGAAGCGGTCGCCTTGGCCGACGAAGCCTATTGCATCGGTCCTCCGGAACCGGCCAAGAGCTATCTCAACCAACCAGCCATCCTGGAAGTCGCTCGCCGTTCCGGTGCCGACGCGGTCCATCCCGGGTACGGCTTCCTCTCCGAGAATGCCTCCTTCGCCACGGCCTGCCGTGAAGCCGGGCTGCGTTTTATTGGGCCCGATCCAGAGACCATCGACCTGATGGGCAACAAGCTCAACGCGAGGACCTTGGCCACGGCCCACGGAGTGCCCGTCGTCCCCGGTTCCGACCACCCCCTCGATGATCCGAACGAGGCTCTCGCCGAGGCCCGGCGCATCGGCTTCCCGATCATGATCAAGGCCGCGGCCGGGGGCGGGGGCAAAGGTATGCGGCGGGTCGATTGCCTCGCCGATTTCTCGGAAGCCTGTACCCGGGCCTCCTCCGAAGCCCGCACCGCCTTCGGAGACGGCTCGGTCTACCTCGAACGCTTCTTCCCAACCCCGCGGCACATCGAGTTCCAGATCGTGGCAGACCATCACGGCTCCTTCCTCCACCTCTTCGAACGCGAGTGTTCGATCCAGCGTCGCCACCAGAAGGTCATCGAGGAAACGCCCTCCTGTGCCCTGGACCCGGAGCTGCGCGAACGCATGGGCGAGGCCGCTCTCCGCATCGCGAAGGCCAGCAACTACAAAGGTGTGGGCACGGTCGAGTTCCTGTTCGAGCGGGGCGACTTCCACTTCCTCGAAATGAACACCCGCCTGCAGGTCGAACATCCGATCACCGAGTTGACCACCGGGTACGACCTGGTCAAGGCTCAGATCCTCCTGTGCGAGGGTCGCAGGCTCGAGGAAGTCTTTCCCGATCCGCCGCGACAGTATGGACACGCTCTGGAGTGCCGTATCTACGCCGAGGACCCGCGGACCTATCTGCCCTGTCCCGGACGCATCCGTTGTTTGCGCGTGCCCGACGGCCCCTTCGTCCGCAACGACAGTTACGCTTCCTCCGGCACCGAGGTCCCCCGGCACTACGATCCGCTGATCTCCAAGCTGGCGGTCTGGGGTCGCACCAGGGCCGAGGCGATCGGCCGCATGCAGCGGGCCCTGGGCGAGTATGTGCTCACCGGCATCAGCACCAACCTGCCGCTCCACCGGGCCGTACTGGCGCACGAGGCCTTCAAAGGCGGGGACTACGACACCAACTTCCTGGCCCGATACCAACCGCTGGACCACCAGCCGGTTCCGAGCGGAGATGCTCGCGAGGCCGCCCACCTCGCCGCGGCGTTGGCCGTGTTCCGGCAGGACCACGCTGCCCCACCCCCCATGACCTCGGTACCCACCGGGAACTCCCACCCGGGTTGGAAGGGGTACGGTTTCTACGAGAGGTTGCGATGATACGGTACGTCCTCGAAGACGGAGCGACCGAGGTCGGCCTCGACCTCGAGGCCTGTGGACCGGATCAGTACCGGGTCCTCATCCATGGACCCGATGGCACGACCCGTTCCCGCGAGGTGTCCCTGACCGTGGCCGGAGACAGGTACTCGCTGCTGCTCGACGGGGTTTCGTACCTCGTCGACCTGTGGTTCCGCGACGATACCGTCACCTGTCTCCTCGACGGCGCACCTCTGGAGTTCGTCTGTCAGAGCGAAATCCGCCGGCAACGCCGTTCGCTCAAGGCCGCGGACAAGGACGAGACCGACGTGGTCACACGTATGCCTGGTCGGGTGATCGAGCTCCTCGTCCACCCCGGGGAAAGGGTCGAGCGTGACCAAGGCCTCGTGGTGCTCGAAGCGATGAAGATGGAGAACAAAATCGTCGCCCCGCGGCCCGGGGTCGTGGCCGAGGTCTGCGTCAGCCCGGGTGCCGACGTCGACGCCGGCGCCTGTCTCCTCCGACTCGCACCGTCCGAGAGCTGAGGGTTATCTCCGCTGATCCGCGAAATACCCCCTGACCGGCGTTACTCGATCCCTCCTCGGACCCGAGGCTCCAGCCGGCGATATCCGGCATGCAGTCGCACGAGGACAAAGCTCCAGGCCGCACACAGGATGGCAAGCAGGATGATGAGCGGACCGAGGGTCGCCGCCGAGGCCCAGACCAGGAGCTGCATCAGGCCCGAGGCAATACCTTTGACCAACCGGTAGAGGAACATGTCGATGGTCGCTTTTGCTTTGTACTTCACTTCATAACTCAGCGGAATGTAGAGCAATTCTTTCGAGGCTCGATACAGGGAATAGTCCATGCTCTTATTGAAGACCTTGAGCGCGATGATCGCCGCGAACCCCGGGACGAGGAGCAGGCCGACAAGACCGAGCACGATACCGAGGGGATACGCGAAGAGACAGGGCAAAACGTCGAACCTCCGCAACAACCAGGGTCCCAGGCCGAGCTGTCCGACGATGGCCAGGGCATTGATCACGGCGAAAACCAGACCGATGACTCTGGTCCGCTCGTCCAGACCTGTGACCTGGCGCTCAAGTTCGAGGTTGAACCACAGGTCGAGCAACACGGTGACGAGCTGGGACAGCACCAGCATCATCGCTAACAAGCGCAAGTAGTTCGAGTTCCAGACCAGTTTCAATCCATCTGCGGGAGAGCACGAGTCCGTGTAGGCTCTGGCCTGTACCTCGGTTACGTCGAACAGGTGCAGGCGCCGCCGGTAGGCGAGCTGTAAACCGACCATGGCCGCAAGAGCGGCCAGGCTTGCCGCGAGGAGTCCCACGGTGCCGAACGCGGAGGTGAGGGTTCCCGTCAGCAGGTTGCCGGTCAGGGCGCCGAGACAGCCACCGGCTGAAATGAGCCCATAGACGCCCTTTGCTTTCGTGGTGCGGAACAACGTGTTGGCGAGACTCCAGACCTGTTCGACCAGCACGACCACGTGGATGTCCTTCCAGACATAGAAGGCCAGCACCGTGAAGGCGTCGGGCCGGGATACGAGGAACCCGTAGAATACGATCAAGTCGAGGAGGAAAAACACCGTCGAGGCGAGGAGCAGATTGATGAAGATGAGGTGGCGCACTAAAGAGTTGTAGAGGAAGACCGTCAGCGTCACCGCGACCGTGCTCACCGCCCAAACCGCGGGCAAGGACGTGGCGCCGAGATGGTGGATGAACAGGGAGTTGCTCGAGGCCCGGACGATCTCGTAGCCGAGGAGGCAGAGGAAATAGTTGCCTGCGAGGAAGCCCAAGGTAAGGGTTTGGGGCCCATCGAGCTGGTAATACGCTTTCAAACGGAGCAGGGGATTGCCCGGTTTCCCAACGGAGTTGCTCGTCGCGCTCACAAGAGCCTCAGGCTCCCGTGGCTTCGGCCAGCAAGCGCTCGAGCAACTCGCCGACCTCGGGACCATCCCATGCGACATACCCGAGGAAGCGGCGGGCGATCACCCCCCGGTGATCGAGGAGATAGGCCGTGGGCAAGGCCTCGATGCCGTATTTTGCGGACAGGGTAAAATCATGCGAGCGATCCCGGATGACCGGCAGGTCGAGTCGTTGCTGTTCGATGACCCGCTGGACTTCTTCGTCGCCGAGCTCATCGGTGTTGACGGTCACGACGGTCAGGGGCCTATCGCGGTAGCGCTGGGAGAGGGCCAGGAGTTCGGGCAACTCGTAGAGGCACGGCGGGCAGGACACGGACCAGAAGTTGAGTAGCACCACCTTACCGGCCAAGGCCGACAAGGTGATCGTTCGCCCCGAGAGATCCCTCGCGGTGAAGTCCGGCGCCTTGGCTCCCTCGTCGAGGCCGCTCCCCACACCGGAGAAACGCTCTTGCAGGAAATCCAGGCCCAGGTACAGTCCCACCCCCAACAGGAGCAGTAACATCAATTTTCGGGTCTCGGACATGCCGTCACCAGGCCTGATCGACTGGCCGCAGGAACTATCACGGTCACACCGCGCTGGCAAGCCGCGGGTGGGGGAAGGGCCGGGCCTTGGTGGAAAATCCCGATTGACAATCCCTGTCATTGGGGCTAGCTCAATGAGATTCCAGGGTGCGTCGTATTCCCGGACGCACGGTAATAACCCTTTCCCGTCCGCGGCTCCAACAACTGCGGAGGCGATGTGGAGAAACGTATGACGATGCAGTTCGAGAAGAAGCTCAACGAGAAGTACCCCGACGTCGTGTACCAGGGAGGGGACAATTTCGCCGCCCTGCTCGAGGAGAAGGAGCGCGCGACCCAGAAGTTCCGCTCCGGTGAAGTCGTGCACGGGCGCATCGTGAAGATGCTCAAGGATACGGCCCTGGTCGACATCGGCTACAAGTCCGAGGGGCTCATCCCCCTCCAGGAGTTCGCCAACCCCGACGGCACGCTCACCATCAAAGAAGGCGACGAGATCGACGTCTACCTCGAGAATACCGAGAACCGCAGCGGAAACCTCGTCCTCTCCAAGGAGAAGGCCGAGAGCATGAAGATTTGGGACGAGATCGCGATCGCCTTCGAGAACGACCAACTGGTCGAAGGGCGGATCGTGGAACGGGTCAAGGGCGGCCTCTCGGTGAGCATCGGCGTCAAGGCCTTCCTGCCCGGCTCGCAGATCGACCTCACCCCAGTGCGCAACCTCGATGCCCTGCTCGGCAATGTCTACAAGTTCAAAATCATTAAATTCAACAAGAAACGCGCCAACATCGTGCTCTCGCGCCGGGCGCTCCTCGAGAAGGAACGCGAGCAACTCAAGAAAGAAACCCTCAAGATCCTCGAAGAGGGTGTCATCCTGCGCGGTATCGTCAAGAACATCACCGAGTACGGCGCCTTCGTCGATCTCGGCGGCATTGACGGGCTCCTGCACATCACCGATATCTCCTGGGGCCGGGTCAACCACCCCAGCGACGTGTTCTCCATCGGCGACGAGATCAAGGTCAAGATCCTCAAGTTCGACCGCGAGACCGAGCGCGTCTCCCTCGGCCTGAAGCAGACCACCCCGGATCCCTGGGAATTGGCCGCCGCGAAGTACAAGATCGGTGACAAGGTCAACGGGAAGATCGTCAGCATCACCGATTACGGCGCCTTCGTCGAACTCGAACAAGGCATCGAGGGTCTTATCCACATCTCCGAGATGTCCTGGATCAAGCGGGTCAAACACCCGTCCAAGATGGTCGCCTTGGGTGACGCTGTCGAAGTGATGATCCTCGATGTCATCCCCGAGAAACGGCGGATCTCCCTGGGCATGAAGCAACTCGAACCCAATCCCTGGGAGCGCATCGCCCAAAAGTACCCCATCGGCTCCGTGGTCTCCGGGAAGATCAAGAACATGACCGAGTTCGGTCTGTTCATCGGTCTCGAGGAGGGCGTCGACGGGTTGGTCCATATCTCCGATCTGTCCTGGACCCGCAAGGTCAAGCATCCCTCCGAACTCTTCCCCAAGGGGAGGGGCCAGGACATCGAGGCCAAGGTACTCAACGTCGACATCGAGCACGAACGCTTCGCCCTGGGCATCAAACAGCTCTCCCGCGACCCCTGGATCGACGTGCATAAAATGTTCGAACCCAGCCAGATGGTCGAGGGTATGGTCGATCAGGTCTCCGAGGCCGAGGGCATCGTCCTGCTCGAGAACGACATCGAGGGGCTGGTCCCCGGACGCGAATTGTGGGACGACGAGAACCAACCCAAGCACCCCGAGTTCAAGCAGGGCGAGAAGATCAAGCTCTACGTGCGCAAGGTCGACGAGAAAGATCGCCGCGTCGCGCTCTCCTTCTCCCTGCCCAAACCCAAGGGTGCCAAGGGGGAAGAATCGGCCAAGAGTGAAGAAACCGCAGCAGCGGTCGAAGAGCCGAAGGCCGTGATCCTCGAAACACCGCAAACCGCTCCAGCGGTCGAAGTCGCCGAAGAGAACGCCCAGCCCGAGACCCCGCCAGCGGAGTAATGTACCGCGACCGCCCCGGCCCGACCGCTACCGGGCTCAGCCTCACCGGGCCCGGGCGCAGTCGCCCTGACGAGCCGGAGTCATGAAGAACAAGACCGTCCTGTTCTGGTTGCTGTTCATTTTCGGATCCGTGTTTCTGTTCCTCTTCACCTTCTCCTTCGTGCTCGTCCTCCTCGGGCACGACAAACTCTCCCTGACCAGCAACGGCAATATCGGCGTCGTCGAGGTCAAGGGAGTGATCATGGATCCCAAGATCGTCCTCGAGCAACTCGAGACCTTTGCCGAGGATGACAACATCAAGGGCATCATCCTGCGCGTCGATTCCCCCGGCGGGTCGGTCGGTCCCTCGCAGGAGATCTACGAGCAGGTACTCGAGGTCCGGAAGAAGAAGAAGGTCGTGGCCTCGATGGTCTCGGTCGCGGCCTCGGGCGGCTATTACGTCGCCTGCTCCGCGGACAAGATCGTGGCCAATGCCGGCACCTTGACGGGGAGCATCGGGGTGATCATGGAGATGGTCAATCTCGAGGAATTGTACCGTTGGGCCAAGCTCAAACCGCAGACCATCAAGAGCGGTCGTTACAAAGACATCGGCAGCAGCACCCGCGACATGACCCCCGAGGAACGCAAGCTCTTGGAAGACTTGCTACAAGATACCCATGAGCGTTTCAAGGCCGATATCCTGCGCGGGAGGCCGAACCTCACCCCGGAGAAGTTGGCGACCATCGCCGACGGACGGGTCCTCTCCGGCTCCATGGCCAAAGAACTCGGTCTGATCGACGAGCTTGGGAACCTCTACGCCGCCGTCGACCTCCTGGTCGAGTTGACCGGGCTACAGGACGAGCCCGAGTTGGTCTATCCCAAGGAGGATGAGCCCTCGCTGTTCGACCTCATGGTCAACGGCAGTGTCGAGGACCTAGCTCAGCGCCTGCAGGGTTTTCGTGGACGCCTGACCGCACCGCTCTTGCTCCTCATGGGGGAGTAGCATGGTCGAGCGTTTGTGGGCCCCATGGCGCCTGGAATACCTGCTCGCACCAAAACCTGAGGGGTGCGTTTTCTGCCTCGCCAGGGACGGCGAACCGGAGACGTCCAAGCTGGTGCTCCGGCGGTACGAACGCTGTTTCGTGATCCTGAACAAGTATCCCTATACCAACGGCCACCTCATGGTCGTCCCCAACGCCCATTGTGACGATCTCGTCGGCGTGGACGATGAGACCTTGCTCGACATGGGCCGGGTGAGCCGGCGATGCCTCTCGGCTCTACGAGCCTGTATGAGACCCGAGGGGTTCAACCTCGGGTACAATCTCGGCTCGGCCGCGGGGGCTGGCATCGACGAACACCTCCATTTTCACATCGTACCGCGCTGGAATGGCGATACCAATTTCATGGCTGTACTGGCCGACACCCGGGTGATCTCCGAGCACCTGACGGCTACGATGCAGAAGCTCTCTCTCGCCCTGGAGGCCCAAGCATGAGTTTGTTCAAAAAGGTCGTCCTGATCGGAATCCTGATCGGGGCGGTGGTCCTCATCGCCGAGTTCGTCAACGAGAACGCGACCCGCGTGTCGCTGACCTTCTTGTCCTTCCATCGCGAGGAGTTACCGCTCTATCTCGTCCTGCTCCTCTCCTTCGCGGCCGGAGGGTTCACCGTTCTCTGCCTGGGTCTGCTCGAGGTCCTGCGTTCGGAACGCCGCAATCGAGGGCTCCGCAAACAGCTCGCGGGGCTCAAACAACAGCTCGACTCCCTCAAAACCATCCCCCTCGTCGAACAGGACGAGGAGCAGTGAACGTGGGAGCGGCAAGCCTGATTCTGCTCCTTGCCGCCGTTCTACTGGGTGGCGGGATGCTGGTGTTCAGGCACCGACGTCACCGCGCCTCTTCCGCGAACCCTCCCGATCTCCTCGAGGTCACCCTCCTGGTCCTCCGCGGCAAGGACCACGAAGCACTCACCTTGCTCAAACGCATCCTACCCGGGCAACCCAACGACGAACCACTCTATTACCTATCCGCTCTCCTGCTCCTGCGGTTGGGCCGTCACGAGCGAGCCCTGGCCATCGCCAACAACCTCGCCCACAATCCGATGCTCCCGACCCGGCTGCGAGGCTTGGTCGAGGAATTGCTCGGGGATCTCCACGCCGCGGCCGGCCGGGTTGCCCAAGCCCGAGAGTGGTACGAGCGCCAGGTCCGCGAGGACAGCGACGGCGACGTGACCAGGAAACTGGCCGCGCTCCTGGAACGGTCAGATCTGCCCGAGACCGCCCTCGCCACCATGGCCAAGGTCGGGAAACCCCGTGCCGATCATCGGCAGGTGCTGTCCCGACTGCACACCCACCTCGCCGAGAACCAGCAACGCGAGGGTCGCCCCAAGGAGGCCGTGCGTTCCCTGCGCGAAGCCGTGAAGCTCGATCCGGACAATGACTCGGCGGCCTTGGCCCTGGCCGATTGTTCTCTGGAGCTTTCCCGGCCCTCGGAAGCCCTGGACGCCCTTTCCCGATTACTGCACCGTCGGCCGGACTGGGCCGACGCGCTCCTGCCGAGGTTGGAGAACGCATCCTTCCGGGCCGCCCCTTCGCAGGACCTCACCGAGCTCTTCTCGGCCGCTCGCACCGGGCGACCCGAGGATGCCTTCCTCGAACTCGTCCTGGCGCGGATCGCACGGGGGAAGGACCACCGTTCCGAAGCCCTGGAACACCTCCGAGCCGCCCTCCGACGAGCCCCCGATTTCCTCGAGGCCTGGTTGGACTTGGTCTACCTCGTGGCCCAGGACCGGGGGATCGGTCCGAACGAAGAACTCAGCCGCTTGCTCCAGACCCCTCCCGGAGGTCTTCGCGGGTATCGTTGCACGGCTTGCGGCGCTTCGCAGGAAGAGCTCGCCCCTCACTGCGCGTCCTGTAACGGAAGCAATACTCTGGTTCACCTCTTCGGTAGGAGGTGAGGCGCTCATGGGTCCGTTGGTCCTGCTCCCGCTCGGTTTCCTGTACCTTTTCCTGTCTCCCCCTCCCGAGGTCTTGCTCCTCCAACTCAGCACCCAAGAACATTGTACCCGCCTGCTCGATCGAGGAGACCATCACGGGGGAGCCAATTGTATCCTAACCTTCCTGAAGTCCTCGCCGATCGTCCCGTTGCGACACGAGGTCCTGCCGGAACTCTGGGCGGCCTTGCTCGCGGCTGGCCGTTATACCGAGGGTCGCACTCTTGCCGAGGAAACGTTCGACAGCCCTGCGGCGACGGCTCGCGCAGCCTTCTTTCGCGCCACCTTCGACCTGCGCCTCGGCCATCCTTCCGAGGCCGTGGCCGATTTCTACCTGGCCTTGGCCGCCGCACCCGATGATCACCTGCGGGCGCGTACGTGTCTGGAATTGGCGAAGGCGCTCCTGAACCTCGGCCGGCGAAAAGATGCTGAAGCCGTGGCTGCTCACTTGCGGACGGTATTACCCGCGGCCCCCGAGCTCCTCTTGCTCGACGCCATTATGTCCGGGAAAAGCCGTATCCGATGATCCTCTCGACTCATGAATCGCACTCAGGCAGCGCGAAAACCGGCCCGCACCAGAACTTCTTGCTGTTCCGCGGTCAGAACACAGCCTTTATCGAAGGAGCCCGGCTCGGCGAGCACGGGTTTCTCGAGTTGGAGAGAAGCGAGTTCGCACCCTTCGAGGACCAGCCCGGAGAGTATCGCACCGGCCAAGTGCACGTTGCGAAAACTGGAATGTGCGATGCGGGACCCCGAGAGGTCGAGGTCGGTGAGGCGCAGGCGCTCGAAGGTACAGGCTTCGAAGACACACCCGTCGAAACGAGCGAAGGACATGGTGCATTCGGAGAAGTGCACCTTGGTGAAGGTCGCGCCGCCGGCCTCGACCCCATTGAGGTCGGCACCGGTGAGAGTACACGAGGTGAGCGAAGCTCCCCGGAGATTCCCACCAATGACAATGGCATGCCCGAGCTCGCACTCGACGAGCTTGCCCTTGCTGAGAGAGGCTCCTGCCAGGTTGATCCAGGGCAAGCGGCAACCGTGCAACACCCCCCCTTCGAGGTTGCACTCCGAGAGGTCGAGATTCGGGAGGTCGAGAGAAAGCAGTTCCAGGCGGCGCAGATCGAAGCGTTCCTCCAATTCCTGGTAGTCGTTTAAGCTCCGCAGGAGGTCCAGATGCTCGCGCAGCGACCCCTCCTCGAGGAGCATCTTCAAGAGCTGTTTGCCGGTATCGCTGAGCCATCGCCTGGAAAGGTCCTGCTTCATCACCCATCTCCTGACTCTCGGGCCGGCGGGAGGATCCAAAGTGCTTGCGAAGATCCCCCTCGCTCCGTATAACCTAGGTCGAACGAGAGAAGCAAGTTGAGGACACACCCATGAGCGCGCAGCAGCCTACCCCGCTCGGTCCACCAGCCTCGGTGCTCATGACCGGGGGTAGTGGCCTACTCGGACGCTATCTTGCCCGAGAACTCTTACCCCAGGTCGAACGACTCCAGTTACTCCTGCGACACCCCTCTCAGAAACTGCGCGAGGAATTGACGGCCTTCCTCACCTCCGGGCGCAAGGACCTGGAACGTCGCTTGATCTTCGTGCAGGGAGACATCTGTGAGCGAGGGGTCGTTCCTCCCGGCCGGCAACGCCAACGCCTCTGCAAAGAGGTGACCCACCTGTACCACCTGGCTGCCCTGACCAGCCTCGACCTCGTCGATGAAGAGGTGCTGACCCGCTTCAACGTGAACGGTACAGCCAACGTCCTCGCTTTTGCCCGTGAATGCCGGAACCTGCGCAAGGTCAATCATCTGAGCTGCTCCGCCATTTCCGGAACGGCCCACCACCAGCACGATTACTTCTACGAAGACGATGTCGACCTCGGCCAGGGATGGAGGAATTCCTACGAACGGACCAAGCTCGTCGCCGAGAAACTCGCCATCTCGGCCCGCCGCGACCTGCCCCTAACCGTTCTCCGTCCGGTCTTCCTGATCGGTGAAACGGTGACCGGCTATCTGCCGTTCAAGGCGCTGATCTATCACCTGTTCGATCTCCTAGCCGGCCTCAGGACCTTGACCCGGCGTTACCCTCCCCTGCGCCATCTCGCTCAGGTCATGCCTGGCTCGCAGGATCATTACCTCGACCTCGTGCCCGTGAACTATGCCGCCACACTGGCGGCGAGCATCGGTCAAGCTTACTCCACGCGCGGCAAGACCTACTGCCTCGGCAACAGTCACCAAGCCATGAACCTGGTCGAAATTCTGAACCTCCTGTTGCCGCTGTTCGATTTGCCGGTTCCCACCTTCTTCTACCATCCCGGCCGCCTGACCGCGCTGGCGAGGAGGGCCAAGCCCAGGACCATACTTCGCGCCCTGCTCGACCTCGGCGGGGTCCCACCCGAGGCTTTCGCGTACCTCGACCAGACCCTGCGCTACGATGCTTCGAATACCGAAGAGCATTGCGAGCAGGTCGGTCTCAAAGCCCCGTACCTGCCCGATCACCTCCCCGCCTGCGCCGAGTACTACCTGCGGCATTTGGCCTGAACCCTTCATGCGGCTGGTCGGTGTAGAGCCGAAGAGGACTAGGTGGCCCGGGGAGGGTGACCTCCCTGGGCCACCTAGTCCTGGGATTCAGCGCCCCAGACTATTGCCGGACGCAGACCGAGCGACTCCTCGTATCGTTCCGGGAACACAACCGGGCTCTTGCCGCTGCCCGGGCTCTGAGCCTTGATAGTCCCGACGCGTCGAAAAAAGACTGACCCCTTTTCCCGGTCAGCTCTTTGTTGATGCGCGAGGAAGGCCTTGGTGCGTCTGCTTTCTGGTCTAGTCCTACCTTGCTTGCCGTGAAATTGAGCCGATGGTACCCTTGCCCGCATGGAAATGGTTGTGATGAGGGTTGCGTGTGGATGACGAGTCCGGCCTTGGGATTTGTTTGCATCCCCGCAGATCTTTTCTGGGAACCCTGGTGGGGATGATGATCTTTGTACTCGCGGTCACCCCGACCGCGGCGGCCAAGGATCCCTCAACTCACCCCACCCTTGGACACATCCGTACCCCAGCGGACGCTCGGGCTGAAATGGTCAGACTGGTCAACAAGTTCGACCTGGGCCAGAGCATGGACCAGAGCAAGGTCCCAGCGGAGGTCCAGGTGCTCAAGAAAGCCATCGATGAGTTCCAGACCCTGCGCGATCACCTCCAGAACATCCCGGGGGCAGGCCTCAATCTCCCCATCGACCGCTGGCTCGACCTGTTCTACTACCATTACCGGAGCAAGACATACAGTGCCACGGATCGGGCCGCCTATCTGCCTGCAACTATAGTCGAAAAACAGCTTGCCACCTGGAAACCCCTGTACAGCTATGCCTCCATCAAAACGAAGAAAGCCAAGCAGCAACAGGACAAACTCCTGCGTCGGGCGTTGCACCACCTGATCGGCTACGACAACGAACCACATCGTCCCCTGAACCCGGTCATCAGTAAGCGGGTCGATTGTGGCAACCACTGGAGGGAACATCTCACCATCGAGACCCTGCCCGGGGAGCGAGTCCCAGGCTACCTGCTGCTTCCGAAAAAGGTACCCTTGCCGGCTCCTGCAGTCATCGCTCTGCATCAGCACGCTGGGGAGCACCGATTCGGAGCAGACGAGATCATTGGACTGGCCGGTAACCAGCCACAAGCTCAGACCTATGGAAGTGAGCTGGTCTCGCGAGGGTACGTGGTCCTGGCCCTCGATGCCCTGACCTTCGGACAACGGATCGACATCAACGAAAACGCTCTAGAGGACAAGATGTTGATCATCGGTCGACAACCCTTGGGTCGCATCATATGGGACGATCTACGTTCCGTTCAGTACCTGCTGGAACGCCCTGAGGTCGATCCCCGGCGCATCGCTTGCATCGGCCACTCTCTGGGCGGCACCCGTTCCACCTACCTGGCAGCCATGGAGCCACGCATCGCGGCCGTGGCGATCCTCTGTTACATCTCGGATTTCGACAGCTATCGACGAGAACGAATCGACCCACCTCCCACAACGAGGTTGCTCGGTGTTTTTCGGTACGCCGAGATGAGCGACCTGCTTGCTCTCATCGCCCCAAGGCCACTCTTCGTACTCAACGGCAAGTGGGACCGCACCGTACCGCTGAACGGATTCCAACGTACGATGACAGCTACCGAGCAAACCTACCGCCTACTGCAGGCAACAGAAGCCTTACACCACGAACTGATGCCTGAACACCACGCTTTTCCGCCACGCTATCACACCATCGTCTTCGACTGGCTCGACTCGAAATTTCACCCCAAGGCGCCTCTCTCCATGCTAGCCCCCACGCCCCCACCCGACAACGGCTCCGGGAACTGAGAGCTGAGACCGGAGAAGGTCAGGCAGAGTATGCGAGCCGGACTCCAAGAGCCGGACTCGATATCCACACGCATCCCTCACCACAACCCTCTCTATGCGGGCAAGGGTACCATC
>MGSU01000117.1 GCA_001799195.1 Deltaproteobacteria bacterium RIFOXYA12_FULL_61_11 | reverse complement strand
CAAGAGCCCTAGCATCTGATCCCCGAGTACGACCAAACCCTCGGCGTCGAGGTCCATGGTCCTACAGAACAGGCCTGCCCTGGTCAGGGCATAGAGGGCCTGGTTGACCACGTTGGAGGAGAGGGCGAGCTCGAGTTGGGAGGTGCCGGGTTCGAGGTCGGGAAGAGGGAGATTGAGGGCCGAGACGTCCGCGAAGCGCGGTTCATCCTGGAGGCAGGGGGCAATGGTCTGCGAGGCGATCAAACCTCCGAGGGTGAAGAACAGGCTCTGTTGCCGCACTTCCGCAGTGGTGAAGTCGAAGCGATAGGTCAGACCCGCTCGATCGATACTAGGCCCCTGAATCAGACCTGCTCCGAGGCTCTCCGCGGCATCGAAGAGGGTATCGAAGTGATGGGCCGAGAGGTCGCCGCGGAGATAACCGAGTTGATCGGCTAGAGCCTTGCGGAGATAGGCAGAGAGCAGCTCGGCGGCGGGTTGTTCGAAGCGTTGCACCATGGAATCGATAAGTTCCTGCGGGAAGATCAGCTCGAGGATGACCTGCAGCACAGAAGCCGGGAGCTTGCCGAACTTGGCGATGGCCGGGGAGAAGGAGAACGAGAGGTCCTCGGCCGGTACGGTCAGCTCCAACAAGCCGGTATCGGCCTCCTGGCGCACCCCGGGTGCGAGGGGGACGACCACCTGGAGCTTCTCGAGGACGATCTCGAAATCGGTGTCGAGGTGGAACAGGTCGTGGCCGAGGAAATGCTCGAGGGTCATTTTCCCGAGGCTGGCCGCGAGTTGAGTCAAACTGTCTTCCGATACGCCGAAGACCTGATCGAGCGAACCGAACTGTGCAGGGTCGAAGATGTTCAGCGCGGCCAGGGAGGGAGCCGCCAGGTCGACGCCGAAAATGTCGGCAAAGATGTCGATCAAGCCGAGTACGTCCTGGGCCACCCCGGTGATGGACGGTGCGGCGCCGCCGAGGACCGCGGCCAGGACCTGGTCGACAACCGCAGCGGTATCGACCGCGTCGCCGAGGACTTTGCCAACGTCGTCCAAGGTACAGCCGTTCTGCCAGGTGATACGTCCGCGTACCCGCAGGTCCTGCCCACTGGGCGGCGCAACCGTGACCAACAACCTACCCTGGTTCGGTGCGAAGGTGAAAGTGACGTGCTCTGGGGCAAAGCCAATAACGCGCAGGCCGGAGATGGTCAGCGATTCGATGCACGGCACGCCGGGATCGTCGATGGTAAGTGTCTGCTCGAGCGCAAGCTCTCCCATGGCGAGGACATTCTGATGGGTCAGTGCATAGGGCAAGAAGGTCTGGTCGACCGAGAGTAGGAGAGCCTTGGCCTCGCGCCCCGCATAGGCCCCGGTGAAGTCGTCCTCCTGTTCCTCGGCCAAGACGGCCTCGGCCTCTTTCCAGGGCACGGCCACGGGTTCATCCGGAGTGACCTCGATGGCCTTGCATCCACCGAAGCAGAGGAGAACAAGAGCGAACCTGGCGGAAATTTTCCTCACCGAACTACCCTCCGGTCATGTTTGCATGGGTTGGTCGTGCAAGCGCCGGACCCGGAGACCTTCGCAACGGGCATTTCCAATAAACTGTTACTCTTGAATATTGTGTTTCGAGCTCGGTGCGGGTCGCACTTCCTGCAGAGTTGTCGCCAGCAGCAAACCCGTATCATCGGGCGCGGTGTTGCGATACCCACATGAGCGTGGCGATCGCGTCGACCAGGTAGGTCGCGAGAAAGGTCGTGGCGATCACGCTCAGGCCACCGAGGGCCAGGATGAAGTCGTCCTCGGTGACGATGTCCGAATAGGGACCGACGCGATCGCCGTTATTGCGGCTGGCCACGATCAGGCCCAGACCGAGCAGGAGGCCCCCTCCCTGGATACCGAGCAGGGTGTAACCGAGCCCCGGCCTGCCAACATACAGGGACCCTGCGCCGTTGAGCGGGGCGAGCCCCCACAACAGGGCCGTCATGGGGTCCGGGGTTGCGGTAGCATCGAGCGTGTCCCCGCGGTCCCGGCTCCGAGAGCGTGATCGGGAGGCCTCGGGATAGGACCGCGGCTCGAGCTCGTCTTCGGACAGCGGAGCGAGCAGCGCGAGTTGATCGGAAGAGAGGAGCAGAGCAGTGTTCCCGGTCCCGGGCACGAGTAGGAACCCGAGCAGCAGGAGGGGAACGGCGGAGCGCACCACTGGGCACCTCAATGCAGGACGCGGCCGCCGGAACCTTGATCGTCGACCAGCGATTCCGGGGCAACGCCAAGGGAGCGAATGGCGGTCTCCCAGAGGTCTTCGGGGGTGGTTTCGAGAATCAGGGACCGGGTGGCCTTGCAATGCAACCAACTGGACTGGCGCAACTCGTGTTCGAGCTGCCCCGGTGCCCAGCCGGAGTACCCGAGGAAGAAGCGGAAGTGCTGGTCCTGGTCGAGCCCCTTTCCCCGCAGGTTGGCAATATACTCGACAGAATCGAGGTTGCCGCAGATGTAGAGGTCGTTCTCGAGCGTGATGGGGTTCCTCATCGGAACCAAGGGGATATTATGGAGGAAGAGGCCGCGTTGGGGCTCGACCGGCCCACCGAACCAGACCACGTCCGTGATGGCGAACCCCTGGTGTTGGTTTTGGAAGAGGTCCTTGAGCTTGAGGTGGAGCGGCCGATTGACGATCACCCCGAAGGCGCCTTCGGGAGTGTGCTCCGCGAGCAGCACGACGGTGCGCTGGAAGTTCTCGTCCTCGAGCGAGGGCATGGCGATGATCAGGTGGCCGCGCAGGCTTTGGAAGGCATTTTCGAGCATCAGCGTTTCCTCCAGACACCCTTTCTCGGCCGAACCGAGCACAACGGCAACCATAGCCCTCGGGAAAGGAGGAATGCAAGACCTATCGGGAAGGAAGCCGTGGAGAATAGCCGGGGCATGTTACCAAGACCCGGCCCTCGCCAGATCCCATCGAAGAGATTTCCACCACCGGGCTCTTTCACTACCGATCCCCGCACTAACTTTCCCAGATGCTCCCGAATTTTTGCTTCATTGATCGTCACGACTGCGCTATCCTCCTCCATGGCCCGTCCTCCCTCTTGGTCTACTGTTGGTGCCAACGTACTGTGTACCAGTCGGAGACGGGCTCCTCAATTGTGCGAAACGTACGGTACGTTATCGCGAAACACAGTCATCGCCGATCACCTTGTCATAATTGATTTAACTATATTGTTATTTTAACTTTTTATGACGATTTTACAAGGTTTGAAAGAGGCTCCGATGAGTTATTTGGGTCCACCCCCAACCCAGGCCATTCCGGCATGGAGTTGTGATCTTCTCTTTTTTCACTTTCTTAATGTATTTTTAATGATTGGTAATAATTTAATATACATACATCCCGATAAAATGAATATAAGCAAAATAATTATTATTGAATAACTACTCTGGGTTAAATTATAAATTTCGATAAGACCTACAAATAACCATAGTTGCATTGACGAAAAAATTGCGCACATGATAAAAGTAATTGCATGGGAAGTCACACAGAATGCAATAGGTGACCCCTCATTTTTATTTCTGTTTGCATTCATCTTTTTCATTGTTTTCGTTATTACAAATCGAATTATTCATTATTCTATGGGCCCCATACCTGGAATTAGAATCAAAATAGAATCAAAAGCCGGACTCGGCTTCCACGCAGTACCCACAGTACCCACAGTACCCACACGCAGTCCTCACCACCACCCTCTTCATGCCGGCAAGGGTACCATCGGGTCGATTTAACGACAAGCAAAGCAGCGCTACCCCGGAAAGAAGACGCACCAGGACCTTCCTCGCTGGGGTTCAAAGAGCCGAGAATGGCCTGAGAGCCACTTTCTCTGGTTAACAGCGATTTTGATCTGGGGTTAACAGGAGATAGGAGGTTCCGTTCGACACCCGCGTACCCCCACTTAATTCGAAAATATATCTTTACGGGCGAGTTCAAACAAGGTAAAGTTATGTTCCTGTTTTTTATTGGAAAAAAACCATTTACCACAGATCAATAAGTAAACCGCTTTTCTTAATGCCATTGTTTTGCGCTGCAATTCTTTTTACCGCGCTGCTATTCGGCTGCCAACCTGACGAACGAGAAGCCATTAAAATCGGTGTCATTTTATACATGTCTAGCGAGAACTCTACTGGATCAGGCTGGCAAAATTCTTTGACATGGGCGCAAGAAAATATCGACGCTGCTGGAGGGATTAACGGAAAAAACATCGAATTTGTCTATGCTGATCTCGGCAAAGAAGATGCTAAAGCTGCTGCCCAAAGGTTGCTTGATGATCCTTCAATTGTGGCGGTCATTGGACCTGACAGCTCTTCGATCATGTTCAACATTGCTCCAGATTTTATCAAAAAGAAAAAGGTATTGATAAGTCCAGCGGCCACATCAGCAGATATTTTCAGAGCCTTTGCCGGAAAAAAATTCATCTGGCGCACCGTCGAGTCGGACATTGCCCAGATGCGGAGTTTGCTGCTTACCGCAAGCCAGAAAAATTTTCACACAGCAGCACTCATTGTCTCTGACGACTCTTATGGAGCGACTTTTTTTGACTGGTTCGGTTTTTTTACGACTGAACTGAGCATAAAGCCAACAGGTATTGTGCGATACGACCAGAGCAAAACAAGTTGCGAAGACTCCATGGTCGAGGCTCTTTTAGGCAACCCAGAGGTTCTGTTCGCTGCACCTTCCGATTTCAATACGGCAATCTGCATGATCAAGTACATGAAAAAGCTTAGGGGAAATACAAAACTACTTTTTACCGACGGTGGCGTGATTAATTCTATTCCTGCCACGCTTGGGGCTGACGCTGAAAACATCGAGGGCATTGGACTCACATTTGATCCTCTCAGCGGTTTTGGTTATGCCTATATCAAAAAATTCGGCATAGATCCTTTTTCCGATTATGCGTATGCCGCAAATCTCTACGACGCCGTTCTATTGATAGCTTATGGGTTACAACGTTCTGATGGAAAAGGAGGCGAAGACCTTGCGGACGCGATGATTAAGGTTGTTTCCGGAAGAGGGGAAAAAACAATCTGGGATGCCGACGGTGTCCGTGAAACCCTCACGCTTTTACAAAAGGGTGAAGAGCCCGACATTACCGGCGCCACTGGACCCCTTGATTTTGATTCCCAAAAGCAGACGGACGTCACGTCGTCGACCTATTGCCTTTGGAAAATTATTGGTCATCAATATATTTGTCAGGAGTTTATTTATTCGGGCTACAATAAGGCTGGCACTATTTCATCGGATCTCTCCATCTTTAATACCATCGCGTCTCAGGGAAAAAAACAGGATCTATCCAGTACTGGAACCGTTTTCAATCCTCCAGCAAAAACGGGCTTGTGGGCCATTATCCTCTCCACCTCGACGGATTGGGACAACTATCGTCATCAAGCCGATGCCTTGGCTGTGTATTCACGTTTGAAAAAAAATGGTCTTACCGACGATAAAATTATTTTAATGATTAACGATGATCTTGCTAATAATCAATTAAACCCTAAACCCGGAGAAATTTATAATAGTGTGGGCGGCCCCAATCTGTACCAAAATGTCGAGGTCGACTACAATCCCATCAACCTAGCGCCGCAAGATCTGTACGATATTCTTTCGGGAAAAAGCAGCGACTATTTGTCTAAGGTACTGAAATCCAAAGAAAGCGATAATATCTTATTTTTCATTGTGGGCCATGGCGAGGCCAATGGTGCCGATTTCAATCAATCCATTCTTGATCCGCAAGATTTTACGGAAACTCTAAATACGATGTACGACAATAAAATGTATCGACGGATGTTCATTGAAGTTGAAACTTGTTTTGGCGGAATCATGGGTGAGAACCTGAATGCGCCGGGTGTTATTTTATTTGCGGGTGCAAATCCCTGGGAGAACTCTCTAGCGGATAATTATAGCCATGAACTGGATGCCTGGCTCACCGATAAATTTGCTTATTCCATGGTTACTATGATGGAATCCAAACCCGATATGTCGCTGAATGAGCTTTACGAGAAGCTTTATCTCCAAGTAAATGGCTCCCATGTGAGCGTATTTAATAATCAGGCCTTTGGTGATTTAAAAGCAATTAACCTGCGCGAATTTATTACCCCTTAAAGGAGAAATTATGTTCTCGAGTAAAATGCATTTTTCTGGAGTTGCTTCTTTACTGCTAGTGTTTCAAATGAGTTTCGGTTGCGGAGATAGCGAAAATAACAACGACCCACTACAACTCGATGCCGCGGTAAATAATGATGTAGAACCGACACCACCAGAAAATTCCAATGAAGGAAAAGCGATGGCGGCTGTTACTATTGATAACTCCTTCACCTATAAAGATGAGGCCACGTGGGATGAGCAGAATAGCCTCATTGAGGAGCTTAAAACAAAATCTAATATACAGAAAAAATCGCTTGAAGATATTTTGGCAGATTCAAACCATGATGGAAAAAAGATTTCATCATTAAATCCACCGAGCAACAACCCACTGTCCATATTCCACATCGGCTTTAACTTTGACTCTGATGATACAGCTTCCTGCTGGAGACCTCAAGGACTCACTGGGACTGCCGATGCTTATCCAAAACCAGGAACGACCAGCACGGGACGAAAGCTGTTGGTGGTCAGCTGGCACGGTGGGGAGTGTGGATGGGAAGCGGAGGATGACAGAGGAGTGAGAATTACGTTTATTGATGTAACGGATATGGACCACATCAAATACAGACACACCCTCCTTGTTGAGCCCTATACAGATACCAATGGAAATCCTAATTTCAAGAGTGTACCAATCAATGCTGGAGGAATTTCCTGGGTGGGTAATTACCTGTATGTCGTCGATACTAATTCGGGATTTCGGGTATTTGACATTAAGGCAATGATGGAAGCAGATACCACCTCGTCCGGCCATGACAGTAACATTGGCATTGTTGGCGAAAAAGCGTTTGCTTATGACTTCAAGTATATTATTCCCCAGGTTAACAAATACGTATACGGTATCTCCAATGACGCTGGCGCTAAAGATTCGCCAATAAGATTTTCATGGATGTCCTTAGACAGCAGCACTACCCCGCCAAGTTTTATCACTGGCGAGTGGAAAGAGGGTTCACCGAAGGGGCGCGTGTTTCGCTGGAAACTGGATGTAGCCACAAATAAGCTCCAAGTGGATGCCAACACAAAAACATTCTTACCTTATGAAGGGTATGTTATAAATCAAAATGATATCCAAGGAGGGTTTTCCCGTATTATAAATGGTGTCCACAAATATTGGTTTACAGGAAAGAAACTCGTAGCGGGAAAACGTTATTATTATTTATTCCGAAAAACCACATCTAAATTGGAAAATGATTACCACTGGGCATTGGAAACAGCACAGAACCTTCATTATTCCCCGACATCCGATAACTTTTGGAGTCTTACAGGAACGAAGGACAAGAATGTTTTTAGCGTAAAGCTATCTGACGTAAACGATTTTTGCAAAAATCCAGAAAATTGCCTGATTGCCTGTACCAACAACGCTTCCAATAAGATTGAAGTGTATGATGCAAATGCATCCGATTGGAATAATGCAAATGCGCTGAAATGGGAATGGGCTCCCGAGGAAAAACTAGGGTTTGATAACGAGAACAAAAAAGAAATAGACAATTGGACTAATGGCGCCCCCCAAGGTGACCCCATGGATGTGAAATTGCGCAATAGTACTGTCTGGACAGGTTCGACCCAGGTAATCGTAGCAGTCGGTGGCCAAATGGCTATTATTGCCAGGTACAAGGGAGGAACAAAGGGCCAAAAGCTATGGGCTCGGAATGTGGGCGCGGGTGCCTATCCTCATGCAATTGAACTTCTTGAAAATGGAAATGTCGCCATAGTAGCCACGCATGGCAACTGGCTAAGAATTTACAATACCAAATCCGATACCAGCGCTCCCTTAGAAATAACTCTTACGGCTCCACATGGTGTTGTATGGGACCCTGTTAGGGAAAGGCTTTGGGTATTAGCGCAAGACGACTTGCTGGCCTATAAAGTTGAAGGAACCAGAGAAAAACCTACTCTTTCTGAGAAGCTGAGGAAATCCTTTTCGCCCTATAGTGGCACCGACAATGGCCATGATCTTTCTGCTTTTTTCAATAATCCTGACAAACTTCTATTAACTGCAACCCAGGGAGTTTACCTGTATGACAAGAATAAAAATACCTTTAGTGTTATTTCAAAACTCGACAAAGTAAAGTCTATCAGCAATCTACCCAATGGGTATTTAGTGATGCCCAAACCGAAGGATGATGATTGTAAATTAAATGATTGGTGTTCGCCCACTGTTAATTTTTTTGATGGCAAAAGTGGAGAGTTGAAGGCGACACGGACAAAGACAGGGATGGCTTGTTACAAGGCAGATGTTTTCGTAGCAGACTATTTACCAGAAGAGTAGTAGTGCAAAACTGAGCAACTGGACTACCCACGTGCTTCGAAGTCCGACCCGGGATTGGGAATGGTTCGGATGGCGCTGGGAATGTGTCCTTTGTACAATCGACGTGCCGGGGGTACACTGCAGGGGACGAAGGGATTGCGGAGGTCGGTATGGTACGGTGGTGGCTTGTTCTCGTCTTGGGGATCGCCCTGGCGGGGTGCGGGGGCAGCGGGGGAAAGGTGGAGGCCGACACCTCCGACGACCCGAGCGCTGAGGTTCCCGACGAACCCGACCAAGACCGGGCGACGGCCTTGCCTGCGGGTTCCGATGGGGCTTCGTCAGGGACGACTATCGAAACCCCCGTGGAGGACTTGAACACCTCCGGGCAGACCGAAAGCCCCATCCAGCCCACAGACCCCGTACCAACCCCGGTTCCGAGTGTACCGCCAGTGCCTCCCGCGGCGCTCACGGCCTACCTCGGCGACCTGAGTGAGGTCTTCACCGCGGATCGAGCCGCCGCGACGGCTCGCCGGCAAGCCAGCGACGAACTCACTGCCGAACAACAACAGGCCGCTCTTGCCCTGCACGACGACCTCCTGACGGCCCTGGTACAAGTCTCTCCCACCGAGCAACGCCTCGCCGACTTGCACCAGTGGTACATCGCCGGTTGCAAGTACCACAAAGATTGGCTCGTCGCGAACCAGGCCGGCGAGCCTTCGGACCTGACCGAAGCCAGGCGGAAGGCCGTGCTGGCCCTGCACCGATGGGGTGAGGACCTCCTGGCCATATGCGACCAATCCGGAGGATGTCCGAAGGGCTACGAGGCCACGCTCTCCCGTCACGATCGCGACTATTTCCTGTTGCACCTGACCGTGCTCACCCCCCTGCTCCAACATTTCGCGGAGTCGCAACAAGCGTTCAAAGAAATAGAGGAGAGCGAAGAGCGGCGCACCTTCCTACTCGAACAACTCGTGCCTCAGCTCGACTCGATCGATCGGCGCCTCACCGAGCTCGCTCCCTTGACCACCGAGATGAAGGCGCTGCATGCCCTGCTGTCCGAATGGTCTGACTTGAACCAGGACAGCCTCGACCTGTTCCGCGATGCGGTGAGAACGGGGTCCGACCAGGATTTCGCCGCTGCGGTGACCAAGGCCGAGCAGGCCGCAGAAAAAATGAGGGCATGGGGAGCGGCCCTCGAGGCCTTCAAGGACCAGGACGAAGTCTGAAGTCCGACGCGGGGCCAGACATCAGAATGATTGCATACTCTTCATTTTGAACGACCTATTCGACTTGCCTCCAGTAATGGCATCCTTAATCGATAATAATGAACGAAAACCTCTATCACTTTGATTGAATACCCCGGCCCTTCTAGCTTGAAAACAATATAACTTATTGATGATGTACTGTTTTTACCTGTGGCCTAAAAGCTGCACAATTTGAGCTAAATGCTGCATGAAGAAACTCACAGCAAGAACTCAATGCGCGGAGAACCCTGATGACGATCATCGTCGATGACGGGAGCAAGTACTCATGAAAACCATCAAATTCAGTGGGCTATTCCTGGCGTTCATCATGCTGTCCGCATGCGAACAGTCACTCATTGAGCTTGGCGTTTCGGACGGAGGAAACTCCAACACGGCTGCGAGCTCTAACCCCACCTGTGACCCGATCTGGTCCGCGTGCGGACAGCCATATGGGGAGTCCGGCTATGGGAACAGCGATAGCTCCGACACGGACACGAATTCCGACACCAACGGTGACACGGACGGGGATACGGATACCAACACCGACGCACCGGGGACGGTCGGACCCACCGGCCTAACCGGTCCTGCCGGTGCGGACGGTGAGTCCGTCGCCAGCACCATCGAAGCTCCAGGGGATAACTGCGCCAATGGCGGCGTCGCTTATACCTCCGCGACCGGAGTCGATTACGTCTGCAACGGCGAGCCCGGCTTGACGGGCGTTGACGGCTTGACGGGAACTGCTGGTCCGCAGGGCGAGACCGGCGCCATTGGCGCCATGGGCTTTCAGGGTCTGATGGGCGAGACCGGCACCACCGGAGCCCTCGGCCCACAGGGTCTGATGGGCGAGACCGGAGCTACCGGCGCCATCGGCCCGCAAGGTCTGCTCGGCGAAACCGGTGCTACCGGCGCCATCGGCCCTCAGGGTCTGACAGGCGAAACCGGTGCCACAGGCGCCATCGGCCTTCAGGGTCTGATGGGCAAAATCGGTGCTACCGGCGCCATCGGCCCTCAGGGTCTGGCAGGCGAGACCGGAGCTACCGGTGCCATCGGTCTTCAGGGCCTGATGGGCGAAACCGGAGCTACCGGTGCCATCGGTCTTCAGGGCCTGATGGGCGAAACCGGAGCTACCGGTGCCATCGGCCCTCAGGGTCTGATTGGCGAAACCGGTGCTACCGGTGCCATCGGTCTTCAGGGTCTGATGGGCGAGACCGGTGCTACCGGCGCCATCGGCCCGCAGGGTCTGACAGGCGAGACCGGAGCCACCGGAGCCCTCGGCCCACAGGGTCTGATAGGCGAGACCGGTGCCACCGGCGCCCTCGGTCTTCAGGGTCTGCCTGGTGATGACGGGCTCTCGGTGATCGGCAGCACCCTCGGCATCGGCGACCTCGACTGTCCGTTCG
>MGSU01000116.1:11090-11160 GCA_001799195.1 Deltaproteobacteria bacterium RIFOXYA12_FULL_61_11 | reverse complement strand
CTCCAGGAATCCCAAGGGTTCGAGAACGGAGTACTCGATTCGGCGGACGAATTGCTCCATCGAGCAGAAA
>MGSU01000116.1:0-11041 GCA_001799195.1 Deltaproteobacteria bacterium RIFOXYA12_FULL_61_11 | reverse complement strand
CGGCCTCGCCTCACATCGTGATCCGAGCGTTCTTGCCCGCTGCCTGGGGCAACTCGAAGCCCGGACCTACCTCCTCAGTCTCAGGGCAAAACACCTCGGTCGTCGAGAACTCGCAGACCTCGAACAACGGCTCGGCCCCCCACCCCACGGTATTGAAGCCTGGTGGTCCAACCTGCGGGACTCCGACGCGCGCATCTTGTTACTCGCGGCTCCACCCTTCGGACCGGTTCCCGCTCAACCCGCGGTGCCGCCGACCCTTCTCTCCCTCATGGCAGAGGTCCTCCCCTCAACTACGACCATTCTCGCCTCCCTGCTCTCCACCTCCCAAGCGTATGCCTGGACCTCCTTGGTGCTCGCCTGGACCGGGAGTGCCGACATCCTTGGCCACCTCCTCCACTCCTTCGCCCCCGACCACGAACGCACGTTGGGTTCGGAAACTTCAGCCCTCGGGGGCCGTCTTCTCTCTCCCCGATGGGACCTCTGTGCGTCGAGTCTGGTGCTCTTGGCCTTCGAACACCTGTTCTGCCGTCGTATCGGCGACACGTTGATCACCCCACTCGGTCGGGGAGCTCTACCGCGTCTCGACTACCACCGGACCCTGCCCGGGGGACACCGGCTCGAGGCCATTGTCGAGGAAGGTGGACTTCGTTCCCTGACCCTTTCGGCAGGCGACGCTCCCAAACGTCAACGGTTGCGGCAGGTATTCTTGCCCGAGACCATGGTACAGCGGCACCGGAAGCACGCGGCCGAGGTACCGGCAGTCCCTCCCGGGTTCCTTGCCTTCACGACCGATGGTCGCGGCAACCTGAAGCTCTGAATGTACGTCTCAGCGGAGAGGTTCGAGATACTGTTGGGTGCGGAAGCGGAAGACCTGCCGACCGGTATCCCGCCAACATTTCTCGAGGAGCCCGGCTTTTCCGCACAAGGCATCGAGGAAACGGGGAGCATCGAGTTGCCGCTGGACGGCTTCGAAGGGGAGTAGGACCTGGATTCCGTCCCGAGAGGAGAGATAGATGCCTTCGACGCGGGGATCGAGCTCGACCTCGGTCACCAACCGGAAGACCTCTCCGACCAATACGACCCCGACCCGGGTTTTTGCATAACGCTTCTCGTCCGCTGCCAGTTCTTTGATCCCGGGCAATCTTACCAATTCGTTGATCGCATCCAATACCGTCTGGTACACAGGCGTTATCTCGGCCACCGTGCCGCGAGAATCCACCACCCGCTCGCCCTCGAAGACGATGACGAACACCCCACCGAAACTCTTGGCGCGCGTGCCGAGTCGATACCGCGAAAGCCGCAATTCACCGCTCCCTCGCAACCCGGTGCGCAAGGCATCCTTTGCCAACCGTAGTAATTCCTCTCCGGCTTCGGCGTTCTCGGTCTCGACCACGGCTTTGCTCCAGGGGGCCGTCAGGGCCGCAGCACCGTACCCGACCACCGTCGAATAATCTCCGGTCGTGGTCGAGGAAGTGTCGTAGGCGAGCACTGCTCCGGAGAGTCCTTCAGCAGCGACGAGCTCGAGCGCGACGGCGAGCGGGAAGACCCCACAGACGGTCAGGCGACTTGCCGAGACGTGTTGGATCAAGCCGGGCAGATCCCGCGCGACGACAAGGCGCAACACTTCTTTATCGAGTTCCGAGATCTTGGTGACGAGTTGACGTGCCGTTTCTCCGGGAAACGGTTGATACCCGAAGCGTTCGCCATAATGGGTCAGATCCGAGGAAACCACCAGGAGCGTCGAATTGCCCAACACTTTTCGCAACCCGTTCCCGACCTTTACGAGATCCGACAACCGGAGACCTTCGCACAAGAGGGGCACCAGCTTGGCCGAGGGCGCGAGCAACCGCAACCAGGGCACCTGGAGATCAACGCCATGATCGGTGGTGAAGGGAATCCTGTCCCGCACGAAGAGGGGATCCCCGGCAAGGGTCGAGATGGCTTTTCGATCTAGGGGTTGGACTCCCAGAGGAGTCTCGTATCCGTCGGCATCGAGCATTGCGATGCGCCGGCCTCGCCCCTCGTGGTTCGGAGCCAGGATGACAATGCGATCGTAGGAGCGTCCCTCGAGGAGGCGGAAACCGGCCGCGGCAACTCCCCCGGCGAACGGATAGGCCGAGTGCGGCACGAGCACTACGTTCGGTGCCGACAAAAGTTCAGCTCGCGGTGCGGCTTTGAGCAGCGCGGTCAACGTTGTCCGGAGTTGTTCCCCATCCTTGGAATACCAGGTTCCGGCAAAGGGGGAACGGAAGAGATCCTCAGCTGCAAGCTGGGCCCCACCGCAGACCAGAACGATAACTATGATCCAGCGCATTCGAGGACCTCGATAGCTAGATGAGGGTCAGGAGGAGGGAGAGAACCACGGGTCTCAGGATTTCTTCGGGAACAAGTCCCCCAGGGTCACCGTGCCTCCGCCCTGATTGAGTTTCTGCAAATACTGTTGGTACTCGTTCTGGGCTTCGCGCTCGTGCATACTCTTGACCGAGAGACGATTCCGTCCTCGCTCGTCGCGAGAAACCAGCTCGACGTTGAGAGTCGTCCCCTTGGGACATTCTTTGTGCAGGTCTTTGCCCCGTTCGATATTGAGCTCCTCGTAGGGTACGAACCCATAGGCATCGCGACCTACCTCGGGCAGCTTCACGAACACGCCGTTCTGTTTGACGTTGTCCACGATGGCGAGATAGCGCTCACCAATCTTGATGGCCTTCGGAGCGAACGAGCCGTGTTCCGCCCCGAGGTTCTTGTCCTGGAGCATCTCTCGGATCGAGAGACTGATGCGCTTCCGGTCGTGGTCTATCTTGATGATCTTGGCCTCGACCTCTTGCCCGACGGTGACCACGTCCTCGACGCGGTTGACCCTCTTGTCGCTGAGTTCGCTGATGTGGATCAGTCCGTCGAGCCCGGGCAGGAGTTCGACGAAGGCGCCGTACTTCTCGTCCTTGACCACTTTGCCGGTGACGACTTGCCCTTCTTCGAAGGGGAGGCGCCCTGCCCAGAGATCCTGTTCGAGCACCTTGCGCGAGAGCGAGATCCTCGTCCCCTTCTCGTCGGTCTTGATGTTGATGATCTTGACCTCGAACTCATCCCCCGGCCGCAGCACTTCGCTCGGTTTCTCGACCCGGGAGTGGCTGATCTCGGACACGTGCAGTAAGCCTTCGACCCCACCACCGAGATCGATGAAGGCGCCGAAATCCTCGAGCTTCGTCACCTTACCGAGCAGGGGATGCCCTTCCTGGAACAATATTTCCAGATCGCGCAACCGGCCTTGCTTCCCTTCACGCATGGCATCGCGTCGCGACAGGAGTACGCGTTGCTTCTTCTCGTTGACCTCGGCTACGCGGAACGAGAGGTTCTGGGCGAGGAATTTGTCCTTGTCATCGTAGTAGTGGTCATCCATAAGGCTGAAGGGGCAGAAAGCCTTGAGGTTGCCGACCCGTACTTCGTACCCACCCTTGTTCCTCGTCTCGACATACCCCTCGACCAGCTTTCCCTGTTCCTGAGCTTCTTTGAGGTGGGTGATATCACTGCTGCGCTGCGCTCTGACCTTGCTCGTGCCCTCGCGAGGTTCTGGAGCAGCCTCAACAGCTCTCTCCTCGGTCACACCTGCCTGCTCCGAAATCGGCTCCGGAGCGGGAACAGCGATATCCCCAGCATTGACTTCCCTGTCCTGCACCATGGACCCGTCCGGTGCGACCTTCAATTCGTTCGCTTCCATGCCTTAACGCTCCCCGTTTCGGACCAACCGTTCTCACCACACCCTCCCTAGGTTGTCAAGACAATTCAAAGCGTCTAACGCCCCGACATGACACCTCATGTCACCCCGATGCCGCTGCATCCTGCCCGACGGTCCTGCTTCCTGCGGCCCGCCTGGAGGCGCACATCCCTGTGCACACCGCGTCACTTGGAGGTCAGCATCCCTGCTGTCACTCCTGCCCCGGTGGGAGGACGCTCTCTTCATTTCTTGAACAAGGCATCTAATTTGCTCTTTACCTCGTCCTTGGCCACCTCGGCCCCGGACAGCCGGTCCTTGCCCTTGGCGAACTCGAACGAAGCGCAGAAGTTGCCTCGATCCCTCTCGCGAACATACGCCGTGCCGATTTCCCGACACTCGTTGGGATAGGACAGGTCGTGGAAGCGACAGTTGAAACACACCCGAAGATCGACCCCGCAGAAATCACAGGTGTCGAAACGGGTAATGCGCACCTCCATCAACACTTCTTTCTTGCATTTGTAACAGTAGAAGCCCTCGTCGACGATCATGGTTTCCCTCCTGATGCTTGCTGGAGAATAAGTTCTCGTATCGCCGGGTCCCGATAGAGATCCTCGATCAGGGCCTGTTCGTCGAGCGGGAGCTCGGCGCTTCCGCTCAAGACCTCCGGACTGAGCAACCTGGTCATGGTTTCGGGACTGAGCACCTTACGTAACTCGGTAACCTCGGGCTTCACGCCCTGCGAGGACCGTTGTTCAATCAGTCGCTGCAACTTCCGCAGCACTCCACGGTGATTGAACTCGACCAATAGCCCCGAATCCCGGACAACCCGCAGACCCAGCGATTCCTTGTAGAAGACCTCCCTCGCCCTGACCCAGGGCACCCCTTCCCGCACGGCCATGGCCAGCAGGAAGCCGAGTACTCCGGCCACTACCAGACCCTTGAGGCCGCCGATGAAGGCTCCGAACTGGCGATTACCTCGCCGGACGAGTTCATTGTCCCGCAAGAGGGTGCGATCCAAGGCATAGATAATGAATCGGCAACTGATATAGAGAAAGGTCCCGGCGATGAAACCCGCTATCGTTCTCATCATGGGGGAGACCGGCTCGAGCTCGAGGAGACCAAGGGCGAGTGCGGCCAAGCGACCTCCGAAGAGCACTGCCAGGATCAATCCGGCCATGGAGAAGATCTGGCGGAAGGCCCCTTGGAAATAACCGAGCAGCGCCAGGAGAAGCACCACGCCTGCCAGGGAGAGGTCGAACCACACCGTAGCCCCCTACTGGATACCGCACAGGGTGCGGTGCTGCAACGCCTTGTCGGCCGCGCCGGTGGACTCGTAGAGCTGGGCGAGATTACAGTGGGCGTCGCGGAACTCAGGATCGATGGTCAGGGCTGCTTCGAAGCACTGGATCGCTCGACCAAGATCCTTTGCCTTGAAGTAGGCTACCGCTTGCTAGTAATAGGCCCTAGCGCTCCTCCCCAGGACCGCGGCCCTCCCGAGGTGTTCGATGGCCTCGGGCAACCGATCGAGGAAGAGCAGAGCGGTACCCAGATTGAAATTGATCTCCTCCTGACCCTCGAAGCCGAATTTCTGGGCATATTGGTACTGCTTCAAGGCTTGTTCGTATTGTTTCTCGAGATGCATGGAGAGATTGCCCAGGAGGAAGTAGGCATTGGCATTGTGCTTATCCAGGCCGAGGGCCTCATCGACCAACAGTTTAACCCTTGCGACTTCATTGTTCTGATAGGCGATTTGAGCTTCATCGACAATCCGCTCGGCGCGTTCGATGAGTTTCCCGTCGAGCCTTCCTTTGAGAATGTCCAGGGCACGTTGCAAGCGGAAGAGCAGGATCGAATCGCTCCGTTCGGTCTTGAGCAATTGCTTCTCCAAGACCATGACCGAACGCTCGTCCCGGATCTGTTCGATGATGCGCAGGACTAGGAGTTTATTCCCCAGGTTGTCGAGTTCGAGCGCGGTGTGGAGAACCTCCAGGGAGGAGGCAATACCGAGCTCGTAGAGGGATTGCGCTCCGCGCATCCTGACCTTGAAGCTCGCATCGTGCAGGGCAACCTTGGCCAGGGGTTTCACCGCGAGCATGGTCTTGAGCCCACCCATGATCTTGGCTGCATGGTACCGGATGAGTTCTGCCGGGTCTTTCAAGGCCCGGTTGAGCTGTTCGAAGCCGGTCTGGTCGCCGGTCTCGACCAGCCGATACAACTCCGTCACCCTGGTGGCGACCTCGTTGTTGACCCCGACCGTGATCAAGGTCCGAGCGTCTTCCTGAGCAACGACCTTCGAGGGTACCAACAGGAAATATCCAAGAAGAGTGAGGCCGAGCGCGTACGAGAATGACGTTGACACCCTCTCGACCCGCGTCATATATCCCTCATTGTTCCCGACACCGCCGCTCGGAAGCCCCTCCGGCCGAGCCAGCGCCGAGTGTAGAGCATGGCGCCGTCCTTGGCAAGGGTGAAAGCAGGTGCCGGGTGTCTGTGCATCATCCAAAGGAGGGACCATTAACATCAGCACCTTGCTGGCAGCGGAGCGCGAAGCCTTCAACGTCTATCTCGCTGACCGGCTCCACCGTTTCGACGAGCTCTCGGAACCCTTCCGTCAAGCCTGCTGTTATTCCCTGGCCCTGGACGGCAAACGCATCCGGCCCATCCTCGCCCTGTGGGCCGGGGACCTTGCCGGTGCTCCCCGCGAAAGGGTGCTCCCCATCGCCCTGGCCCTCGAATGCATCCACACCGCCTCGCTCATCCATGATGACCTGCCGGCCATGGACGATGACGTCGAACGCCGCGGCAAACCGACTAATCACGTCGTCTTCGGAGAGGCCAACGCCATCTTGGCGGGAGACGCCCTGATCGTCGAGCCCTTCGCCTTGCTCGCCGACCCCCTGCCCGGGCTCGACCCGCGGCAACAACTCCGCATCCTGAAAGAGTTGGCCGAGACGATCGGTCCCCGAGGCCTACTCGACGGGCAGGCCATGGACCTCAATGTCCGCCCCGAGGATTACCATCAAACCTACCTCGAGACCATGCATCACAAGAAGACGGGCCTCCTCATCCGTTGCAGTTTGCTCCTCGGCGCGCTGGCCGGGGACCTGGAGGAAGACGGATTGGTAGGTCTGGCCCGGTACGGCGAAGGCATCGGCCTGGCCTTTCAAATCCGGGACGACCTGCTCGACTGGCCCGAGGAAGGCGACAAACTCACCTTCCCGGCACTGTATGGCCCGGATCGGGCCAAGGCTCTCGCCGAACATTGTCTCGAGGATGCCCTCGCCGCCCTCGACCGTTTTGGAGAGCGCGCGTCTCGGTTGAAGGCTCTGGCGCACTATCTGAATGCACGAACCCATTAAGAGGTTTGCCGCTGCAAGACCCGCAACGTGATCAACCATCCGAGCGAAACAAGGATTCCCAACACCTGCAACACCGCCGCACCGAAGAGCGCCGTAGACACCAACAGCAACTGAGCCAAAGCGGCCAACGAATCCCCCAGACGGAAGAAGACCACATCGATGAACGCCTTGGCCCGGTACTTTTCCTCGATGCCCAAGGGGATGAACAAGAGTTCCCGGCTCGACTGGTTGAGAGAGTACAGTACACTCAGGGCTGCACCATAGCCCAGGACCAAGACGGAGAAGGACGCTGCGAACAACCCATCGGCGAAGACCCCGAAGCAGATCAACGGCAGGACGGCGAGCCCCGGTAAAGGACCGAACCGCCGGTTGACCGGACCCACCACCAGGACTTGCAAGCCGAGAGCGCTCGCGTTCATCCAGGCATAGAACGAACCGAAGAACGAGGTCAGCTCGTCCCCATTGAACCCGGCGAGTTCGACGCCTCGATTGAACTGGAGATTGAGCAGGGTCGTACAGAGCATGGTCAGGGTCACCACCACTGCGATCAAACGAAGGTACGGGGACCGGTACAGCGAGGCGAAGCCGAAACCCGACCCAAGCTGTTCCCCTTCCTGGTCATCGGCCAGGCCCTTTCCTCGTCGGGACGGGACGGCCATGCCAAGGATCTGGACCACGACCAACCCGAGGAACAGCACTCCGCTGCTCACGATCAAGAGGTTAGCGCTGCCGAGGATTTCGGCGAGGAGCCCGGCCAGCCAGCCGCCGACGACCCCACCAAGCACACCGCCGGTACCGATGAACCCGAAGAACCGTTTCCCCTCGTCGAGGGAAAAAAAATCATCCGCGAAGGACCAGAACATGAGGACCACCACCAAGTTGTAGACGCTGGCCCAACTGTGGAAAAGGCTGGCAGCCAAGGCAGGGAACGTTCCGAACAGAAACCGGAAACCGAAGAAGACCAGGATCAAGGCACATCCAATGGTTTGGATGAAGGGTACGGCCCTGATGCGGCGACGCACTTGGTTGTACAGGCATACGACAAGCAACCCAAGGCCCGTGTTGAGGAGGTAGAACCACGGCAACATCCCGCTACCGAGGTGCTCGAGGAACAGGCCGTCGCGTACCGGTTTGATAAGATAATAGGAAGTAATGACAAGGAAAAAATAGAGCCAGAACAGGAAAACAGGCTTTCCCTTCCCGGGCGGCACCGACAAGAGCCGTCGGAGGTGTTCCCGGATGTTCTCTGCCATACCGTCAAGAGCCTTCCGGTAAGAACCCAGCCGGTTCGGCGACCGCGGTCTCGATCGTCGACCATAACTCTTCGATGCCCTGCCGGGTCTTGACCGAACAGGGCAAAGGCGCAGGCCAACCGGCGAAACGGGTGACCAGGGCTTTGGAGAGCTCGTTGCGAGAGAGTTTGTCCACCTTCGTCAACACCAGTCTCACGGGAACCCCACGCTCCGCCAACCAGGCGCTGAAGGCCAATTCCTCCGGTCCGGGATCTCTCCGACAATCCAGCAACCAGACCAGCAAGGCCAAGTTCCTTCGCCGATGGAGATAACTCTCGACCAAACCCTGCCACGCGGCAATCTCGCTCTTGCTGCGGCGGGCATACCCATATCCCGGAAGATCCACCAACCGGAAGCGATCCTCGACGAGGAAGAAATTGACCAGGGTCGTGAAACCGGGCCGCGCACCGGTCCTGGCCAAATTCTTGCGATTGACCAGACTGTTGAGTAGGGAGGACTTCCCCACATTGGAACGTCCGGCAAAGGCGACCTCCGGCACATCGGCCGGCAAAAACTGATCCGGCCGCGCAGCGCTGGTGAGGAATGTTATCTCGACATAACGCACCGTGTCCTCCTCGTCCCAAGGTTACCGATCATGTACTCAACTCGGAGTTCCAACTCGATCGAGACCGACGCAGGAACAGCATCGCGAGCAATCCAAGGCCCAACATCCCACCACCGAAAGCGAGGAAGGGTCGGCCCGGTTCGAGGGCCAGGGTCAATCCAAGCGAGAAGGCTACCTCACCAGGGCTGACCTCGTGCTCGTGGTAATCATTGACGATGAAGCTCCACCCCAGGATTCCTACCGGGTCATTGAGGCCAACCTCGACTTCCGCGAGCCGGAACCCTCGGGCAAAGAGCTGCAACCGGGCCTGGAAGGTCGTGGCGATATCGCTCCCTTGGCGGTACTTGAGCTCGACCTTCTCCAGGCGCACTTGGAATGGGAGGGACAACGGCCGATCCCCGGACTGGAAGACATGCCCGGCACCTTCGCCCTCGCGCAGAAGCAAGGTGCCATGGTACCCGAGCAAGGAATCGAGCAGGGCTCCCACGAGTACCGTCAGAACACCGAGGTGGAGACAACTCCCCCAGATATCCCTCTTACGCAGTCGCCGAACTCCACGAACCCATTGATAGAAAGAACGAGTTTGGTAATACGCCAAGACGAAACCGAAAAGCAGCAACCCACAGCCAAGGGCACCATGCGTCGTCGCTCTGGCAGGATTGGTCCCGAAGAGAGCCAGGGTATCGCGCACCGAGGGCAATAGACCGGGGCCGGGGAGATGGCCCACGGCAGAGCCGATGAGCACGGTTGCGAGCAGCCCCACCAGGAGGATGCCGAGGACGCGTCGGAGCAGGAGATCACCCGGAGTTGAGGTCATGAAAATGCTTGTGCCTTCTCATCTGAGCCGCTGCGGGAGAGCGTACTCTGCAGCGAGTATTGCAGATCACTGCGAGCACGTCGAGGTAAAGCGGGAAGTCAGGGGAGGAGAGCTCCGGAGGGAGCAGGAGTTCGGCTCAGGGATGCGGTCCCCTCGCGGCCCTGGCAACGGTGAGTTGTTGATAGTTGGCGGCCCATTTGTCGCGATCGAAGCCGTTCTCCCAATTGCCGTAGCGCCCTCCGCCTCCGTTCATATACCGGTCCCAAGCTTGTTGTTGCTGCGGAGCCCAGGTCTTGTAATCGCCCTGTTGGTACCGGGCTCTTGCCAACTGGTCGTAGTTCGCCGACCAACGATCTTTGGACCACCCGCTGTTGTTGCGGGCTTGGTAATTGGACCAGGCCTGGGCCTTGGCCGAAGTCCAACCGGTAGGGGCAGCCACGACCGGGGTCGAGGTCGGCGGCGGAGGGGAAGGTACCACGGGTTTTTGTGCAACTACCGGCGTCGTCTGCCCTGCGAACGGATCGGTCATGGGGTCGGGCTGAGTTCCATGGTTGCCCGCACGAAGCTCCACCATCGGTGCGATGGGCGGATCTTTCTTGATGGGAGTAGTGGTCGGAACCATCGGTTCCTCTCCCGGATCATCGACTTTTGTCGCAATGATCGGGGCAGCGAGAGGAGTTCCCGCGTTGACCGCGGCCCCCGCGGTGAGCAACTGCAAGGCAGCATTGTGGACACTTGCCTGTTGCTCCAAACAAGCCACGCGCTGTTCGAGCGTCAGCGGTGGCACGGGGGTCTGCGTGAGCGCGGGCCCCGGGGTCTGCGCGAGTTCGGCTCCGGGGGTAGTCGCGGGTGCATCCCCGGGGGTCTGCGTCTGCGCGGAATCCACCACGGGCTTCGCGCCCGGCCCACCATTCCCGACGCTGCTCGGATCGGCAGTGCCGTCGTGCGGAGTACCGGTCAACCCAGGTCCTCCAGCAGGCGCACCAACCTGCAGCTTGGCAAGTTCGAGCTCGGTTTTACTGTGGCGATCGTCCTTCTTGTCGCTGAAACTGCGGTCCTCGGCATTCTCGTGCGCCTGGAACTCCCGCTGCGCCTCTCTCTCCGCCACCGTCAGTTTGCGTTCTTCGCGAGCGGTGAAGTAGTCCAAGACCTGGGACAATTTACCCGGGGTGCTCGGAGGGGAGAGCATGGAATTGAGCCCTGCGCTGCGGTTGTCGCGCAGTTTCTTGAGCAAGAAAATCCCACCGAGAGCGGCCGCGCCGATGCCGGCCACGGCCAGCACGCTGCCGTACTTCT
>MGSU01000115.1 GCA_001799195.1 Deltaproteobacteria bacterium RIFOXYA12_FULL_61_11 | reverse complement strand
GGGAGCATCGAGACCCGGCACGAAGACGAGTTCGAGGTTGTGGTCGAGGTCGTGGAACTCGATCAAGGCCTTGGCGATCCAGAGCGGCTTGCGGGTATCGCGGAAGGATTCGAGAGGCCCGAAGTGCCAAGTCTCGTCGACCGGGTTGATCACGTCCAGGAGCCGGTATTGTCCGGTCTCCCCCCAGGTCACCTGTTGCCGTCCCAAGCGGAAGGAGAGCCAATCATTGGGGTACAGATCCAGGTAGAATTCGCGTAGCTCGAACTCGTTGTAATAGCGGTCGCTCACCCACTCGGGGCGGTCGGCCGGGTCGGTGAGGATCGGGGGTTGGGCCCAGACATCGCTCTCGAGCGGCAGGGATCTGACCCCGCGGACCACGCTGTGGAGTTGCACCGTCTCGCCGGCACGCCAATCGAATTCGAGTTGCAGGGTGGAGCGGAACATCGAGAGTTGCCCGGCCTTGTCGCCGTGATCCTGGGCATAGCACGTCGTCGGAGCGAGACGAGGGTCGCAGGGTTTGGTCAGGTCGAGGGTGTCGGTGCCGAACTTCATGTAGCCCACGTTGTGGTGGTCGGTGAAGCCGTTGGAGAGCAGGGGTACGAACATGCCGCTCTGCAACTGGATGTAACCATTTGCCTGAAAGGCCGGTTCGGCGGTATCGGTCATGGCCGCCGAGCCAAGGGGGAGAAGGGCCAACAGGAGTATCGGTAGCAACGTGCTGGTCATGACCTACGACTCGATGATGGGTTGGACGAAAAGGAGGGGAGCGGGAAAGACCGCTCCCCTCGCCGGTTCGATCAGAAGGTTGCGCTATAGGCCTCGGTGCAGGTCGTGGTGGTGCTCGGGTTGGCGTCACCGGAGGCGTAGATGTTGCCGATGTTGATGGAGTCGGCGAAGTTGAAGAACGTGGTGCGGCCGATCTCCGTCGTACCAACCAGCGCCCGCACGGTTATCTCACCGGGTTCCATGTTGGCGATGAGGTAGTAACCGTTGACGCGGTTGATGCCCTTGTACAGGGTTGCGCCGTCGGTCATGCCGGTGAAGCCCTCGAAGGGAGCCGGGAGGTTGTTGTCGCCAAAGTAGCGGATCTGACCGGCCCCGCCGTCGACGATCTCGACCGTGGCGCAAGCCACCGGCTCTTCGACTTGACCGTTGACCCAGTACACACCGCCCGCGGCCACCGATTTGCCGGCTTGGACCTGGAGACCAGCGCCCATGGGGGCTTGGCTGTACACGGCCTCGGGCACGATCCAGAGGACCTCGGAGGTAGCTGAGGCATCGATGTTGAACTGGTAGGTGTCGCGGAAGAGCCGGACGCTGTCGGCGCCAACGACGCCCGCGACCTTGAAGCCGATCTTACCGGAGGGCACGTCGGCGAAGGTCACTTTTCCATCGGCGGCGCTGGTGGTGGCGGTGAAGTCGGGAACAGTCTCTCCGGTGGTGTTGGAGAGGACGGTCACGGTCATGCCCGGGACCGGAGTGGCCGGATTGCTGCCGAAGGCAATCAGGGTGCCCGCGAAATCGACCGGCACGCTGTCCTCGGTCGGGTCAGTGGTCGCGGGGTCTTCGCTGGGGTCGGTCGTGGCCGGATCGTCGCTGGGGTCGGTCGTGGCCGGATCGTCGCTCGGGTCGGTGGTCGCGGGATCCTCGCTGGGATCGGTCGTCGAAGGATCGTCGCTCTCGTCGTCTCCTGCAGGATCCTCGGTGGACGGTTCGGTGATGGGAGTTTCGCCGTCGGTCCAGGTGCCGGTGCAACCCTGTTTGATCGCCGCGCCGGTGGCTCCGGTGAGTCCGTAATAATAATAGGTTACGGTGTAGCCTGCGTTGACCATCTTGCAATTGCCGTTGGAGTTGGTCGCCGGACAACCCGCCTCGAGCCACGTCCCGGTGGTGCAGGCGTTTTTCGCAGCGTCGATCGAGGCTGCGGGATAATCGTCGCCGTATTGGGTGCAGGTGGTGACGCCGCCGCTCTCGACTTTACAGGCTCCGCCGCCGCCGGTCGAGGTCGTGTCGTCGTCGTCACTGCAACCGGACAGTCCGGCAAGGAGGAACACCAAGAAGAGTACGCTCAGGGTCCGCATGATCATTACCTCCGTTCTCCATTGTTCACGCGCTCCCCGGGGAGCGCAGCGGTTGATGCCTGGGGCGAAATGCCTCGGTCGAGGTTTTTGCCTGGGGCACATCGTAGCAGGAGGGTGGAGTCTGTCAATCGCTGAATTCGAGAGCAGAATTCGAGAGGCAGGTTCAGGGGTGATTTCAGCCTGCGGCGCACAGCACGGGTAGCTTGAGCGTGGCGCAGAGTTCGAGGAGACGCTGCAAGCGTTCGCTGCGGAGCGCGGGGGTATTGTCCTTCGCGGACCAGAGCTTGTGGTGCTCACGAGCGGGCAGCTCCAGCCCGAAGTGCAAAGGATCTTTCTCCAGGGCAGACCCAGGGGTGACCTGGAGCACGTTGGCGTTGTGGACCTCTGTCACGTAGGGACGCAGGTCGCGGACCAGGGAAAGGGTCTGCAAGAAATCCTCTTCTTCCTCGCCCGGGAAGCCGACGATGATGTTGATGCACAACTTGATCCCCTCGGCGGCCAGGACGGGAAAAGCGGCCAGAGCGTCCGCCCTGGAAAAACCCTTGCGCATGGCGCGGAGGACGCGATCGGAACCGGCCTCTAAGCCGAAGATGAGCAGGTCGCAACAGGCCTTCCGGAGCTGCTTCGCCAGAGCGGGATCCGCCATGCTCGGCCTTACCAGCGCGTTAGCCGCCCAGGCCAGGTTGCGATAGCCCTTGGCCGCGATGCCGTCGAGCAAGGTCTTGAAGGCCCTCATGTCCCCGTTCAAGGCAAGATCGTTGAAGTGGAGACTCCGGGTCTCGAGAACGGTATAGTGATGTTCGAGTTCGGCCAGTACTGTCGCGACCTCTCGACTGCGAAAGCGTTGCCAGAAGGAGACATCGGTACAGAAGGCGCAGCGCCGGACGCACCCTCGCGCGGTCAAGACCGGTAGGACCCTGTAGCGTCCTTCATTGTAACGGTCCAGCTCGAAACCTCCGTAGGTCGGCCAGGGTTCGGCGTTGACATCGACCAGGAGCTTCTGAGGTACGAAGGTCTCCGGAGTGGTTTCTCGGGTCCACACCCCGGGCAAACCTTCGGGGAGGGTTTCTCCCGCGGCCAGCAGGCGGAGGACGTTTTCGAACGCGGGTTCGCCCTCGCCGATGATGAAGCAATCGACCAGGTCGAGCAGGTACTGGTAATATTCGTAGTCGACCTTGCCCTCCACGAGGACGCCGCCGTCGAGGTAGAGTCCCAGGCCTTCGGCGACGCGCACGGCGAAACCGCCCACGACGACCGGGAGACCGGGGCGAAGGAGTTCGAGCCGTTCGATCAGCCGCAAGGTCACGAGCTTGTTGGTGCTGTTGATCGAGAAGCCGACGACGTCGGGATCCTTGGCGAGGATCTGTTTCAGGGCGGTGCCGAGTTCCGCATCGTAGCGGGACAGGAAGCGTTCGCAGTAGTCCAACTCGAGCAAGTCGCTATGATCAGGCCTCCAGGCCGGCCGATCTTCCTCCCACGCGGTGGAGTATAGGGTGAGGTTCAGATCGTGGATCGAGGCGGAGATACCCCTGGCTTCGAGGTGGACGGCCAGGGTGCCGAGGGTGATCGGAGGGGTGGTCACCCCCCAGGGGGGACACAGGACCAGGGCGCAGCGCGGTGCACGAGGAGGCATGTACGTCCTTCAGGGGAGCCAACGAGTAAGGATATACCGCTCGTTGAGGGGGAAGTCCATTCTCTACCGGTATTCACTTTACTTTCCCGCGAGATACTCCTCAAGCTTGGCTTGGCCGTGCAGGGCCTCGTAGGCGTCGGGCAGGCCGTCGGCGTCCTCGTCAGGGCACGGGGTGCCAGGATCGACGGCCAGCCAGCCCCCAACGTCCGAGGGATCGTCGATGATGGCTCCGCTCCGGGAGGTGACGCTCTCGACGATTCGGGTATCGATGGCATCCCGGCGCTGGTACCACGTCCCATCGCAGGCCAGGGCTGCGCTGTTACCTGCTTCCCTTGCCACGAGCTCGAGCGTGGCGTTCGCGGCATCGACGGTGGTCGAGTCGCCTGGATGCGGGGTCGCGACGAGGTAGGGCCGGGCATCGGGATCGACCACGTCCTGCCCGGTCAGGGTAGTCCCTTTCTTGCGCAGGAGCAGGTTGTCGGTCTGATAGATCTCGGCGCCGAGCGGAGTCTTGTTGCAAATGTGGATGCCGTATTTCCCACCCTCGGAGTCGGGACCTTCGATGAAGACGTTGCCGAGGTAGTTGGCCAGCACCGGCACGAGTTGGTGTTCCATGTCCACGTGGCTGAAGGTCCAATAGGGGTTGTACACCACGTTGTTGATGACGGTCGCGAGCCCGGCCGTCTTCACGAGGGGGTTTCGCTCGCCGTTGTGCGCCATGAGGTTGTGGTGGAAGCTGATCAGCTTGCCACCCGGTTCCTCCGAGTCTTCTCCTTTGCGCGGACCCCCGAGCATGACTCCTTTCGAGTGGCAGCCCTTCGGGTGGGTCGAGCAATCCAGGGCCTCGGCGATGAGCGACCACTGGATGGTGACGTGCTCCACCGCGTACCAGGTCTCGAGGACTTCGTCCGTGCCCCAGGAGAGGGAGAGATGGTCCAGCACGAGGTTGTTCAGGAGGTTCTTGTTGCGGCAGAGCTCGGCGCCGTGATTCTCTCCCCCTGGCCCGGGCCGGAGCGTCAGGTAGGAAAGGATGACTTCCGAGGTCATAATCGCGAGAGTATCACCTCCGTTGGCGGTGCGGAGCGTTATCCCGCCGCCGGGGGCCGTCTGTCCGGCGATGGTGATGAAGGGGTCCTCGATCGATAGTCTTTTCTGGAGGACGATTGTGCCACCGGTCCTGAAGAGGCAGTAGCGGGGACCGCTCGCCTCTACGCAGGTCCGCAACGAACCTTCTCCGCTGTCCTCGAGAGTGGTGACGAGGAAGACCTTTCCCCCGCGGCCGCCCACCGTGGCGCTTCCGAAGCCTTCGACCTTCAAGGTGGGGTCAAAGGTGCCGGTCGGAGGAGGGATCGGAGGGGTTGGGGGCTCGGTTGTTGGAGTCTCGGGCGGTGGCGAAACCGGATCCGGAGGAAGGTCAGGAGGATCGTCCTCCCCGATGGTGGGATCAGGTGCAACTATTTGATCGGTAGTAGGATCGTGCAGTTGGGGCGTGGGAGAAGCCGGAAACCCTGCTTCTCCAGGGCGTTCGACTGTCGGTTCTGTTGTTGGCTGTGCCGGATCGGTGAGGGTCGGGTTCTTTGAAGGTTCGGAGGTTCCGATCGACGGTTGCATCGGTCCGGTCGGGTTCGGGTTGTCAGTGCCGGTAATCACCGTTTGGTCCTCGCACGCTCCACCGAGGACCACGATCAAGAAGAGACCGGAGAAGCCCAGACCCGGGAGTGCGCGGGCCGCTAGGTGTATGGTGCAAGCTCTCATGTTCCGGAAACAAGAGGAAACCCGTTGCAATGTCACGATCCGCCCTCGTTCGCGTCTGGTGCCCTGCCGTATGATCCCATAATCACAGAGAATCACAACTACGCTTCCACCGGGCGAGTGAGGAAGTTGTGCATGACTTTAAAAACCACTTTGGAGTATCCTCTCCTCCTCCCACCGACGACCTTGTGTTGTGGTACAGTACAGGCATTGCCCGTCTCGGTTGGGACGAGCGTATATGAAGCTCACTCGAAGAACGATCGACCATCTGGAGTGTGTCCCATGCTGTTCAAACTACCCTTGATCCTCACGCCTCAACCCGAGGGCGGGTTCACCGTGACCTCGCCTCTGCTCCCCGAACTTCTCACCGAGGGCGACACTGTCGAAGAGGCGCTGGCCAACACCCGGGATGCGCTTGAAGCGACCCTCGAGCTGTATCGCGAGCTCGGTCGTCCCTTGCCGAGTTCGATCCAGCTCCCCGCTGCACCAGCTCCACTGTGGTTCGAGACCGTTGTCGCCACCTCATGAGGTATCGCGAGGTCAAACACAAACTGGTTGCCTTGGGTTGCCAAGAATTGCCGAGAACCGGCGGGGGCTCACATCGGAAGTGGTACAATCCCTCGACGCAGAGGGCTACGGTTCTTCCCGATTGGGGTAAACGAGATCTCAAGTGCGGAACGGTCAAGGCTGCACTCAAACAATTGGGGATATTGTGGGCAACTTTTGAACAAGCATGAGATAGGCGTGTAGCAGATCGCCATCGTGGGGCTACAGATTTCGAGGAATGCGGGTCTTGGTGATCATGCTCATCATTGCATTTCCCAACCGTATTCAGTATCACGAGCAGTCATTTGGGTGGTGAGGAGCGAGAGGACGGTGGTGGTGCGTATCGGAACTCGCGGCAGCGCATTGGCATTGGCCCAGACCGCCACGGTCCGTTCGTTGTTGGAGGCCCGGGGGGCGACCGTCGAGGTCGAGATCATCAAGACCACCGGCGATCTCGTGACCGATCGGCCCTTGGTGACGATAGGCGGCAAGGGGTTGTTCGTCAAAGAGATCGAGCAGGCCTTGACCGAGCGACGCATCGACCTCGCGGTCCACAGCCTGAAAGACGTTCCCCATACCCAGCCGCCCGGATTGACCCTCTGTGGCGTGTTGCCGCGTGAGGAAGTCCGCGATGCCCTCGTCCTGCGTCCGGGTGATGATGCCGCTAGGTTGCTCGACGGAGGGCGCATCGGTACCGGCAGCTTACGGCGCGAGGCCCAGTTGCGGGAGCTGTTCCCGGCTTGCGACATACTACCCTTGCGCGGCAACGTGGATACCCGCCTGCGCAGGCTCGACCAGGGCGACTACGACGCCGTGGTGCTGGCCGCGGCCGGTCTGCGGCGGCTCGGCAAGGCCGGTCGTATCACCCGTTTGCTCGATTGCTCCGAATGCTTGCCCGCCGGCGGCCAGGCAGCCATCGGTCTGGAAATCAGGAGTGAGGACCAGGAGATGGCCAGGTGGGTCGCGTCCCTCACCGATGCTCGGTGCTGGGACGAGGTGCGCGCCGAACGGGCGTTCTTGCGCGAGCTGGACTGCGATTGCCATACCCCGGTCGCGGTCTATGCCGCGTTGCAGGACGATGGCCGGTTGTGGTTGCGCGGCGCGCTCTTCGAACTCGTTTCCCGGCGGCGTTTAGACGTCGAGTCCTTCGGGCCTCGCGCGGATGCCGCACTCCTGGGACGGCGGGTGGCCGAGCTGGCGCTCGAACGCGGCGCTCGCGAACTGCTCCGTGCCGCGGGACCAGTTGGTACCGACAACTGATTGCTACCAAAGGGAGATCAGCCATGCAACACTCTCGGGCCATCATGGAGAGGGCCAGGAAGGTTTTGGTCGGCGGAGTGAACTCACCGGTGAGGGCCTTCAAAGCGGTCGGCGGTGAGCCCGTGGTCTTTCAACGAGGGCAAGGCCCTTGGTTGTTCGACGTCGACGGTCGGCGGTACCTCGATATGGTCTCGTCCTGGGGACCCCTGATTCTGGGGCATTGCGATCCCGAGGTCGTGGCCGAGGTATGCGCCCAAGTCGGCCTGGCCTCCAGCTTCGGGGCGACCTGCGAACTCGAGGTTTTGCTGGCCGAGCTGATCACGTCGTTGATGCCCTCGATCGAACGGCTGCGTTTCGTCAGCTCCGGCACCGAAGCGACGATGAGCGCGGTGCGCCTGGCCCGAGGGGTGACCGGCCGCCGCTTCGTGGTCAAGTGCGCTGGTTGTTACCACGGGCACGCGGACGGTTTCTTGATCAAGGCAGGCTCGGGCGGACTGACCCTGGGAGTTCCGGACAGTAAGGGGGTGAGTCCCGGGGTCGCCGCCGATACCCTGGTGGTCGACTACAACGCGCTCGGGGCCATGACCGCGTTGCTCGACGAACGCGGCGCGGACATCGCCGCGGTGATCCTCGAACCCGTGGCCGGGAACATGGGCGTGGTGCCGCCGGCACCGGGGTATCTCGAAGGGGTGCGAGCGGCGACCCGCAAGCACGGCATACTCCTGATCCTCGACGAGGTCATCACGGGTTTCCGGCTGACCCCAGGGGGGGCTCAGGCTTATTACGGCCTCGAACCGGACCTCACCTGTCTCGGCAAGATCATCGGGGGCGGGTTCCCGGTCGGCGCGTACGGTGCCTCGGCCGCGATCATGAACCACCTCGCGCCTCTGGGAGGGGTCTATCAGGCCGGGACTCTCTCGGGCAATCCCGTTTCGATGGCCGCCGGTCTGGCCACGCTGCGCAAGCTGATCAGACCGGAGCAACAGGCGCGACTCGCCGAGAACAGCCTCACCTTCAGGAACGGCCTCTCCGAGATCCTCGAGCGTCGCGGTTGGAGAGACAGAGTTACGATCAATGCTATCGAATCAATGTTCACCGTGTTCTTCTCCTCCAAGCCGATCCGGGACAACAATGACCTCTCGCAGGTCGACACCCGGGCCTACGAACGCTATTTCCAGGCCATGTTGCAACGCGGGATCTATCTGCCGCCCTCGGCCTTCGAGGCCTGCTTCGCCTCTTGTGCCCAAGGCGAAAGCGAGGTAGGTCTCTTCCTCCAGGCTTTCGAGGAAACCCTGACCGAGGTTCTGGGGTGACTTTTCTTCGTGCTGTCCTAACCCATTGACTATTGAGGATCTACCGATGAGCAATCAGAATACCGCGATCAGTCCCCGCCGGGACGAGAACTATCCCGAGTGGTATCAGCAGGTCATCCGCGCCGCCGAATTGGCCGAGAACTCCCCAGTGCGCGGGTGCATGGTCATCCGCCCGTGGGGTTATGCCCTCTGGGAGAACATCCAGCGCGTCCTCGACGCCAGGTTCAAGGCCACCGGGCACAAGAATGCGTATTTCCCGCTCTTCATCCCCTTGTCCTTCCTGCAGAAGGAGGCCGCCCATGTCGAGGGATTCGCCAAGGAGTGTGCCGTGGTCACCCATCATCGCCTTGAGGTCGACGCGACCGGCAAGCTCGTTCCGGCTTCGCCCCTTGAGGAACCCATGGTGGTGAGGCCGACCTCCGAGACGATCATCGGTGAGATGTTCTCCCGTTGGGTCCAATCGTACCGTGACCTACCCCTGTTGATCAATCAATGGGCTAACGTGGTGCGCTGGGAGATGCGGCCGCGCCTGTTCCTCCGCACCTCCGAGTTCCTCTGGCAGGAAGGCCATACCGTGCATGCCACCGAGGCCGAGGCGAGAGAAGAGACCTTGCGCATGCTGGAGGAGTATCGGCGGTTCGCGACCGAGTATCTTGCCATGCCCGTGTTCGAAGGCGAGAAGACCGCCAGTGAGCGGTTCCCCGGGGCCGTGGCTACCTATTGCATCGAGGGCATGATGCAGGACGGCAAGGCCCTGCAAGCCGGGACCTCGCACTTCCTGGGGCAGAACTTCGCCGCGGCCTCGAACATCTCCTTCCTGGATCAGCAGGGCAACCACGTCCTGGCCTGGACGACCTCGTGGGGAGTCTCCACGAGGCTGATCGGGGGTATGATCATGACCCATGCCGACGATGATGGGTTGGTGCTGCCCCCGCGCCTCGCTCCCACGCACATCGTCATCCTGCCGGTGCTCCACAAGGAGGAGACCAAGGCGAAGGTCCTGGAGTATTGCACGGCCCTGGCCGAGGAACTGCGCGCCGTGCAGTGGGACGGACGGCCCTTGCAGGTCGAGGTCGACACCCGCGAGGGGCGAGGCGGGGACAAGGTCTGGTCCTGGATCAAGAAGGGAGTGCCGCTGCGCCTCGAGATCGGTCCCCGCGACATGGAGCAGGACGCTGTGTTCCTCGGCCGCCGCGATCTCGGACACAAAGAGCGGCGCAGTCTGAAGCGGGCGGAGTTCCTCGCCGAGGTGCCGCGCCTCCTTGAAGAAATCCAGGCCAATCTCTTGGCCCGGGCCACGGCTTATCGCGAGGCCCGCTTGATCCGCGTGTCCAGCGAGGCCGAGCTGCTCGAGGCCTTCAAGGGCGAAGAGGGCGAGGAAAGCACGAAGGGACGTTTCGTCCTGGCAAACTACGCCGAGGACAGAGCGGTCGAGGAACGGCTGCGCCGCGACCTGGCCGTCACCGTGCGCTGTATCCCCCTGGGGGACTTTCCCCGCGGCGCTTGTATTTTCTCCGGGCACAAGGATGCGCCGACTGCTATCTTCGCGCGGGCCTACTGACTCGATCCTGTAGCATTCGGGACTGGGTGGGATCTAGCGCAGGGGAAGGTAATTGAGCGTGGCGTAGAACATCTTGCGCCCGTCGTCGCCGACCTGGTCCTCGAGCCAGACGTTGCTGCCCCACACCACATAGCTTTCGCTGACCGAGGGCGAGGACATGGACAACCCACCGTCCTCGAAGACGCGCAGTTCCTGCCCGGTCTTCGGATCGAGGACGATCAGGTGTTCGGTGTTGTTCTTGACCAGTAAAGCGTTCTCGAGCAGGGTGGGCGAGCTAATGAAGACCGTGTGTTGCGTCTTTTGCCAGGTCGTCCAGACCGTTTGACCGGTCTGGAAATCCAGGGCCCATACCCCGTAACCCGGAGTGGTGGTGTAGAGCAACCGGCCGTCGGTGACCAGGTGGTTGCCGTTCCCTTCGTCGAGGTTGCGGGCCCACAGGACCCTACCGGTGGCGTACTCGTGACAGGTGATCCTGCC
>MGSU01000114.1 GCA_001799195.1 Deltaproteobacteria bacterium RIFOXYA12_FULL_61_11 | reverse complement strand
GCAGTTACTCTCGGTTTCAGGGCCGGAAAGCGTTTGCCCTGAAGAGGACTTCCACCTCTCTGACAGTGTGCGCTTGAAGGCGCACTAGGGGCGCAATTCATTGCGCCCCATATGGGTGCGACAACATCCGGGATCGCAACCGAAGCACAGGGCGCGATGAATCTCGCCCCTACGTTGGGGGCCGTTGTTCGCGGGTTCAAGTCTCGTGGTCCGGCTTTAAAGATGATATCGGCAAGCTCGCCGACATCGCCATTGAGGAGATCGAGGACGACGGCGAATCTTTCGATGAAAAGATGATCCGGCTCGTGCAGAAGCTCGAGGAACAGTTCGCCGAGGGCGCGCTGGAGGCGCAGGCATGAGATTCCACCCCGACCATCACCATCGACGTTCCATACGCTTGCAGGGATGGAATTATTCCCAGGCTGGAGCGTATTTCGTGACCATTTGTACCCAAGATCGCGAATGCCTGTTCGGCGAGGTGGCGGATGGGGAGATGTTGTTGAACGATGCGGGGAGGATCGTTGCAGATGTATGGTCGTTGTTCCCCGGTGGCCGTTTTCCGACCGTTGATATCGATGAATATATCATCATGCCTAACCACATGCACGGCATCGTCCTCTTGTCGGAACGCAACGTAGGAGCGCAATTCATTGCGCCCCATTTGGGTGCGATGACATCCGGGATCGCAACCCAATCAATGACATCCGGGATCGCAACCGAAGCACAGGGCGCGATACATCGCGCCCCTACATTGGGTGCTTCTGAGCATTAGAATCATTTTTTGTCATCAGCTACTCAGGGGAGGAGTTTGGTCAGGGCTTCGAATCCGACCCAGCGGGTTGCTTGGACGACATCTTGTCCCTCGAACTTCACCCTTGCTTCGTCGCTGGTCAGGTGGGTGATCTGGGCGAAGGACTTGGTGCCGTTTTCGTTGAGAAGGACTTTCTCGTAGACCTGAAATATCTCGGGTTTGTGCAAAAATTCCTCGCGCATCGCCTGGCGGTAACTGGTCGTAATGCAAGCCTCGAGATCGGAAGCTTCTTCGTATTGCCAGTAGCACTCGTCGTTGAGGAGGAATTCCGTTTCCGGCTCCTCGAAGTTATAACCCATTGCCGCGGCGTAGTAGGTCAGCAGGTCCTGGGTTACGCCCGGTCCGGCGAAGGGTTGCAGGGTAGCAAGGTCCTCGTAAGGAACCCAAAAGGGCGAGGAGGGCTCGGCGCCAAGACCTACGGTTTCAGTGACAGAGACCTCGATCGGGGTGATTTGCTGCACCGTGACGAGGGTATGAAGGCCGCTCTCGGGGGCGATATAGAGGGCCTCTTGGTGGAGCGTCAGGTGTTCGTTGCTCTCGAGGAGCGGTAGGAGGGCGCAGGTTGGCAGCCAACGCTTGATCCCATAGCCGATATTGACATAGGCGTCGGAAATGGTCAGTTCGGTAATCACGACGACATGGCGGTTTCCATCGACATCGCGGGCAAGTACCTCGGTGCTGCGCTCGAAAACCGCGTCGGTCGCATCGTCCTGCCAACACGATTCGTCCCATTCGATCGCCTCGAGGGCAGCGAGCTCTTCTTCATCCGGCCCGAAGAAAGGGCAGGACGCGCTGGTTGCTCCACCGCTGCCGAACCCAAACACGCTGAGCAGACCGAAAGAAAGGAACAGCATGCATACGCGGCTGGTCTTCATGGGGAGCCTCCGTGAAAACAAGAACAAAACAAGAAAAAGCACTGCATTGAATATGCCGACTTTACTATAATGAAATTATAGTATATTATTTTCTGTATGAAAACAAGAATTGATGAATTACCGCTCTACTGCGACACGACTGGGACGGTTTTCTACCTAGAATCGCGCAAGGGCCCTATCAGGTGCATCGCCAGGTTCTACCGATGCGTTCGAGCATGGCTGAAGTGAGGGGAGCCTCGAAATATGCGGTCGCTCCGGCGGCCAGAGCAGATGTTTCCATGACCGAGGCCGAGGAACACGACAGGGCGAAGACCGCAAGGTCCGGACGAAGGTTTTTTAGTTGTCTGATAAGCTCCAGACCCTCGGTTTCGGCGCTCTCGCTGAGGTGGAGGTCGGTGATGACCACCTCGACCGGATGGTCGGCCAGCATTTCCAGGGCTTCTTCGGGACCGGCCGCGGTGAGGATGGCGTGCCCCGAGGTCGGGCACACGTGCCGGGCGAGCAGGAGCTTTGTTCCCTCGCGCAGGAGGGGGTCATCGTCGACAATCAGCAGGGCCGAGGTGGCGGTTGCTCGCGGGGTAGCTTCTGCGGGCACCACCTTCGGCTGGGGAACGTGGGGCCCTGGACGGACCCCGGTCGCGAAGTCGCTCCCCCGTGGATGGAGGGGGAGCGTCGGTCCCGGTTCGGACAGGTCGGAGCAGGGCAGGGTGAAGCTGAAGCAGGTTCCCGTTGCGACCGTGCTCTCGACCCAGATCCTCCCGCCGTGGTCCTCGACCACCTTCTTGCAAATGGCCAGACCAAGCCCAGTACCCCCGGGTTTTCCGTGGGTGTAATACGCCTCGAAGAGATGCTCTTGCACCTCGGGTGGGATCAAACTGTTGCTGTTGGTGAGGCTGAGGCGCATCCAGCGGCCAGGAGTATCCAGCAAAGCCTCACTCGCGATGTGGATAGTACCCATGCCGTGCATGGCCTCGACCGCGTTCGCGAGAAGGTTGATGAGCAAGCGCAAGATCTTGGTCTCATCGACGTAGGGAGTGAGCCGAAGCGCGAGGTCGTAGGTGAGGGTCACCAGGCTGGGGTGGGTGGTGAAGACCTCGGTGGCCGCGGCTGAGAGGAGGTCCTGGAGGTTACAGGGCTTCTGTTGCAGATTGCCAGTGGAAGCGAACTGCAGGACCTCGGAAAGCATGCTCTCGATCCGCTTCCCGCCCTGCTCGATTGCGGTTTGCCAACGCAAGAGAAAATCGGGGTCACTACCCTGCGCAGGCAGCAGGGAAAAGAAGGTGCGCATGGCCGCGAAAGGCTTCCGGAGGTCATGGGCGAGCATAGCCGAGGTCTTACCGATGGCCGCGAGCGCGGACTGCTCTTGGAGGGAACGGGTGAGGTGGCGGAAATTGGTTTGGAGTTCCGCAAGTTCTTTGATGCGCGGCAAAGGTTCTTCGGGCTGCAGGAGACGTTGGATCGGGCCGACGAGCTCTTTGCCGAGATGGTGATGGAAACCGTGGAGTACCAAGAGCATACAAGCAAAGAAGCACAATAATACCAACGAATAGGGACCCAGCATGACGAGATAATCAAGTGCGGGGTAGTCGAGCACCAGTTCGAGTTGGCGGGTGGACTGATGGAGCGGTGCGCGGATGCGGAGGGTCGTCAAGGAAAGAGGCTCGCGACAGTGGTCGCCGAGGTCGTAGAAGGCGACCCGAAGCGTACCAGTATGATCGCAGATGGCTAAGAAGGTTGCCCGGTAATGGCTGCGGAGTAACTCAGCATGTGCGTTCATGGCAGTTTGATCGCGGCGATCGTATTGCATCCCCAGGGTGAGGGCGTCATCCAGGATTTCTTCTTCGCGTTGCTGGTGCCATTTCCGGCCAAGCATGCCCGAGAGGAGGAGTTGGAAGCCAAGGGTCACGAGCATAAGGATGAGGATCTTGCGGTTGATCTTGGCGTTGAACCACGTCTGGATAGATGGTGCGCTTGAGGAATTCACGGGCCCACTCCTTCGCTCTGTTGTGGATCGGTCCCAGCCCAGCAACCCGGGTCTTTGGAGAGGAAATGCCCGTGCTCGGCATAGGCAGCGTTCCGATCTCCGCCTCCGCAGCGCTCATAGGTAGGGCAAGCAGAGCAGCCCTCAACACACTGGGTGCGCAATGCTTGGAACTCAGCACCGAAGTAGAGCGAACGGAGATCTTGCCGACGCAGATCGCCCAGGACGATACCGAGCCTACTGGTCGGCCGCAAGCCGCCGTCCGGTTGCACGGTGAGGCCGTAGAAACCTTGACCGAACTGCCCGCCGGCGTCGGCTTCAATAAGGTGCATCAGGGGAAGGCCGCGGTTGGTGGTGAGCCCAGTGCCGTGGGAGGCCTGAAAAATATCGCAAAAGGCCTGGCGGAGGGTTTCGCCGTGCAAAGGGGTGCAGATCGGATCGGAGGCTGGGCCCGAGGCGCGGCCGGAGGGAATGAGCCGACAGAAATCCATGGACCTCGCCCCGAGTCGCTTTGCCAGGACGAACATGGCCTCGATACCCTCGGCATTGTGGTGCGAAAGCGTGCATTGCAGGGAAAAGGGGACCTGATGTTTCCGCAAGAGGATGGCTCCCCGACAGGTTGCATGGAAGGAGCCGGCGCCGCGAACCTGGTCATGACTGGGCTCGTCCCAACCGTCGAGGCTGAGTTGCACCGTGGCTCGGTGATGGTGCAGCAGTTTTGCTCGCCGCTCGTCGAGCAGCGTTCCGTTGGTAAGGACGCTGAGGTCGCAGCTTGGCACAAGCTCTTTGGCCAGGTTCAAGAAGTGTTCGAACCAGGGGAGGAGCAGGGGTTCACCGCCCGCCAAAGCGACATGGGATCGAGTGGCGAGGAGGGTATTCAGTTCGGCAAACTGGAGCAGGATCGAGCGCCACTGTTCCGGCCCGAGTTCCTCGACAGCGCGAGGAGGGCCGTCGCCAAGATAACAGTGGCGGCAGCGCAGATTGCAGCGCCAGGATGGTTCGCATTGCAGGGTAAAGATACGCTCGTGTTTCGCTGCGGAGGCGATAAGGCGGCTCTGAACCCGGTCCAAGAACTTCGTCCACCAGTTCGTCTTCGCGACGTTCATGGTGGGCATCACTTCCAAGAGTAGTTCTGGAGAAAGAACATACTTGACCCGCGACCGCGAAACTCGATTGTGTTTTCGTTGTAATAGACGGAGAAACTGCTATAGCCCAAATGGATAGCAGGAATTTCTGAGAAAATTGTTCTATTTACTTCTTTGTATGCTTCATGAAGCTGTGAAAATTCAAGCAAACTACGAGCGTGTTCAAGTGTGTTTTGAAGAAGTGGTCTCTCAAATGGAAGCATGGTTAATGCACCATGTTTCCCAAAAAGATGATAAAGACCATCTGGATCGTCACAACCAATTGAAGTAGATGCGTAGTAGATATCCCAATCTTCTTGGAGTTGGTCCAGATGCTGAAATTCAGTAAATGAAATAGTTCTTGAATTTGGATGGATATCAATGCCAAGTTCTTGTAAATATGCTGATATTAACTTGTGAAATCGATTCTCTTGCCCGAGACCTGTTAAAATGAACAATGGCTTCTGCTTAATTGCTTTAATTAATTCTACTTTCTCTGTTTCAGTGATAGATCGGTAATTGGTCAATTCTTCCATTTCAAGCCGCCCAGGTTGTGTAGGTAGGAAGAATTGTATTTCAGGTATTGTCTTGTAGTTTTTCAGGTCATTCAGTTTATCAAATTCTGAATAGAAAAGTTTTTCAAATAGGAGTCGAAATCGATGATTGCTTAATATGTTGTTACTTTTATCATTAATGCCTAAAAAGAGATGAGTATCCAATTTACTTGGTATTTCTTCATAGCTGAATATTGAACTGTTTTTCTGACAGAGAGTATCTCGTGATTGATAAGGAGGTATTAAATAGTAGTCATACTTTGCTTCGCATAAAGCTATCTGAAATTGCTCTCGGTCAAGATTATCTATCACAATATTCTCAATAGATGGTTGGGGAAAATAATAAGGGTTCTTCCGTAGGTGTATTTGTCGATCACTAATTTCCTCCATAATGTATGGTCCAGTTCCAAGGTGTTGCCCTTTGTCATTTTTTTTGTAAATTGAATATCTTATCCCGCTAATTTCCATCAGGATATCACGATAAGGTCTTTTAAAAGATAATACCAAGGTGTCGGCGCTTGGTGTATTAATACCAACGATATCATTACTATGAAGAAAGTCTTCAAAACCTACTAATGCGTAAAACACATCTCTTGTCGCTTGATTCTTGTAGATTGGCGCTTGTCGGAGAGAATCAAGCATGGCCTCTTTATAAAGAAAGGAACTGATCTGAGTGCCATCTGAAAAGCGTTTATCAAGGTTAAGCAAGAAAGTTACCTGCCGCCGGTCTTCACTGACACGCCATTCTTTGGCAATACCAGCAGTATAAAATCCATTACCTGTATCTATTGTAAGTGGTTCGAAACCTGCAGCAAGAATAATATCAGCGAGTGCCATTGATTGACGGGCAGGTTTTAATTCCCCCCACGGTCCAGTAACAGCATATTTTAATATTTCTGGTTGATTGGACATTGAGAATGTTCTCCAAAAATAATAACAAAATGAAAAAAGTAACAGTACAATTGAAATGATGAAAAATTTACCACTAGTTGTTATCATAAATGAGTATGATGATGTCAGTGAGAGTTACTCCAGCTTACAGTTCCCGCTGGCTTTTCAATGTTCGCTCTCTCTCCTTGAACAAACACCTGCAACGCCTGCAACTGGAATGGAAGTAATACAAGGATGGAAATCACTGTCCTGGCCAAGAAGCTACGCATCATATCCCCCCTGGTAGTTCCTATGGTCTCTGCTGTCAACGCACCATCTCATAGCAGAAACACGGGCTGTGGTCAAGAGGCCTACGTCGCAACCGATGGTGGTTCCTTTTGCCACGGTGATGGATTTCTCAATTTCTGTGCCAACAGCATCATGACTTTGGGTGTGATCATACAACCTGTTATGGCAAACGGTGGTATCGGCGATTCGAATAACCGAATCGGGTTCGGTGTCCTAACTCATCATCATGAAAGGATTTGCGAGCACTGCTTCCTGATAACCCTTTCGAACAATGATGAAATCGAAATGCCGAATCCATTCGCTCGCCCGAAACTGTCCGGTGAGGTCCAGTACGGTACTTGAACCCGGTTCCCACATGTGCTTCTGGTTGAGTTGGTAGGAACCCCCAGCACTGCCTTCGACCTCGCTCTCCCCATGAATCCCACCTAGTCATTGGAGTCCTTCTTTTACATACAGCGCGGCCGTCGGCCTTGCATCGTGCGGCCTCCTGCATTTGTTGATCATGACCGTTCTCAGGCTCAACTTCTCTTGGAATGCCTTCAGTCTTGGAGTGAATTGCAGGTTATTTATCAACACCTTGGGGTGGCGCCGACGGGGGTCCCCCGCCACGCGCAAGCATGAGCATGGTGGGGGTGAGAGGCGACAGGACCCCTTGCCCCACCCAAGACTGAAGGATTACGTCTCTTGAAAGAAAACAATAGCTTTTCCTGAAAAAACAAGGTAAGGCAAGCGTCGAGAATCTCTGAGGCCTGCCTTTCGTCAGGTACTTCAGCCGATTTTGGGCCAGGTACATGGCGTGGTGGTGCAGGTTCATTTTTGATGTAGGAACACCGTGACAACATTCGAAAATCTAGGTCTTACAGCTCCTCTACTGCGGGCAGTGGCAACATTGGGTTACACAACTCCCATGCCCATCCAGGAACAGGTCATTCCCCTCCTGCTCAACTCTGCTCGAGATGTGATCGGGCTTGCTCAGACCGGTACGGGAAAAACCGGTGCCTTTGGTCTGCCCCTTCTCCAAATGATCAATCCAGAGCTGAAGGCCCCGCAGGTCCTGATTTTATCGCCGACCCGCGAGTTGTGCATACAGCTCGGCGCTGAGTTGGTGAAATTCGCCCACTACCTGCAGGGGATAACTATCGCGACGATCTATGGCGGCGACGACATGCAACGCCAACTCCTGGCCTTGAGAAACGGCGTACAGGTGATTGTCGCGACCCCCGGCCGAATGAACGATCTGCTCAACAAGCGGAAAAAAATAGACCTGCGTGGCCTCCAGACTGTCGTCCTGGACGAGGCGGATGAAATGTTGAAGATGGGCTTCCAGGAGGAGTTAGACGCCATCCTCGAGCAAACCCCGCAGTCGAAACGCACCTTGTTTTTTTCTGCAACCATGCCGCCGGAAATCCTGCCTTTCGCAAACAACTACCTGAAAGATCCACTGAAAATCTGTGTAGGCTCCTCGAACAGTGGAGCCGATTGCGTCGAGCACTACTGCTACTGCGTCCGTTCGGAAGATCGCTTCCTTGCGCTGAAACGGATTGTCGATGCCAACCCTGATCTGTACGGCATGGTCTTTTGCAGGACCAGGGACGAGACCAAGGAAATAGCCGACCGGCTCATCGCGAGCGGTTACAATGCCGAGGCTCTGCACGGGGACCTTGCCCAGGCGCAACGGGAATTGGTGATCAACAAGTTCCGGCTCAGGAATCTGCAACTGCTGGTCACGACCGATGTTGCGGCCCGGGGGCTGGACATCAAAGATATCAGTCATGTCATCAACTACAACGTACCTGAAGACGGCAATTCCTATATCCACCGCAGCGGCAGGACCGGTCGCGCTGGGAAAGCGGGCATTTCGATCGTCATCATCAACCTGAAGGAACAATTCAAGATCCGGCGTATCGAAGCGAAACTCAGGAAGACCTTTACCTTCTTGGCGGTCCCGGGCGGGAAGGAGATTTGCGAGAAGCAACTTCTCCACCTCGTGGACAGGCTGCAGAGGATCGATGTCGACCACCAAGAGATCGACAAATTTCTCCCCGCCATCTTGGAAAAACTTCAAGGACTCGATCCCCAGGACCTCATCAAGCGATTCGTCTCCTTGGAATTCAACCGCTTCCTTGAATACTACAAGGATAGTACAGATCTTCGTATACCCGTTGTGCCCAACGGCGAGCGGCCCACCTTCCAGCCGGGCAAAGAGACGCCTGGGCCCAAGCGCAACACGGGGAAACTACGTAGCGGGGGAGAAGAAGGTTTCACCCGATTTCACATCAACCTGGGGCATTACGACAATCTCACCCCGAGGGAGCTCATCAGCTTGATCAATCGCTGTACCCGGAGCAGCAACATCACGATCGGCAAGATCGAACTGAGAAAGGATCAGGCCATCTTCGACGCGGACGAGCGTTTCCAAGCCAAGCTCCTCGCTGACTTCCAGAAAATAGAATTCAACAGGAAAAAAGTGGCGCTGCGAATCTATACACCGACTTCCACCGCGGGCAGATAAGCCAGTGCGAAGAATGAAGCCGATACCCGCAGTCCAACCTTGGAGTTAACAAGACCTCAGGACTTCGGCGTTGCGAGCGCTTCTTACGGGAGGAGATGAAGGGCGTTAGCAGGCACCTCGTTTCCCGGCGCGAGGATATAGGCCGTGGAGCAGGCAAGGCCAAGGCCCGACAGGCCCCGACGGAGGATTTCCGGACAACCGAGGCGATAGGGCGAGTGGAATTGCAGCTCGCGTTCGTGCAGGAGCGTGTATCCGGCCGATGCAAAGGTCGAGCGCCAGGAGGAGCGCGAGAAGAGGCGGAATTCTGCCAGGGTGTCGCCGCTCTGGCCGTGCGCGGGGAGCAGGCGATCGAGCCCCCGGGAGCGTTGGACCGTGCCGGTCGAGGGGTTGTTTCCCACCTGTCCTGCGGGTGAGCGGTGAGGGGTGCCTAGTCCGAGGCGCCACGCGAGAGCCCGCGCCTTCATCGCCGGGTACAGACCGAACTGCAGGGCCTTCCAGGTCGGGTTGGGCAGGCAGTGCAGGGCAAGACCGCCCGGCGCCAGGAGGCGGCGGAGGCCGACGAGCACCTGTTCGACCTCGGGCAGGTGTTCGAGCAGGTTCGAACTGAAGATCAAGTCGAACGAGGCCTCGGGCAGGCTGGTGAGGTCCGTGGCGTCGAGGACGGCGTACTCGACTCCGGGCAGCGAACGGCGCTGCAGCCGGGCTTCGTTGTACTCGGTGCAGAGCAACCGCCGGCAATAGTGCGAGAGGAACTCGGACTGACAACCGTCACCGGCGCCGAGCTCCAGGGCCTGGGCGAACACCCCCTCGGGGCAGCGGCCGAACAGCAGTTCGAGGTCACGACGACGCAGGGCTCCGAGCGAGGCGGTCATGGTCGATCCTCTATGGTTGAGCCGGGCGAGGCTGCCACGAAGGGGGGAGGAGGTCAAGTCCGCCGGGCAGGGGCTCACAGCGGGGTACATGGTCCCGGCTCGTAGAAATGGAGGGTCGGCGAGCAGTGTGCCTGACCGGCGTGGTCGGTCGGGACCTCGCACCGCTCGGTGGCGCCGGGAGTACGGCGGAACACCACGGTGTAACTCCAGTGTCCCCAGACGTTCTCGGCAAAGGTGCTGCAGAAGTTGCACTTGCCCTGCGGGGTGTCCTGGTCCTCCCAGATCCCGGTGGTCAACTCCACGGCCCGGTCGCTCGGCTGACCCGCTACCTCCATGAAGAACTTGCAGGTATTGGTCGGGTAGTCGCGGATGCTGCCGGGATTGTAATTCTCGAAGCTGGCCTTGCCGTCCGCCCCGGTGACGAGGACCGCCGGTGGGGGGTGATCCTCGGCGAGTTCGCAGTCATTGTGTCCGACCGTCACGGAGACGCCCTCGAGGCCTTGGCCCTGCTCGTCCTCGACCCTCACCTCGAAGACGATCGCCCAGGTGAATTCCTCCTCGCAGGTCCACTGGTGGTTGCTCGAGACCTTGAAGGCGGTTCGGCCACCGGTGGCCGGAGGTTGGGGTTGAACCGTCTGGGACTCTTGTACCACGAGGAGCGCCGCTCCATAGGACGTGCTTGCGGGGTCGGCGGTGAGACGAACGCACAGAGGGCCGGCCGTGCGCGGCGTGGTGCTCCAGGTCCAGCGGTAGCCGGAGCCGGTTGGGGTAACCTGACCCCAGACCAGGGGATCGGCGGAACTGGGGGGAAAGGTCACGACGAGGTTGGTCAGGGCCTCGGGCGCAGCGACCGTGACCGTGACCCGTTCTCCCACGCGAGGGTTGGGCGGCGAGAACGTGAGACTTGCCTCGCCCCCGCTTGGACAGGAGGTCCCGAGGTCGGGGGGCGCCTGGACAACTGGATCCGACGAGACGGCAAGAACGGTGAGATCGGGGCTCGGGTCTACGCTCGGCGTGGGCTCGCCGCCCGGGGAACCGAAGACAGGGGTCCCGGTCGTGGGGAAGGGTCCTGGCCCGGGGGGTTGGCCGGTGGTGGAGAGCTCATCGGTAGACTGACAGGCCCCCAGGGAAAGGAGCAAGAGCAGGGTGATGGTGTGCAAAACCGGCATGCTTCCTCCCTTCTTGAGAGAGTGTAGTCGGAGCGACTTCGGGGCGCAAGGGGGCGTACGTGGTGTGTTCCACCTTATGGTGCGGTCGGAGAAGGGCATCAACCGAGAATGCCTTCAGTCTTGGTTGGGTAAGGGGTCCTGTCGCCTCTCACCCCGACGCCGCTGCATCCTGCGCGTCGCTT
>MGSU01000113.1 GCA_001799195.1 Deltaproteobacteria bacterium RIFOXYA12_FULL_61_11 | reverse complement strand
TTCCGGTTAGAACCGGAGCATGCCGATCCTTCCGTGGTCGAGAATGCCGTTCGACTTTTCCTTGTCGAGTATCCGGGGACCTTTGTGCCTGCTCTCTGCACCGGAGTTGGAGTAGCCCTCGCTCGACTCATGCATTGGGAAGAATACAATCCCCGGGCGACTTCCGAGAAAGTCTTTGTCGTTCTCCACGCCTGTGCCGCGCGGTTCTCATGGAACTCGGCTTGTGGCGAGGCCTTTCTGGCAGGAGCAACCTGGGAAACGTTGCAGAGAGTGTATTGACCATCCTCGTAAAACCCTGGTCCTTGCCTGAGGAGCCCCGAACATGCACGTCTGGGTCGATGCCGATGCCTGTCCTGGTCCGATCAAGGATATACTCTACCGGGCCGCTGCCCGGAGGGGAGTGAGGGTGACCCTGGTGGCCAACCGCTTCCTGCGGTTGCCCAAGATTGCAGAGCTGGAACTCCGGGTCGTTCCCAAGGGGCTGGACGGCGCCGATAAGGCTATCCTCGAGCAGGTGCGGCCAGGGGACCTCGTCATCACTGCGGATATTCCCTTCGCAGCCGCTGCGATCGAGGCTGGTACCCTGGCGTTGGAGCCCAGAGGTCTTCTGCACACCGCCGAGACGATACGTTCGCGGCTCTCGGTGCGCGATTTCCTCGACACTCTGCGCGGCAGTGGTATTGCTACCGGAGGTCCTGCGATGCTCGACAGCGGCGATCGGAAGCGGTTCGCCGATCAGCTCGATCGTTTGCTGACCGCAGCAGGGAACGAGCCTGGTTGAGTTCAGGGCTGGGAGTCTCAGCCTAGGGGGAAGAGGAAACCGCGTTCGAAGACGTTCAAGCAGGAGTCCACGACGCTTGGTTCGTACAAGGTACCTCGATTCATACGGATCTCGTCGAGCGCCGCGGCCACGCCCAGGGCCGGACGATAGGGACGATGGGTGGCCATGGCTTCGACCACGTCGGCGACGGCGATGATCTTGGCCTCGAGCAGGATGTCGTCGCCGTAGAGACCAAGCGGATAACCAGAGCCGTCGAGGCGCTCGTGGTGTTGGTTGACGATGTCGGCAATAGGCCAGGGGAAGTCGATGGCGGCAAGGGTGGTTTGACTGACCTCGACGTGGTGTTTAATCAATTTGAATTCATCCGGATTGATCTTGCCCGGCTTGACCAGGATTTCTAACGGGACGTAGATCTTCCCGATGTCGTGGAGCAAACTGGCCACGCGGACTCCCTCGACCGTGTCGGTGGGGAGGCCAAGGTCGAGGGCAAGGGCGCTGGCAAGGGCGCTGACCCGGCGCTGGTGGATTGCGGTGTAGGGATCTTTGGCTTCGTTGACCGCGACCATGGCCTCGATGATATCCTCGAGGACGCGGCGCATACGTTCGACCTCGCGGTCCAAGCCTTCCAGTGCGCGACGTTCAGTGGTCAGATCCTGAGCGACGAGCAGGAGTTGTTCCCGGCCGGCGCTCTGGGGATAGATGGTGACTCCGAGGAAGCGGAGCCCTGATTGCGGGATCTCGAACCAGGCTTTCATGGCCGAAGTCCGGCCGCTGAGACCGATCCTGAGGCAGTGTTCGAGTTGACGATAGGTTTCGGCTTTCCCGAGTATCGAGGAGAGTGGTTGCCCGAGCAGGCCGTTGACCCATTCCTCGGAAGCCGTAGAGGACTGTGCGTCGAGGACGAGGTGGCCCAGGTGGGAGGTGATGGTAAGCACTAAGTCCCAGGCCGTGGAGGTGTTCTGGTCGGTCGCTCGGGAACGAGGGAGAGGTACCACCCGGCGTCGATCCATGCTGTTTCTCCTCGGCTGTGGGTCCGCGGTTCGGTTCGGTGCGGTACCCCGGTGCGTTTCCATCTTACGGAAAAGCGCGATCCGGCGCAAGCGAGAGGAGTATTTGTTACTCGCGACTTGCGTGTAGCCGAGGAATGAGCTAGGTATGCCTCCTTTCGCCGTCCCCGTTCCAAGTGGGTCCGGCGGGCCTTCGAGGAGAGCTCCAGCCATGTCCAGGCCCATCCGCAATGTTGCCATTATCGCCCATGTCGATCACGGGAAGACCACGCTCATCGATGGTTTCCTCCGTATTACCAGGGTTTTCGCCAGCCATGAGGACCCCGGTGAGCGGGTCATGGATCGCCTGGACCTGGAACGCGAGCGAGGTATTACCATCAAGGCCAAGAATGCCTCGTTGTGGTATCGCGAGCATAAGATTAACATCGTCGATACCCCCGGGCATGCCGATTTCGGAGGCGAGGTCGAGCGAACGTTGTTGATGGTCGACGGCGTGCTCCTGCTCGTGGATGCGGCCGAAGGTCCGCTCCCTCAGACGCGGTTTGTCCTCCAAAAAGCCCTTGGCCGCGGATTGACCCCGATCGTCGTGATCAACAAGGTCGATCGTAAGGATGCCCGGGTGACCGAGGTCCTCGATGAGATCTATGATCTTTTCATCGACCTGGGGGTCGAAGAGGGCCAGCTCGATTTCCCGGTCATCTATGCCAGCGCCAAAGAGCAGTGGGCCGCCCTCTCGCCCGAGGGACCCCGCGGTTCGCTGGCGCTGATTCTCGATGCCGTGCTCGAACGCGTGCCACCTCCGGAGATTGGAGAAGGACCTCTGCAGGTGTTGATCTGCTCGATCGCCTATTCCCCCTATCTGGGCATGCTCGGTATCGGCCGTCTGCGGGCAGGGACGCTCCGGGTCCATCAACAAGTAACCCTCGCGGGCAAGGACGGTCGATTGCACCCCTTCAAGGTGTCGGCTCTGCGAGCCTACGATGGCTTGACTGAGATCGAGGCGGCTTCGCTCGAGGCAGGTGACATCGCCATCTTGGCAGGTATCCCGAATATCGACATCGGGGATAGTGTTTGCGACCCGATCACGCCGCTTCCCTTGCCGCGGGTCGAGGTCGATCCCCCGACCGTGGCCATTTTCTTCTCGGTCAACACATCTCCTCTCGCGGGCCTCGATGGGGCTTATCTGTCCAGCAGGCAACTCGGGGAGCGGCTTCGAAGTGAAGCCCGTGGCAACGTGGCCCTGCAAGTCCACCCCACCGACCAACCCGAGGTCTTCGAGGTTAGGGGGCGCGGAGAACTGCAACTGTGTGTTCTTGCAGAGTGGATTCGACGGGAAGGTTGCGAATTCATGATGTCGAGGCCTCGGATCTTGCTCAAGCAAGAGGGCGATCGTCTGCTCGAACCCGTCGAGTTGCTGATCGTGGACCTGCCGGAGAGCTGTACCGGCGTTGTCACCGAATCCCTCTCCAAGCGACGAGGGCAGCTCCAACGCATCCAGCACTTTTCTGGAGGCCGGACGCGGTTGGATTTCCGCATCCCCTCGCGGGGACTGATCGGCTACCGTTCGCGCTTTCTCACCGAGACCCGCGGCGAAGGTTTGATGTCCAGCCTCTTCGCCGGGTATGAACCGGCCTCGAACGTGGTGTACACCAGGGCGAACGGGGCAATGGTCGCAGACCGCACGGGTCTGGCTACCGCCTACGCCATCTCGCAACTCGAGATTCGCGGCCGGGTCTTCGTCTTACCGGGGACCACCGTGTATGAGGGAATGGTCGTGGGGGAGCACAACCTGCGTAACGACCTCAACGTGAATATCGTGCGCGAGAAGAAGATGACCAACATGCGCGCCGCAGGCCGGGACGAAAATATTTTGCTCACACCGGTCACCCCTCCCAATCTCGATGATGCGGTGATCTGGCTCGACGAGGGGGAATGGGTCGAGGTAACCCCTCACCATGTCCGCTTACGCAAGAATTATCTGCGCTCCGTGGAGCGTTCGGTGGTGCGGCGCTGAGAACGAGAGTGTTTCGGAGCTGCAAGGGGAGGGAACTACTGCCGGGAATCAAAAAGGAGAGGGCGGGTGCCCTCTCCTTTCGGCCTTGGAAACAACTCATGGAGTTGCCAAAACATAAAGCACAGTTTATGCCAATAGCGATTATATTATATTTATCTTAATATCAATAAGCTAGAATAAACTATGTGTACAATATTCGAGTTAACCAGGCGAGGCATGTCGCACCAAGGGGGGCAGCAGGGTCGCACTCGGGGACCATCCTTCCCCGGAGCTTGCACCACGCTGATCGTGAAAAGGTGTTCCGGGAGCTCAGCTCGGTTCGTGGGGTACGGGGTTGGTTGGAGCGGTGCCTGCCATGTGGACTTCACCATCGGCATCCGCGTGATACGAACTCCGGACGTACCGACCTGCGTGGCACACCGGAATGCCGGCAGTCGTGGCCATGGAGGTGAGTTCGGCGAAATCCTCGTCTTCGTATACCGCGAGGACCTTCACGTGGCGACGAGAGGGAGGGAAGTATTGCCCCACGGTGAGTACATCGCAACCCACAGCCGCGAGTTCGCCGAAGGTGCGCCGGAGTTGTTCCCGGCTTTCGCCCAGGCCGACCATCAAACCAGATTTGGTGCGTTGTCCAGGTCTCGACTCTTTCACCGCGGCCAGCAGTGCGAGGGAACGAAGATAGCGTGCGGCAGGGCGGACCGCGGGAAAGAGGTCCTCGACCGTCTCCAGGTTGTGGTTGAAGACGGCGAGGTCGAGGGAGAGCAAGCGTTCCAGTTCCGGCCAGTGGCCTTGGAAATCGGGAGTGAGCACCTCGATGGGCACCTCGGGGGTACGGTGTTTGATGGCTCGCACGGTCGAGCAGAAATGAGCCAACCCGCCGTCCTCGAGGTCATCTCGGGTGACCGAGGTCAGTACCGCGTAGCGCAGGGAGAGTTCGGCGACCGCGGCGGCGACGGCCTCGGGTTCGTTCGGGTCGGGAGGTCTCGGGGTGCCGTGAGCGACCTGGCAATACCCGCATCCCCTGGTGCATACCGGGCCGAGCAGGAGGAAGGTCGCGGTCGGTCGGCGCATGCATTCCACGATGTTGGGGCAATGCGCTCTCTCGCAAACAGTGTGCAGGCCGTGCCTGCGTAATACCTGTTTGACGGCGAGGAGGTCGGTGTGGATCAGAGTGCGTTTGTACGACCGCGGAATGCCCGGTTGGTTCATGGATTGCCGACAGGGGGGGTCTTTTCCGTCAGTGCCTTGTACTTCTCGTACCACGAGATGGCCTCGGTATAGCGAGTCTGTTTCATGGCGACGGTACCAAGTCCGCGATACGCTTTGGCATGCTTCGGATCCAACTCAATGGCTTGGCGATAGGCTTTTTCTGCCTCTTCGAGGCGATCGTGGAATTCGTAGAGTTCTCCGAGGCTGGAATACGCCTCGGGATACTTAGACGGGTCATTGGCGATGGCGTTCTTGAATGCGTTTTCGGCCTCGGCCCACTCGGTGCGCATTTGGCACGTTTTCCCCAGACCGATGTAGGCCTCGACGGAGTCGGGTTGTTGTTCGAGTACCGCTTGGAAGGCTTGTTTTGCTTCTTTGTATTTCTGGAGTTTGAAGGAAATCAGGCCGAACTCGAGCAAGAGATCCGCGCTCTGGGTTCGGTCGAGAACTTTTTGGTAGAGCCCGTAGGCTAGTTCGAACTTGTTGTGCTTAAAAGCGTCTCTCGCAAGGGTGACGTCCTTCGATTCGCAGGCCACCGTGAGTAGGAGGAGCGAGATGAGGCTGAGGAGAACGGGTCGGTTCCGATGTGTAAGGGTCATGACCGCCCCCCTCTCATGGGGTGAAGGCTACGATGATCTCGGCATCGAGGCTCGCGCAGCGTTCGGTTTCCTGGAAACGATGGACGTTGGCAAGGGCGATGAAGCCGGTGAGTCGGCGAGGTATTTCCTCTCCGAACGTCCTGTGGGCGAAGGTGTCGATGGCCGTGCCGTAGGTAAGGCGAAGCAGGCGTTCGGGCAGGAGGCCGGGATCGTCGAGCACCCGCTCCTCGCTCATGTCCAACGCTATCCTGACAGCCTCTCGGCCTGCCAAGCTCTCGAACAGGAGTTTGTTGCGCTCTGCCCGTGCCGTCAAACGCACCATTCTGCGGGGTTGGGGTTCTTCCTCGAGATACTCGATGTCGAGCAAGGGGGCCTGGGTCGTGTCGAGGAAGTAGGTTGTTTTCTTGCTCGTAGCGTGGTGGTCGAAGCGCAGGCAGGTTGCACACAGTTGGGGTACGAGGAAGAAGAGACAGCGTTGTCGGGCTTCGGCGAGGGCTCTTGCCCTGCGTAACTCGATGGCTTCGCTCGTCATCGGGAACAGGGCATACGCCGAGGTCGAAACCGAGCGTGGGATGGCTTCGGCCGGAAGGGTGCGGACAGGGTAGTCCGTTCTCGGGGCGCACGTCGAGGGTGCCATCAGGATGAACAAGACCGGCACGAGGAACGAACGAAGCTGGCATGAGAACTCCGAGATTCTTCCTCCGGTCAGTAAGGTAAAGAATTTATTCACTTTCACCAGGGCAACTTATAGCATGGGCTGGTGAGATTGCAAGGGAAAACTTGGGGGAGGCCCGAGTCGGTGGATACTCTTGTTGCTCTTCTTCATGGCCGTTCGCGGCTCGGACATTGACAAGCCTTCCCCGACCCGGTAGCCACATGCTCTGGTCGATCGAGCCAGGTCCAGGGGAGGTGTTCATGCAACCTGCTACCAGCAGCCTGCCCGCAGCGGTGGTGTTTCTGCCTTCGGAGCGTACCCGTTCTCTGCGGGTTGCCGGCGTGAACGTGCTTACCCGGCAAGCCCGTGCGTGGCTCTCTCTCGGAGTCGAAGACTGTTATATCTACGATGATGGGCATCCGGTGGCATTACCCTTGGGCCGCGGCACTGCCGGTCTCACGCTGAAGTCGCTCAAAACTCCAGGGGAACTCCTGGTGGAGCATTGCCTCTTTATCTCTGCCGATGCCTGTTTTCCCGGCAAGCCGACTTGGCCGATGGACCTACTACCTCCAACTCCTGGCCATACTCTCGGCACCAAGTCCGGTTCAGCCCTGTGGGTCGCCCGGGCCGATCTGGACAAGGTGCTGCTCAACCCCCGAACCGGGTTGGCACAACCGGCTCCAGCTCTGACCCTCACGCTACTCGATCTGCCTCTGCGACCCGTCCTCGAGCAAGCGGATCGCGAGTACTGCGAGCGCTCCCTGACCGCCACTCTCTTCAAACCCACCGATGGTTTCATATCGAGGAGGATCAACCGCCCGATCAGCACAGCGATCAGCACGCGGTTGGTCGAATTCGAGCTCTCGCCGAACCTCGTGACCTTGGCGACGTTGCTCCCGGCGTTGGTGATGCCCTTCTTCCTCGTGCGGGGAACCTATCCCGGGTTTGTTCTCGGTGCATTTCTCTTCAATCTGCATTCTATTCTCGACGGTTGTGACGGGGAGCTGGCCCGGCTTCGTTTTGAGACCAGCGAGTTCGGTCGATGGCTCGACACGCTCTCGGACATGTTCGTGATTGTACTCTTCTTCGCGGCCTTCCCCATAGGGTTGGCCAAGTATCTCGATCAACCCCTCCTGGTGTGGGGAGGGGCTGCGATCGTAGCCGTGATCCTGATCCTCGTCCTGACCCTCATCCTGGTCGGGCGATTCATTCTCGGCAGCGGCTTGTTCAATGCTTTCGAGACCTTGATTGAAAAAGCCCATGCCAACCATCCCCACGTCCTCGAGTTCCTGGCTCGGGTCAAGACCCTCGGGAAGAGGGACCTCTATGCCCTTGCCTTTCTCGGGTTCTGTGCTGTCGGTCTGCCCGAGGCGGTCTTCGCCTTCACCGCGGTGGCATTGTTGTTCTATCTCTTCTTCGTGTTCAGCACGATCGCCATCCTCTTCCTCCGACGAGTCTAGCCCCCCCCCTCGCTCACGGAACCGCGATTCGGATTTCCGGGGGGTCGGCCCTTGTAGGGTAACAATACGATCGTAAGTACAAGATACTACTACTTCTCCGCTACGGCGTGCGGTATGCACTGATGTACCCCTAGTCGTATTTCTCTTGGGGACAGGATGCTGAGGGACGCAAGGCATTGGGACACCAGGGTGTTGGGGCTCGGCACCTTGGCCTTGCTCTGCGCCGGGTTCACCCAGCTCTCGCTTGTCTTCGAACCCTTGCCCCCGATGGAGGCAGTGGTCGAGTTCGTCGGTGAAAGGGGACCTGTTCCGTGGAGTAGGACCTATGCGCTCGCTGACGGGGAAGCCGGGCTCCGCTTGTTGCGTCGCTTCGGTTGTCACGAGCAGCTTCCTCTGAGGCACGGCGAGCGTTTCGTGCTCAGTCCGAACTGTGAATCGCTGCACCGCGAACGCATGAAGGCCGGAGCCTTGTTGGCCATTGCACAACGCCTGGATCCGAATGAACTCGATCCGGCAGGCTGGATGGTCTTGCCGGGTATAGGCCCGGTCCTCGCACAGCGCATCGTGGCCATGCGAGAACGGCTCGGTCGGTTTGCCACCCTCGAACAGCTTGAGCTGGTCAAAGGCATAGGCCCCAAGCGGCTCGCCGCGATCAGACCCTTCCTTGAAACCCCGGCGCCGCGGGATTGACGGGATTCCCCTCCCTTTGCACTTCCCACAATGGGAGGGAATATTTGAGGAGATACTACAGAAATACAGCAAGCTAACTTCCTCCATCTGCAATATGGAAGGATAATGGTGGGGGTGATCCCGAGAACCCCCGAAGGTTGGGCTTCATTGACATGCCGCGTTGAGCATGCTAGGGTGGGTCGTTTGCGTCGCCTGGAGGGAAGGATATGTTCGTCCGTGCTCTCGCGATGCTCTGTTTGATCCTGTTGCCGGTCTTGCTCCTGGCCGAGGAGCACGCCTCCCCCCTGCCGAACTGGATCGATCCCCTGCGCGAGCAGGCCGATGGCCTGCCCCCGGCGCACCAAGCCCCCATGCTCCTTCCCGGCGAGGTGCTGCGTCTGCCCGCCGAATTCGAACCGGCACGCGCCGTGGTGCTGGGGTGGCAGGGGTATACTTCCATGCTCACGGCGATCGCCCAAGTCGTTGCGAAGAACACCAGAGCCGAGGTGTGGGCAGTGGGGGGGCCGGCGACCCTCCAGGGCGTACCAGCGGATCGCTATCGCCGTATCGACTGTGACCTGGATACGGTCTGGATGCGCGATTACGGACCCTTCGGACTCCTCGACGGCGGGACTCTCGGGGTTATCGACGCCATCTACCGACACTACCAGTACCGTCGCCGGGACGATCGCGCTCCGACCTGTATCGCCGACGAGGTCGAGGCCTCCGCTCGAGCCTTGCCGCTGATCCTCGACGGCGGCAACCTGATGCTCGACGGTCAGGGTAGCCTCTTTATGACAAAGCGCACCTATACCTGGAATGACAAGGTCTCTCGTGAAGAGGTCGATCGGCTCTTGCGCGAGCATTTTGGGGTCCGGACTATCCACGCGCTCGACTATGCAGGCTCTCCGGGCCAACCGGCCGATGGTACCGGCCATATCGACATGTTCGTCAAGCTCCTCGCCGAGGATGTAGTCCTGGTCAGCATGGCAGCACAAGAACCCTTCCGCTCGACCAGTGAGGCTGCCGTCGCCTATTTCAAAACCCTGACCTCTCCCAACGGAAAACCCTATCGCGTGTTCCGGGTCAAGGGCTGGGCCTCGGGCCGGACCTGGTACACCTACACGAATTCTCTCCTCGTGGACGAGGTTGCCTTACTCCCCTCGTACAGTGGCCATGCCGACGATGACCGGGCGGCCGCCGAGGTCTACCGGCAGGCACGGCCCGGTCTGAAGGTCGAGTTCATTCCTTCCGATGCCTCTATCGGAGCCGGTGGCTCCATCCATTGCATTACCCAACTCGTGCCCAGAGCCTCCGAAGAACGCCCCTGACCCGATTGCCTCTATTTTTACTTGCGATAACATATTGGTAATAATGTATACCTGCCCCCAGAAGGGTGTCTTTCTTGACATCATGCGTTAAGCGTGGTAAGGGTGATTCATGGGACGACGCCTATTCTCCTTCCTGCTGTTGGTGGTTTTCGCGGGTTCGGCGCAGGCCGCGGAACCGGTGCGCGTTATGGTCCTCGACGGGCCGATCGATTTCTCCCATCCCGCGCTCCAAGAGTCCGTCTGGCGTAATCCCGACGAAATACCCTCCAACAGGTTTGATGACGATGGGAACGGGGTGATGGACGACGTCTCGGGTTGGAACTTCCATACCGACACGCCGGTCCTGTTCGATCCTCTCCAGATCGGATCGGAGGAGTACCCGCGGGTACTTGAAACCCTCCGCTTGCTCTCTGAGTACGAACGGGAGCAACTCGGCGTCCTCGACGGCATCCATCTCCTCTCGCTGCTCCGCACGGTACCGTTGCCTCGTTATGTCAGCCTCATCCACGGCACCCACGTGGCCGGCATCCTCGCCCGGACGAGCGATGCGGTGGCCCTGGTTGGAGCGACCCTGCCCCAGCGCTCCTTGCTCCTCCCCTCTTCGACGCAAGTTGCGGATGGGACGAGAATGTTCAGCGACGAGGAGATTGCGACAGAGGTCGAGTACTATCTTGGTGCCGAACGTCGCTTCTATCGGCAACTCGCCTCTTACATCCTTGCCAGCGGGGTCAGGGTGGTCAATTGCAGCTTCGGGATCAGCGAACCCGCTCTTCGCGCGTCCCTCCGCACTCGCCACGGTCACCTTAGCGAAGAGGAACTCGGCAGGATCGTGGAGGAGTTGGTCGATGGTGAAGCGGCAATGCTGACCGATTTCATCCTCGGCCTCCAAGAGGTCCTGTTCGTGGTCGCGGCCGGCAACGAAGGTCGGGACCTCGCCGATGGTGCGCAACTCCCCGCAACGCTGGACCTGGGAAACGTGATCACCGTGGCCGCGCTCGACCCCGAACTCCGCTTGGCCGAGTTCTCAAACTACGGAAAGGTGGACGTCGACCTGGCCGCTCCGGGTACGACCATAGAAAGCACGGTGCCGGGCAACGCTCAAGCATCCTTATCTGGCACCTCGATGGCGGTGCCTCAGGTCAGCGCCGTTGCCGCCGCGGTCATCGCAGCCAATCCCGCGCTGTCCCCGGTCTCCGTTATCCATATCCTCAATGGCACCGTGGACGAACTGCCCTGGCTCGCTGACAAGGTTACCTCAGGTGGGATGCTCAACCCGGCTCGTGCTGTCAACGCTGCCCGTCACGCCGACCCGAGCCAAGCTATGGGCACTGCCGTCGAAGCCGCCTTCCGCGAGGTGCCGGCCTCGATCCCGGAACCACCGTCGCCCCGTCAGAAGAGGCTCAACGCCAGCCGTGTGGTCGAGACCGTGCTCAACCTGATGCGGCGCTGAATCTGGGGTTGGGCCGCCGATCTTCCTGCCTTCTTCTCACTCCCCTTAGGGAAAAGTCCGAAGCGAGGCTCCTGCACCCTGCTCGCTCAGGGGGTGACTACGAAGCGAGAAAAACCCGAGGTGGCGTGCTCGGCACCAACATGGTCTATGAGGAGGCCCTCGGTTTCCGGTAGGCGTTCGAGCAGGGCAAGGCCCTTCTCCGCTCCGAGAATGAAGACGCCGGTGGCCAAGCCGTCAGCCGTCATGGTGTCGCGGTGGATCACGGTCACTGATTGG
>MGSU01000112.1:8649-45974 GCA_001799195.1 Deltaproteobacteria bacterium RIFOXYA12_FULL_61_11 | reverse complement strand
AATTTTTCCTGCAAGCTCTCAGGCTGTTGTGAAGAGGAGTGCGCTAGGTGTGAGGTCAGAGAGAAGGTGAAGGGAGGGCCGGGTCTTCGCTGCTGTCTGGCTCTTCGGGAACACTGGGGGGGGGCGAAGTGGGGGGAACAGTCGGTGAGGCATCGGCAGTAATTGAGAGATCGCCGGTATACCCCTCGGGGACGAAATGCACGGTGCGCATTTCGATCGTGAGTCCGGCAATCACGATCACGTTCACCGACACCGGGGAGGTGATTTTCTGGACCTTGACCCCGAAGTGGACCTCTCCGTACTTGTCGGTGAGGATGTCGAAGGGAGTGCACACCTCGGTTTCGACGGCATCGCGAATCCAGACGAACTGATGTCCCCCCCGGGGGATGTCGTTGGCCAGGAGATACGGAGAGGCCGCGCAGGTCGCCTTGGGACGTTTGCGATCATAGACTTGACCGACGCCCTCTGGGGAGAAAATGCGCAGGCGCACCTGGTTGAGAGGGCGTAACGTGGTGGCGCCGAGAGCCTCGGTCTGGCTGGTGCGGTTTCCTAATACTCTGAGCTTGAAGACTTTTGTGATCTCCGTTTTGGGCGGTACTACCGTGAGTTCATCAAAGCCGGTGAACTCCAGTTTGACGTCGGCTCCGGGGTGATCGACGCTGCCGCAGCCCACGGTGACCAGCAAAAGGGCAATGGGGAGGCGTGAGGTCATAAGGCCGCCTCGGTGTCTTCATCTTCTTCAATTTCTTCGTCGGTATCGTCACTGGCATCACTGGTGTCGGTGACCTGCTGATCGAGCAGGGAGAGATCGCAGCCGGTACCGGAGGTTCCGGTGCCGGTGGTCAGGACGTTCTCGTGAAGGGCGAAGGTATCCGAGATCATCACGCAGCCTTTCTTGCTGGTCGAACCGATGGAACTATCGATGGTGAAGAGGTAGGTGCCGCTGAAGGGGAAGCGCGCCGAGAACTCGATCATACCGAAGGCATCGGTATAGGGCTTGAAACTGGTGATCGGTTTTCCGTTGTCGAAATTGAGCAACCGGCCGTAATCATCGTAGACCTTGATCTTGGACTTCCCGACTTTTTTCCCGTTATCCGGGATGTCGATGGTGAGGGCGGTGTCGTTAGCCGGGACGAGGGTTTCGGTTTTGTCGCTGTTCCGGGAGAGCCTGTAGAGCAGGATCTGGAAGAAGAGTCGCATCTCTGTGCCGTTCTGTCCGAAGAAACGAGTATTCGAAGGAAGAATATAGCTGATCTGGTATTCGCCGGCAGTGATGGCATCACACGTGGTCAGTAGGAGAGGCAGGACCAGTACGAGAAACCGCAGGGCTGCTCGGGGATTGGTCGCGGTAGTTGGATAAAACCGATGAGGACCGATGAGGTCGGGTTCGTTCTTGGGGGTCGGACGTTGCAAGCGCTCTCCTCGTATGCTATACACACTGCCGTTCTCTTCTGTGCTGTTCTACCAACACGAAAGGAACAAATCAACAGTGACCCTACGTCCCTGGTTAGCCGTCACCTGCCTTCTCCTAGCCATCCCTGCGCCGAGCCTCGCCAGGTCCCTGTACCAGGAACCGGAAATCCGATCGTTGCATACCCGGCTCCGAGCACCGATCGAATTCTGGAAACGGGTATATGCGGTGTATGATCGGAATGACATCCTCATCCATGATGCGCGTCGCCTCGAAGTCGTCTACGAGGTCCTCTCTTTCCCCATCAATGCCCGGTTGGAGCGCATCGCCCTGGAACGCGTGGTCGAGCGCCGGCTCGAGTATTATCGGGAGCTACTGGCTTCCCTCGCAGGTAAGAAGCTCGCTTTTGACTATCTTACCGGTGAGCAAATCCGTCTCGTCGGGTTGCTCGCCGGAGCGGCCGATCCCGTGAGGATCGAAGCAGCAAGGAATAATCTTCGTTGGCAGAGAGGGTTGCGCGAGGGGGTGGCTCGAGCGGTCGAACGTTCGGCCGTCTATCGCAAGATCATGGTGCCTCTCCTGCGCGCTCAGCATGTACCCGAGGAGTTGGTCAACCTCGTCTTCGTAGAATCGATGTTCGATCCGACGGCGGTGTCCCCTGCAGGAGCGGTCGGACTGTGGCAGATTACTCGCACGGGAGCGAGCGGGTTGCTCAGGGTCGACCATCGTGTCGACGAACGCCGTCACCCTCTCAAATCCACCAAAGCGGCAGCAGGTATTCTCGCGAGGAATTACCGACAGCTCGGTTCGTGGCCGCTCGCAATAACCGCCTACAATACCGGAGTCGGAGGTTTGCGCGACGCTGCTCGTTCAGCCGGGAGCAGGGATCTTGCCGAGATCATCGAACGAGCTACTGCACCGGCCTTTGGTTTCGCCTCCCGCAATTTCTACGCCGAGTTTGTTGCCATCGACCAGGTGTATCGCGAACGGGCGCAGTATTTCGGTCCCCTGGCACAATCGGGAAGCAAGGGGTTTCCTGCCGGGCTGTTCGCCTTCGAGCAGGCGCTTCCCTCTACCTCCCCCCTCACTGACTGAACCCTCGAGGTTCCTTCCCCGGTCTGACAGTCCGAGAACCTACTCTGACTGAGGGGAGTCGCACGTGCCGGGTGGCGAAGTGTCCTCTCCCTTGCCGCGGCCCCGCTCGTCGCTGAGCTTGACGAAGGTGCGTCAAGGGGTTGGCGATCGGGCCCCGGAGGGGGACGGAATTCTTGCAACCTGATTGAATTTTCACATTCTGTTGATCTGGCAGGAATTTTGGAAGCGTGGTCCCCCGCCTGGAGCAGGTCCTGCGTGATGGCTCCAGCCACAAGAGGGGCGAGAGACAGAAGGTTGCCGGTCGATCGCCATCTCTGGACGTAGAGCTGCGGATGAACCACAGGATCGAGGAGTAGCCGCCATGAGCGAGAGTTTATTCGCAACCGTGTCGGGTTGTCAGAGTCTGGAGGCCAATCTCGAGATTCTTGCCAACAACCTCGCCAATGCACAGACCACTGGTTTCAAGCGAGACAACCTGACCTTCGAGAGCATGCTGCCCCGCGATACCGATCAGCATCAGGAGAGTTTCGAAAAACTCTTCTCTCTCAAGGCGCCGATCGATGACACGGTCTACAATTCACTCATCACCAAATACACGGATCACACCCCGGGCCCGATCAAGGCCACCAACGTAAAGACCGATTTGGCGCTTGAGGGACGAGGTTTCTTCAAGGTGAAAGTAGGAGACGAGATCCAGTACACCCGGGACGGCAGTCTCACCCTGGACGCCAAAGGCATGTTGGTGACCCGGGAGGGGCATCCGGTACTCGGCAGGAGCGGAGAGATCAGGATCACGGATCCCGATTTCATCCTCGCGGAGAACGGGGAGGTGCTGCAACACGGCAAGCCCACCGACATGCTCGAGCTGGCCGATTTCCCCGGGGAGCATCCCCCATTGCTCAAAATCGGGGCCAATCGCTTCGTCCTCACCAATGAGGAGGTACGGGCCCAGGCTCCCAAGGAAACCCGCATTTTGCAGGGAAGATTGGAGGGCTCCAATGTCCAGACCGCGCGCAGCATGACCGAGCTGATTGCCGTGAGCAGGCTCTATGAGGCCTATAACAGGACCTTGCAGAACTACGACAAGATCAATTCGAGGGCAGTGGTCCAGATCGCGAAGGTCTGAGGTCCGAGCCCAGGGACCGAATCGAGAACCGCAACCACGAGAGGTGCGTATGATCAGGGCCTTGTTCACCGCCGCTACCGGCATGGAAGCCCAACAGCTCAAGATCGACAACATTGCCAACAACTTGGCCAACGTGAATACAGTGGGCTACAAGAAGAGCCGCGAGAATTTCGAAGACCTGATGTATCAGAATATCAAGTTGCCGGGGAAGATGACCACGGACCAGACCCGTGCTCCGGTCGGGATTCAGATCGGGCATGGTACCCGGACCGTAGCGTTGGAAAAGGTCTTCAGTCAGGGTTCACTGCGAGATACGAAGCAGGAGCTGGACCTCGCTATCGAAGGCAACGGGTTTTTCCAACTCAAGCGCCCGAACGGAGAATTGGCCTACACCAGGGCAGGCATCTTCCACCGCACCAACGACGGTTCCGTGGTCGATCCCAGCGGGTTGCCCCTCGATCCTCCGATCATCATTCCCAACGATGCGGTCAAGGTGAACATCGGCGATGACGGCACCGTGACCGTACTCTCCTCGGATACCAACACCGAGCTCAATGTCGGCCGCATCGAGCTGGTCAATTTCATCAATCCGAGCGGGTTGCAGGCCGAGGGGAAGAACCTCTACGCTCCGACCGAAGCCTCGGGCCAGCCCATTACCGGGATCCCGGGCAATGATGGTCTTGGCACCCTCGCCCAGGGTTTTGTCGAGAGCGCCAACGTCAACGTGGCCGAAGAATTGATCAACATGATCCTGGCGCAGCGGGCCTACGAGATCTCGTCCAAGGTCATCCAGACCTCGGACCAGATGATCCAGAACTCGAACGTGCTCAGGTGAAGGGGGTAGGGTGATGACGACGAAGATCCTCGGAATCTTGCTGATGGGCGGGGTGGTGTTCTGTCCGCTCGCCTCGGTCGAGGCTGCGAGCTTGACCCGCGAACACCTCCAGCGTCAGATCTTCGAGACCCTTGCCGAGAACCCTCAGTTCCGGCAGGTCGTAGAAGGTGGCAAGGTCATGTTCTCGTTGATCAACCCGACCAATGTGATCGAGGTGCCGGGAGAAACCTTCACCACCGAACTGGTGTGCCCCGCCAACACCGATTTTCTCGGTCGGTTTGCGGTCGAGGTGCGCATTTTCGTCGGGGAGCAACTCTACCGCAAAGTGTGGGCCTCGGTGCAAGTCGATCTGTTCAAGGGAGTGTATTTCGCCCGGAAGCCGCTGCGCAAAGGTGAGTCGTTGGCCGCCTCCAACCTCGAGCTGCGAGTCGTCAACATCGCCGAGTTGGCAGGTGGCACCCTTATGGCCGGCGATGACCTGGCCGGCATGCAGGTCAGCCGCTCGATCCCAGCGGGGGCCTCGATTACCCGAGACATGCTCGAGACAACGGCGCTGGCAAGACGGGGCGAGGTGGTCTCCCTACTGGTGCGTAACGCCACGGTCACGGTCAGTTGTAAAGGGATCTTGCTCGAAGATGGCTATCTGGATCAGCCGGTCAGGGTCCAGAACATCGATTCCAAAAAGATCGTCCATGGCCGGTTGGTCAGCGCCGGGCTCGTCCTGGTGAACCTGTGACCGCGAGGAGAGGTGTCGTCATGCACGTGTTGCTCCCCATTTTTCTGGCCAGCGCCTTGTTGCTCGGCTGTGGCTCGTCCAAGAAGGACGCCGTCGACGCCGGTCCGCCGATCATGCCCAAACCCAAGACGGATCTGGGCAAGGAAGAAGACCCGAACGGCTCTCTCTGGAGAGGCGAGGGTTCGGTGGGATCTTTCTTCCTCGACACCAAGGCCAATCGGGTCGGGGATATCCTCACCGTGATCGTGCAGGAAGAGGCGTCGGCCACCAACAAAGCCTCGACCGATCTCGGCAAGCAGGCCGAGGTCGAGAACGATATCTCGGCCATGGCCGGGTTCAGCAATGTGTGGAACCATCTGCCGTGGAGCACGGCCAAGAATCTCTCCCCGAACGTTTCCGCCACGTCTCGCAACGATTTCCGAGGGAACGGCGCCACCTCCCGCAGCGAGAACCTCGAGGCCCGTATTTCGGTCATGATCGTCGAGATCCTGCCGACCGGCAATTATTCGATCGAGGGGCAACGCGAGGTCGCGGTCAACAGCGAGAAGCAGATCCTCAAGCTCAAGGGGGTCGTGAGGCCGCAAGACATCCGTATCGACAATACGGTGCTGTCGTCGTTCATCGCCGACGCGCGGATCGAATACACCGGCCGTGGGGTCATCTCCGACAAGCAACAGCCGGGGTGGCTCGCCCGAGTTATGGATTGGCTGTGGCCGTTCTGATCAGGAGGAGCTCTACGATGAAGAGGTTCGTCTGTACACTGGTGCTCGCCATCCTCCTCGGTTCCACGGCAGGGGCGGTCCGGATCAAGGACATCTCCGCCTTCAAGGGGGTGAGGGTCAACGAGCTTATCGGCTATGGGTTGGTGGTCGGTCTCAACGGCACCGGGGATCGCGAACAGACCGAGTTCACCGTGCAGTCTTTGACCAGCATGCTCGGCAAACTCGGCATCGGAGTCGATCCCGCGCTGGTGAAGGTGCGGAACGTCGCTGCGGTGCTGGTTACCGCCAAACTGCCTCCGTTCGCCAAGATCGGCAGCAAGGTCGATGTCCTCGTTTCGTCGATCGGCGATGCCCGCAGCTTGCAAGGCGGAACCCTGGTGCTCACGCCGCTCAAGGGGCCGAACCAGAAGATCTATGGTATTGCCCAGGGGCCGGTGTTGGTCGGCGGATATGGAGCTGGCGGCGCCAACACCATGACGCAGCGGAACCACGTTACCGTGGGTAAGATCACCAATGGGGGGGTCATCGAACGCGAAGTGTCCTTCGATTTCAATGACCGGAAATCCCTCGAACTGGTCCTCAATGTTCCGGACTTCACCACGATCAAGCGCGTCGCCGACGTGATCAATGGTTCGGTGGAACTCGGGGTGGCTCTGGCTAAGGATTCGGGTTCTATCGCCATCAACGTGCCGGAAACCTATTTCCAGAAGGTCGTGGAGTTGGTGGCGCGGATCGAGAACCTCGACGTCACGCCGGATGCTATGGCCAAGGTCGTGCTCAACGAGCGCACCGGGACGTTGATCATCGGTGAGAACGTGCGGATCAGCACGATCGCGATTTCCCACGGTAACCTGACCATTTCCATCGCCGAGCAACCGGAGGTCTCGCAGCCCAACCCCCTGGCCCAGGGAAAGACGACGGTGACGCAAAGCACCCAGGTCAAGGTCGAGCAGGAGGGCAGCGAGAACCAGCTCATGGTCGTCCCCATGGGCGTGACCATCGGGGATGTAGTCAAAGCCCTCAACGCCTTGGGCGTGAGTCCGAGGGACATGATCGCTATCTTCCAGTCGATCAAGGCCGCCGGTGCTCTCCAGGCCGATCTGGAAATCATCTGAGGACCTGAGCATGATCCACGACGCCGCTTCGTTCGACAGCCTCGCCGGCCAGGCTCGGTCGCAAGAGTTGGAAACCCGACTGGCCCGGCATAGCGAAGGAGCCGCCGAAGGTACTCTCGAGGCCACCGAGTTGCGCAAGGCAGCCAAGGAGTTCGAGCAGATGGTCTATGGCATGATGATGAAATCGATGCGTCAGGCCATGCCGTCCGACGGGTTCCTCGGCAAGAGCTACGGGGAGGATGTCTTCACCTCCATGCTTGACGGCGAATACGTCAAGAACCTGTCAATAGGCGGGGAGCAGGGGCTCGCCGAGATGATCTACCGCCAGTTCGTGGACCTGGGAATGCTGCGCGGCGGGTGTTCCGAGAAAACTCAACTACCTTGTCGCGGCAGGGTTTCCTCGGAATTTGGGCCCCGTGTGGATCCCCTCGATGGGAGCGATCGTCACCATGACGGTATGGACCTTGCTGTTCCTGCGGGGACTCCGATCCGGGCGGCCTTGTCCGGCCGGGTCGTCTTCGCGGGTGAACGGGAGGGCTACGGGAGAATGATCATCGTCGAACACGGGGATGACGTGCGCACGGTCTATGCCCACAATAAGGAGAACTTCGTCGGCAAGGGCGACGAGGTGCAACAGGGGCAGGTGCTCGGGACCGTTGGTTCGAGCGGCCGTTCGACTGGTCCACACCTGCACTTCGAGGTGAGACGGGCCGATGCCCCGGTTGATCCCCGCACGGTCCTGGGGATGCAGGTAACGGTGCAGAGGTGAAGTGGCGATGAAGTTGCTCGAGCACATCCAGACGCACGACCTGACGACACAGCACGGCGGAGCCGCCGCGAGGGTTCGCAAGGCCGAGGGAGGGATCGGCGGGGGAAAATCCGGGGAGAGGGTCCTGCCGACCGACGAGGTCAGCCTCTCCGACGATGTGAGGTTGTTCGAGCAATTGAAGGCCAAGGCGAAGGGCGTCGCGGAGGTCAGGGACGACCTCGTGGCCTCGCTCCGCCAACGCCTTGCAGCGGGCGAGTACCGGGTGGATACCGCCCTCCTCGCCGAGAAACTTCTCGAGGGCCGCTGAGGCAAGAGGGAGATCATCGTGGATGACGTGAGCGGGGAATTGATCGTCGTGTTGCAGCGGCAACTCGACCATTACAAGCACCTCCTGGCCTTGCTGCAGGAAGAGCGAGAACGCATGGTCGGCATGGAGGTCGAGCGCTTGCGTGTGCTCGCGGGAGAGAAAGAGCAGGTCATCGTACGGTTGGCCGTCCTCGAGGAAAGCCGCAAGACCCTGGTTGCGCGGTTGGCCGAGAGTTTTTCTCAAGAGAGTTCCACGTTCACCATGACTAGGTTGGCCGAACTCATGGCTGAACCCCTGGCTTCGAGGGTCCGTGCGCTCCAGTCCACCATGCGGTCCTTGGTCCAGACGGTGAGCGAACTGAATACCCTCAACGGTGGCTTGGCCGGTCTGACCCTGCGCAGCCTAGAACAATCGCGGCGCTCCCTCGAACGGCACAATCGTACCACGACCTACACGGGCAAGGGGGGGCTGTCCCCCAGGAAGCTGACCGGTAGCGTCATGCATATGGACGTGTGATATGAGCAGCGGCATCCTTACCACGATGAACACCGGGTTGTCCGGCATTCGAGCCAACCGCAAGGCGCTCGAGGTGACCGGTGCCAACATCGCCAACATGAACACCGAGGGTTACACCAAGCAGCGGGTCATGTTCGCTCCGAACCCCGGCGGCGGGCCGGGCTCCGGCTATGGCGTTTGTGTTGACGATATAGTTAGAGATTTCAACAGGTTCACCGAGAACCAAATGACCCAGACCTCTGAGCATCTGGGAACCCTCGAAGAAGAGAAGAAGTTCCTCGGGTATGTCGAGGATGCCTTCCAGGAGACCGAGGACGCCGGGTTGGCCTTCGCCCTGAACAGCTTCTTCAACTCCGTCAGTTCGATGGCGTCGAATCCTGCCAACCTCAACGAGCGCTACAACGTGGTCATCCAGACCGAGCGTCTCGGACAGGAGTTCCAACGCGTGGACAAGTGGTTGCGCGATCTAGCCGCGGATACCAACAAAGAGGCCAGCGCCCTGATCGACGATCTCAACATCCACCTCACGACCCTGTCCGAGATCAACGAGAAGATCCGCCGCTACGAAGGCACCGGGACGCCGGTCAACGAGCTCTACGACGAGCGGACCAACACCATCCGGAAGATCTCCGAGATGGTCAACACCGATATCATCGAGAACGAACACGATTTCCAGGTCCTCATCGGCAACACCTCGGTCGTGACCAACAACGAGGTTTCCCGCTTCGAGGCCCGGGTCGACAACATGGGCAACATCAGGATGTTCATCGCCTCGGACCGCGGCGGGGTCGGGGTCGACGTCACCGACCGGATCGTCGAGGGGCGCTTCAAGGGTTTGATGGACGTCAGGGACAAGTTCATCCCCGACTACCTCGACCAACTCAACCACCTCGCCTATACCCTGGTACAAGAAGTCAACCGGGTACACCAACAGGGAGTCGGCCTCGACGGTATCGCGGGCCGGGATTTCTTCAACGCCATCGGTTCCTCGGCCGAGGAGCGGTCCATGGCAGCGGCCAACATCAGCATCAACCCGCAGTTGGCCGACAACCCGATCCGCATCGCCTCGTCCAGCGACCCCGACGAGATCCCGTACAACAACGAGGTCGCGGTAGCCCTGGCGGACATGGCCAACAAGACCATCAGCGGCCTCAATGACCAAACCTTTATCTCGGCGTACGGGACCTTGCTCGAGAAGATCGGTCTCGATGCCCGCGGAGTGTATACCGATCACCAGATACATAGTGATTTCTACACGCAACTGGAAGTGCGGCGGCAGGGCGAATCCGGTGTCAGCATCGACGAGGAGGCGACCAAGTTGATGATCTACCAGAAGGCCTTCGAGGCCTGCGCGCGGGTGATCAATGTTTCCGCCGAACTCCTAGAACTCATAGTCAATCTTGGGTGACGTATCATGGCCACACTCTATAACGTGACCTTCTCCTCCAGTTACCTGCGGGCGATGAATTCCATCGGCAAGGCGCGGACGGATCTCGACAAGATCCAACAGAATATTTCCACCGGCAAGAAGATCCACCGGCCTTCCGACGGACCCTTGGAGTGGTACCGCGTGTTCTCCCTCCGCAATCAGGTGATCGCGGCCGACCAGTACCAGAAGAACATCGAGACCGGTCGTTCTCAGCTCTCGATCACCGAGAATACCCTGCAAGCGATCGAGAACTCGGTGATGCGGCTCAAGGAGCTGACTCTCCAAGCGAACTCCGGGATCTTGAACACGAATGACAAGACCATGATCATTGAGGAGATTCGCACGCTCCGGAAGCAGATTGTCGAGATGGGCAATACCCGCTTCGAGGGCAAGTTCATCTTCGGCGGCTATCGTACGGATGTGCAGCCCTTCTCCCTCATCCCCGAAGACGTCAATTATCAGGCGCCGGTGATTTACAACGGCAATGATGGGGAGATCAAGGTCCTGGTGAGCGATAAAACCCAGGACGCGTTCATCGAACGCAGCGGCGTGCCGGCTTCGGCGCCCCCGGGGGCCCTGGTCGATATCCTGCCGGGCGGAGTCCTCCTCAACGGCGTGGCCCTCGATCCCGCGGACATGGTCGACGCCAGCTCCTACGCAGCGTATGGGGACGAAAACAACAGCGCAATTGCGGTCGCCGCCGCCCTGAACCGGCAATCTATCGCGACCGGGGTAGTGGCCTCGGTCGAGCCGAACAAGGTCGATCTGCCCGACGAATACCGCACCGGGGTTCTCACCGCGAGCCTTACCGGTGGTGCGGACCTGCGCCTCAACGGGGTCAACCTCGTCGGCCGGGTGGACAATATCAACGACTTGATCAACCTGGTGAACGAGAGCACGGGAACGCACGGCGTGGTGGCCTCGGCTCAGGGGAACAAGCTGGTGCTCAGCGCGTATGATGGGCGCAATATCACCCTGGAAGGTTCGGCCGCGGGCAGGGCGATCGCCGGGTGCGACTCGCTGGGGGATCAGGTCTGGCGTTCGACGGTCAAGTTGAACGCTTACTCCCACGTCAACGGTGAGTTGGGGACTGCCGGTATGGTCGCGGGAGACACCCTCGCCGCCGGGGACCTGACCATCAACGGGGTGAGCATCCTCTCAGGCGGGGGCGGTCCGCCGGTCGCGCCCGCGACCACCTCAACGCTTGCCGAGCTCCTGGCCACGATCAATGCCTATACCGACCAGACGGGGGTCAGCGCTGTGCTGAACCAAGCCGGTGACGGGGCAGTGCTGATCGATCGGACCGGTCGGGACATGTTGGTCGAAGCCAGCGCGACCGGCGCGAGGATCGGCGGTCTCACCGAGGGAGTGGTCAAGTACCAGGCCATCAACGGCACCGGATTCTATTTCCAGGAGACCGTGCCCAATCAGGCGCTCGACGGGCTCGGCTTCACCGATGGGCTGATCTCGGTGGTGCGAAATCTCAGCGCGACGGTGAAGATCAACTCCAATGGAGAAGAATTGTTCACCGGGGTCGGGCTCAAGGACGGGGTCAATATCTACGACACGATCAACGGGATCATCTATGGTCTGCGTGAGGAGGGAACGGTGAAGGTCGAGGGGAGCAAGGCGTTCGACCTCGCCGCGGTCCCGCTCACGCTGTCGGGACAGGAATTCCAGATCAACGGCCAGCCCATCACTTCGGCCACCTTGCCCGGTGGGGTGATCGGAGATCTCGACGACCTCGTCCAGGCCGTCAACGATTCCTTGCCGCCGACGGCAGGTATCACCGCCACGGTCAACCAGGACGGCACGCGGATCTGCCTCCTCGCCGATCCGGGGATCGACGTTCATATCTCGGTGGACAGTCCCAACGCCGAGGCCACGGGTTTCTACCAGGGAGAGCAGTATCACCAACCCGACTTCCTCGGGAACTCCCTCGAGAAGCTGGACCGTTTCTTCAACCAAGTCATTCAGGTGCGGGGCGTGATCGGCTCGCGCATGGCCTCGCTTGAGACGACGAAGAAGAATCTGGAATACGAGGGCGACAAGCACCTCGAGAGCATCTCGGCCCTCGAGGATACGGATATGATCGAAGCGGCGGCGATGTTGGCTCAACAGCAGAGTCTGTTCCAGACCATTCTTGCCGCGACCGCGAAGATCCTCCAACCTTCCCTGCTTGATTTCCTTCGGTGATATTGCTACGTTGCGTTCGTTTTCGAAAAAGATGAACAGCCACCACAGGACGGGGTGACATGCTTGTACTGACCAGGAAGGAAGGAGAGTGCATCAGGATCGACCACGAAATCCTGATCAGGATCCACAATATCGGGAAGAATAGGGTACGGGTGGCCATCGACGCACCGCCGAACGTACCGATCTATCGCGAAGAGGTGTATCTGCGCATCGTCGAGGAGAACAAACAGGCCTCCCAAAGCGATGTCCTGGATGCGGCCAGAACAGCGGAAGTCTACGCGGGGATCGGCCTGCAGAGCGCCAAGACCTCGTTGTCGCGGCCGGACCGGGAGGGAAGCGATCATGAAGAGGATTGAAACGACGAGGTTCGGTACCATCGAGATCGATGAGAGCAATCTGGTCACCTTTCCCCGGGGGCTGCTCGGGTTCTCTCGGGTCAAGGAGTACTGTCTCGTCGACCACGACAAGAACGGGACCTTGCGCTGGCTCCAAGCCAGCGGTATTCCGGAGCTCGCTTTCCTGGTGGCCGAGCCGCGGGTCTTCTTCACCGATTATGAGTTCGTGATACGCGAGGACTACTTTCCGATCATCGACCTCAAGCAGGAAGACCACGAGACCCTCGTTACCCTGGTCATCCTCTCCGTGCACGAGGGGGGCAAACGCATCACCGCCAACCTCCAGGCTCCCATCGTGTTCAATGGCAGGAACAAACGGGCGGTGCAGGTCATCTGCGACGAACCCCATCTCCAGGCCCAGCACCAGGTCTATCCGTTACCCGGGCAGGAACAATCTCTGCCCGAGCGCGCCCCCCGCGAAGCAGTAGAACATCCCTGAAGCTGTTCGTTTCGGATCATCCAGGGAGCCGCAACGAACGGCCGTCCTCGGGATCGAAGAGGTGGATCTTCGTGGCGCAGGGCGCCACGTAGACTCTCTCGCCGAGGTGTTTGCAGGTCGAGCCCGGACCTCTCGCCACCAGGGGCGTCGGAGTAGGACCGAGGGGCGTGGAGAGGTGCAGGAAGGTCTCGGCCCCCAGCGCCTCGATCAGCTCAACGGTGCCAGGCAACCCGCTCTCGGGGACGAGTTCCAGGTGTTCGGGCCGGATACCGACCAGGACTTCTCGTCCACTCCCCCTCTGGGTGACGGTGGCTGGATCCAGCGGTAGACGCACGTTGCCGAGACACAAACTTTGTTCCTCGATCCGAGCGGGCAAGAAGTTCATCTGGCCGATAAAGCCGGCGACGAAGCGGTTGGCAGGGCGTTCGTAGAGTTCAAGGGGCGTTCCTGTCTGTTGGATACGCCCCCGGTCGAGCACCGTGATGCGTTGCCCCAGGGTCATGGCCTCGACTTGGTCATGGGTCACGTAGACCGTGGTCGTGCATAGGCGGAGGTGGAGCCGACCGATCTCGGCCCGCATCTGGACGCGCAGTTTTGCATCCAGGTTCGAGAGCGGCTCGTCGAAGAGGAACACGGCGGGTTCGCGGATGATGGCCCGTCCCATGGCCACGCGTTGACGCTGCCCGCCGGAGAGGGCCTTGGGTTTTCGGTCGAGCAGGTCCTCTATGCCCAGGATCTCGGCCACGTCGTGGACCCGGCGTTCGCGCTCGGCACGCGGTACCTTCCGCAGTTTCAAGGCGAAGGCAAGGTTGTCGGCCACGCTCATGTGCGGGTAGAGGGCATAGTTCTGGAAGACCATGGCAATGTCGCGATCCTTGGGCGGTACGGTGCTGACGTCGCGGTCACCGATCACGATCCTCCCGGAGTCGAGTTCCTCCAGGCCGGCGATGAGCCGAAGGATCGTCGATTTCCCGCACCCCGAGGGGCCGACTAGGATGTGGAATTCTCCATCCGAGATGTCGAGGGACAGGTCCCGCAAGACCTCGACCTCTCCGAAGTGTTTTCCGATCGCTTCCAAACACAGCTTGGCCATGGGGTCTCCGAGCTCGTGGCAAGGGGTTCAAGCACAACCGGTGGAGCCGAAACCGCCGCCGCCTCTCGCGGTATCCTGGAGGGTCTCGGTCGGGCGGAGTTGCGCCCGGAGCACCGGCGCTACCACCAACTGGGCGATGCGCTCTCCCGGTTGAATGGTTTGTGGAGCGTTGTCCAGGTTGATCAGCAGGACCTTGAGCTCCCCGCGATAGTCGGAATCGATGGTCCCCGGGGCATTGAGCACGGTCAAGCCACGGCCGAGGGCAAGACCGCTGCGCGGTCTGACCTGGAGTTCGAAGCCCGAGGGAATTTCCAGGGCCAGGCCCGTGGGTAGGGCAGCCCTCTGGCCTGGGGCGAGGACGAGCGGGACGTCGAGCAGGGCGCGGACATCCATGCCCGAAGCTCCCGCAGTGGCGTACTCGGGGAGCTGTGCTCGCCGGTCCAGGATGCGCACGTTGATCGTCAGTTCGGCTGTGAGCACGAGGGCCTCCTCAATAGCCGGTTGGATGGTCGATGAAGGAAACCCGGAGCGGGAACTGGGCGGCGAGGTGTCTCATCAAGGCTTTGATCCCGAAGGTCTCGGAGAGGTAATGACCGAGGCAGAGGAGGTTGAGGCCGAGATCCTCGGCATCTTGGGAGAGGTGATGCCCGGTCTCGCCGGTGAGGAGGAGATCGACCTTTTGGAGCCACGCTTCCTGGAGCATGTCGGTGGGGATAGCCCCGCTCACGGCGGCCACCGTTCGAATGAGGCGGGGACCGAACCCGATGAGGGCGAAATGGGGGGTGAGCTTGGCCCGTACGACGGCCAAGAGGTTCTCGAGGGGGATCGGGGTCGGGTACTCGGCCGAGAAACCGAGGGCGGTCCCCTTGTACTGGCCGAACTCCCGGCCGTCGTTTAGATCCAACAGGTTGAGCAATTGGCGATTGTTGCCGAGTTCGGGGTGCAGGTCGAGGGGGAGGTGGGCTGCGTAGAGGGAGATCCCGTGACCGAGCAGGTGTCCAACTCGCCGGCGGAGCAGGCGGGTCAGGAGTACGGGTTGGTTCCAGAAGAGCCCGTGGTGGACGACGAGGAGGTCGACGTCGGTCTCGGTAGCGCGCTGGAAGACTTGCAGATTGGCATCGACCGCGAAGGCGACGTGGTTGACCTCGCCACGGCCTTCGACCTGGAGCCCGTTCTGCGAGCTGTCGGCGTATTCGTCGATGCGCAAGAGCGTGTCGAGATAGGAGGTCAGGGTCTGGAGCTGCATCGGCAGGCCTCGAAGGGAGCGTCCACCCCCGCGATGTGGCGCGTGAGCTGCCCAGAGCTCGGCCGCGGGCAGCGGAGCGCCGTTGCAGGGGGCATCATTCTATGGTAGGGTCGCGTCCTTGGCAACGGTATTCGTGCGGGAACGGCATGGAGGGAACCATCTTTCGCAGCTCCCTCGAGCGGTTCTCGGCCGTGGTGCGAGGCCATAAGCTCGGCGTGGTCTGCAATTATGCCTCGGTCGGCCCCGGGTTCCGGCACCTCGTCGATCTCCTGCGCGGTCATGGACACGAGGTGGTCGCGGTCTTCAGCCCGCAACATGGTTTCCGCGGGGAGCAACAAGCCAACATGATCGAGTCCGAGGATGGCCGGGACGGCCGGACCGGCTTGCCCGTCTACAGCTTGTACGGCTCCACCAGAACGCCCCGGGCAGAAACCTTGGCAGGAGTCGAATTGTTGGTGGGCGATCTGTGCGACGTCGGTTGTCGCATCTACACCTATGTGTCGACCTTGCTCAACTGTTTGGCCGCGACCTCGGCTCTCGGCAAGAAGCTCGTGGTCCTGGACCGGCCCAATCCGATCTCCGGGACCGCGGTAGAGGGGACCGGCCTGCAGCCCGGGCTGCGCTCCTTCGTCGGGATGGTCCCGACCGTGCTCCGGCACGGTATGACCATGGGGGAGTTGCTCCTTCTCGGCAAGGAGGCTCACGGGTTTCGCGGGGAGCTGGAGGTCGTCGGCATGGAAGGCTGGGACCGCTCTGCCTACCTCGACGAACTCGGGCTCCCGTGGGTCTATCCTTCTCCGAACATGCCGACCGTGGATACCGCGGTCGTGTTCCCGGGGGGCTGTCTGCTCGAGGGGACGAACCTCAGCGAGGGTCGGGGCACGACCAGACCCTTCGAGTTGGTCGGTGCTCCCTATCTCGAGGCTCCGGCCTTGGTCGAGCGCTTGGAGCGGGCGGAGCTCCCCGGAGTGGTTTTCCGCGAGGCCTGGTTCAGACCTACTTTCGACAAACATGCCGGTACCCTCTGTGCCGGCGTGCAACTCCACGTGACCGATCGCAGAGGTTTCAAGCCCGTCCTCACCTTCCTCTGGCTCCTGCGCGAGGTGCTCGCCGCCCACGGGAAGGCCTTTTCCTGGCTACCGCCGCCCTATGAATACGTCCAGGATCGTATGCCCTTTGATATCCTGGTCGGCGATGCGCGCGTACGGCCGATGCTGGAACGAGGAGCGCCGCTCGACGAGCTGCGAGGGTTGCTCGAGGAAGCTGTGGCCGAGTTCTTGCCCCGCCGGCGCCCTTTCCTGTTGTACGGAGAATCGTTTCCCGAGGTGGAACCATGTTGAGCGAGCCGTTGCTTGGGGACGAAGTTGTCGCCAGAGCCGCGCTGGATGCCGGCTTGCGGGGCGCCTATTCCTATCCAGGGACTCCGGCCACCGAACTCCTCGAGTACCTGCAGGGCAGTGCCGAGGTCGCGAAGGGCGAGGTCCATGCGAGTTGGAGCGCGAACGAGAAGGTAGCCCTGGAGGAGGCTCTCGGACATTCCCTCGCCGGGTACCGAGCTCTGGTGGCGATGAAACACGTCGGTCTCAACGTGGCCCTCGATCCCTTCGTCAGTTCGGCCCTGACCGGCAGCAATGGAGGCTTCTTGGTGGTCGTGGCCGATGATCCGGGGATGCACAGCTCGCAGAACGAACAGGACAGCCGGGTATTGGCGGAATTCGCGGGCATCCCCTGTCTCGAGCCCGCGGAACACCAGGAACTCTATGAGGCGGTGCAGGAAGGTTTTTCTCTGTCGGAGGACTTCAGAGTGCCGGTGATGCTGCGGCTGACGACCAGGCTCGCCCACTGTCGGGCTCAAGTACATCGCAGGGAACCCCAACCGCCTCGTGCCAGACGGCCCTTGCCCGAACGCTTCGAGGATTGGATCCTGCTCCCGGTCAATGCCCGTCGTCGCCTGGGCCGTTTGCTCGAAACCCGGGAGAAGCTGATGGCCCATTTCGATGAGCGTGCCGTCTCCGAGGTGCAGGAGGGAGTTCCCGGTCCGCTCGGGGTGATCGCCGCGGGCCTTGGGTACGCCTATTTCCGAGAACACTATCCCGACCCGGGTTCCTGCCCGCCCCATCTGCACGTGCGGCGCTATCCGCTCGCACCCGGAGCGTTGCGCGCACTCGCCAGGAAGGTCGACGAAGTGCTCGTCCTCGAAGACGGTTCACCGTATGTGGAGAGAGCTCTCAGCGGCTTGTTGGCCGACCCGAGGGTGCGTGTCCGCGGTAAGCTCAGCGGGGATCTGCCGAGGACCGGTGAACTTACCCCGGAGTTGGTGGGTCGGGCTCTCGGCTTCGAGGGGGTTCCCTCGAGGGGACCCTCGATGCCCTTGCCCGGACGGCCTCCTTCGTTGTGCAAAGGCTGCGGTCACGCTGACCTCTTCAAGGCCCTGACCGAGGTTCGCCGAGAATTTCCCGGTCTCTTCGTCACCGGCGATATCGGCTGCTACACCCTCGGAGCCCTGCCCCCCTATCAGGCCCTGCAGACCTGCGTGGCGATGGGCGCCAGCATCGGCATGGCCAGAGGAATGGCCGATGCCGGAGTCCTGCCGGTTGTGGCCGTGCTCGGGGAGTCCACCTTCGCCCATTCCGGCATTCCGGCCCTGCTCTCCGCGCTCCGCGGCCAGGTCCCCATGACCGTGATCATCCTGGACAACGCTGCCGTGGCCATGACCGGCGGACAGCAAAGCCTGCTCTCGGGCGAGGCCCTGCTGAACCTGCTGGCCGGGCTGGGCGTCGATCCCGAACACCTACATAGCCTGCTGCCCCGGCCTCAAGACCATGCCGCCAACGTCGAGGTGTTGAGAAAAGCCTTGAGACACCAAGGGTTGTCCGTCGTGGTGGCGGCGAGGGAGTGTCTCCAGGCCGCGCGCCGGCGGAAGAGGGGGCTGGCATGAACGAGACGATCGAGCTCATCCTGTGCGGTGTCGGAGGTCAAGGTATCCTCAGCGTGGCGCAGGTGCTGACCCTGACTGCCGCCGAGCACGGACTGGCCTGCAAGCAGTCGGAAGTCCACGGCATGTCCCAGCGCGGCGGGACGGTGCAGGCGCATGTCCGGCTCGCGAGGGGGATTATTCACAGTCCACTGATACCCGCCGGCCGGGCCGAGCTGGTGGTCGGCCTCGAACCCCTCGAGACGTTGCGGCACCTGCATTTCCTGAAGCCGGGAGGTACGGTGGTGAGCAGTACCGTGACCGTGGAGAACCTGGCAGAATATCCCGAGCGCGACCTCGTCCTGGCCGAGTTGGAGCGCTGGCCCCGGCATAGCCTCCTCGACGCCGAAGCCCTCGCCCGGGAAGCCGGAAATCCCCGGACCCAGAGCACCGTCCTCGTCGGGGCGGTCAGTCCCTTCCTGCCCTTCGACGTGCCCTTGTATCTGGACGTGCTCGAACGGATGTTCGGGTCGAAAGGTCAAGCGCTGGTCGAGGCCAACCGTGCGGCTTTCGCGTTGGGCAGGCAGCACAGCCTCGAGGTCTTGTCGGAACTGCGCTGAACCCTCTGCCGGAGACCATCAGGAACCCCATGCAGGCTGAGCAGCAGAGGTCGACCAGCCCCACGGTACAGATGTGGACCGATGGGGGCTGTCTCGGCAACCCGGGTCCGGGAGGGTACGGGGTGGTGCTGCGCTACGGGGAGCACTATCGGGAACTCTTCGCCGGGTATCGCCTGACCACCAACAATCGCATGGAGGTGATGGCCTTGATCGCCGGTCTAGAGGCGCTCAAGCGTCCCTGCCTCGTCGAGGCGACCTCGGATTCCCGCTATCTCGTCGATGCCCTCGAACGCGGTTGGCTCGAAGGCTGGCAGCGGAACGGTTGGAAGCGAGCCGACAAGAAGGCCGTGCTCAACCAGGATCTCTGGCTGCGGTTGCTCGGCCAACTCGAAAAACACCGGGTGCGGCTGCACTGGGTCCGCGGGCATACCGGCGAACCCGACAACGAGCGTTGCGACGAGCTCACCCACCTGGCCGTCACGGACGGAGAGCTCGCGATCGATCAGGGGTACGAGGCCGGAGTCCCGGCAGGGGCGACCTGATGCCCGATTTCAAGGTCAGACCCGAGAAGGTTGCCGAGTTATTGGAACGCATGGACCGTCTCGGCGTGCGGGAGGAGGATCTCGAGGAGCAGTTCGTGCGTTCGTCGGGGCCCGGGGGCCAGCACGTCAACAAGACCTCCACCTGCGTGGTCCTGCGCCACCTGCCCACCGGGATCGTGGTCAAGGCCCAGCGCGAGCGTTCGCAGGCCATCAACCGCTTCCTGGCGAGACGGACCTTGCTCGACCGACTCGAGGCCGCGACCGGGCTCCCGGCGAACCGAAAGCTGGAAATCCTGAGAGTGCGGCGGCAGAAGGATCGCCGCCGGCGCCGCCATGGGGAGGGGGAGTGACCTCCAGGGCTTGATCGGGTAGGCTTCTTGCGTTTTCGTGATGATACAGACTGCAGTCTACAGCACTCAGAAGGGGGTTTTCTCGTGCGCCTTGAAAATTTTGTACACCGCTCTGAGCGTCGCGGTCAGTTGTTGCAGGTCCGGTGGAAGTTCGACGTCCCCGATGCTCTTCATGAGGTAGGTGATATGAGCTGGGTTGATCCCACTGAGCACCAGACCCAAGTTATCGGTGATCAAGGACATGAGCGCCTCGATGGTCTGACCGAGCGACCCATGGAACAGGGTGTGCCCCCGCAGCACCAGAGCATAGATATAGAGACTTTCGACGAGGCGCTCCTTGTTGTTGAAACGCAGGTCGGATCGTCTCAAGTGCTCCGCGTATTCCTCGGCGAGGGTTTCCGGCATGGCCGCGGAGAGTTCGTTCAAGAGGCCGATCGGATCTTCGTATTCCTCCACGCGGGTCGTCGACAAGTGGGTCGATCGGACGGAGGTAGCTCGTTTCGCATTGTGGAGAAGTTCAGAAAGTACGTAGCGTATCGGGGAAGTTTTGAGCAGTTGGGAGAGCGTCGTAGACTGGACCGACTTTCCGTGAGCTACGAGCATGCCGAGCAATTCTCGAGCAAGTTCCGGGGTCAAGTCGCAGCCTACACGTTGCCGGGAAGTTCCGTTGAGAAACACAACGTACGACCCTTCACTGCTGTACTCGAGCGAAATGCGGTTGTCCGCGGCGTCGGAAAAGACGGTATCGGGAATTCCGAAGGGAAAATCGGCGATCTCCTTCTCGACGAAGGCTACCTGAGAAAAATCGAGCCATGGCAGGTAGGTTTTCAAGGCATCGCCTTGACCCGGGGTATACAACTTCCAGCTTGCTATCGTGTCTGGTTGCTCTGGGAGGGTCGCAGTGCGGAGCAGTTCCATGACCTTGGGAAGGTAGGCGAATTCGGTCTCGTCCGATTGTTGCGAGGGGGCCGGTCGGTCCATGGCGGCCTGCACGACGCGGAGCAAGAGTGTGCGGGTCTTCTCGGTGATGGGCATGGTTGCCTCGACGTAGTCCCTCCAGTCCGATACTCTGATGAAGGTGACCGCGCTCCCCTCAATGGCACCCTGCCAATACGAGAAATACAGGTGCAGACGATGGTCATCCTCGACGTCTTTCAGTTGCAGCGAGACGTTCCACCCTCTGTTCGAGGTTGTGAGCCTCTCGAGGGCATAGGTATCGGGAGAGAACCAGGGAACCGATGCTCGGACGAAGGCCGCGGCTTCCTCGGTAGAGGAGGTCTCCTGGCTATACCCCGTCGTGGTGGCCACGAGAATCAACGCGCAACCCCAGAAAAATACCTTGGGAATATTCATGAAGACCTCCTCGAGGAACCTCTGCGTTGCCGCTTCCACCCGTCTATGACCGTGGGTTTCGCCATGGTGCTGCATGCTTGCTCAAGCAAAAGAGGGGCCGCATAAACATAACAATGTCTTGCTGTAACTGGTGGGTGCGAATACGTGGTGAAACGTACTCTTGTGTATGGAAATTTAGATTTTTTTACGAGCATGAGGTGTTGGTATTCGGTACGGGAATCTTGGTAGTAGATCCCTGGTCAGAGAGGTCGGATATGTTTTCCCTGGCAGTTGGTCTCTCCTCTTCCTCTCGAGTCCATCTTGGAGAGCCTCAATCTCCGGACCCAGCAGTAACCGCGTACAGCCGTAGCATTTCTCCTTGGTACACCAGGGATATGTCGGCCCGTTTCTCCTGGAGGTGCAACAACTCCTTCCAGTAGTCGGGACCTGCATCCATAACCAGCAAGTATTGCACCCCGAAACGCCGGATCACCGTTCTTGCAGTCATCCAGCCCTCCGCCGGGGGGATTATTACCGAACAACCGGTATGATAGGCCACCGCGTAGGGATACCAAGCCATGACAACGGCATCTTCATGCAAGTAGGAACGGAACGCACCAAGCTGTGCGAATTCTCTGCTGCATCGCAGGTCCACCAAGCCATGCTCGAGAGTTTTGCCAATGCAACCGAGCACGAAGATCAGGGGGAGCACCACCCTGGCCCTTCTCTGATCCCAGTGAGGTCGCCGGAGTACAATCCAGGACAAGATCCGGTCGAAGCCCTCCATGGCCAGGATGATGAGGAAGGGCCACAGGACGATGGAGGAGTGGATACTCGATCCCATCCAGGATTGCAGGGGGGTGACTACAGCGTGGAAGATGACGAGCAGGATCGCGTATACCATCACTGGCTGCCACCTGAAGCCGATGCTCGGGTTCCGGAAGACCTCACGTGCGCCGGCTATTGAGAAGGGAAGCAGCAGCACGTAAGTGGTCATGAGTACCAAGTGATAGAGGCTCCAACAGGCTGCCTGCAATCGACCGAGTAGGTCATGCCAGGTATAGGTGACAAGGTAGGCCGGCAGCTCCAGAGAGGTAGTGTAGGAATACATCTCCATGAAATCTTTTATTAATATTGGCTGCAATCCCGCCGGGGAGAGCGGCGTACCGAAGGTCGTGTACTGGCGGACGAACCAGGGCGCCATGACCAGGAGGTAGCCCCCCAGATTCAGGAATAACGCCGCCAACAACCTGGCCCTTAGGGAATATCCCCGTCCACTGGTGTGCTGCCGAACCAGGACCAGCAAGCTACTCACGAGGAACAGGAAACCATCTACCCTCGTAAGGTGAGCTAGCCCTGCGAAACAACCAGCCCCCAGGACCGACCAGAGGGAATCCCGCAGGAGCATCCTGGAGGAGAAATACAGGCTGGCCACCCCGCACCACAGAAAGGGCATGAAGGTGGAGGGTTGGGTCCAGAGCGCGTTATGGGGTCCTGCCAGTAAGGCAAGGAGAGAGACGAGCAACCTCTTCCTACGCGAAGCCAGGAAAATTCCGCTCAGTACGTAGCAGAGGAGGGGGGTCAGTGCGGCCAGGATCGTGAACGGAATTCGAGTTCCTCCGTAGCCTTGATGGAGCAAGGCTCCTGCCGATGCCAGGAAGGAACTCAGGGGCATCCAGTAGTCGTGACTGGCGGTCGGCAACTCTGTTGGTTCACTGTAAAAATAGGTGATGGCTCGATCAGTGAGTCCCCTGCCCTCGGATATTCGCAACCCGTTCAAGGAGTAATAGAAGGCATCTTCATAGGAGGGATGCTCCACGTAGAGGGCAAGTCCTGTAGATAGACCTGCTCCAAGCAGGAGTATCCACCACCAGTCTTGGTGATGCTCCCTCGAGGATCGGGACAACCATTGTGCCTGGGGTTTCATGGACTCGTTCCCGCCTCTTGGTCGATAGACTATGAATTCATTACAAAAAAGAGGGCGGCTACTGCTGCGCGGGTTCCCCGCGGAGGAGGGCGGCGACGAGCAGGAGGTCTTTCCAGACCAAGCCCTTCATCTTCGGGTTGCGCAGCAGGTAGGCGGGATGGAAGGTCGGAACGAGTATCGTGGGACCGACCCAGAAGATTTTTCCGCGAATACGGGTGATCGGTGCCGAGGTCCCGAGCAGGGTCTGCGCGGCGAATCTGCCCAGGGTGAGCAGGACCCGGGGTTTGAGCAGGGGGAGCTGCCGGCGCAGGTACGGCGCACAGGCCGAGACCTCTGGCGGGGCGGGATCTCGATTGTCCGGGGGTCTGCACTTGAGGATGTTGGTGATGTACACCTCGTTCCTCGCCAAGCCGATGGCTCCGAGCATCTCGTCGAGCAACCGGCCGGCGCGGCCGACGAAGGGTTCTCCCTTGAGGTCTTCTTCCCTGCCTGGAGCTTCACCGACCAGGACGAGGGCTGCGCTTGGAGAACCTGTCCCGAAGACGAGCTTGGTGCGGGTCGAGGCCAGGCCGCAACGCCGACAATCGCCGAGCTCCTGGTGCAGCGCGCGGAGCCCCTCGGCAGGATCGTCCGAAGGGTCCGGTTCCCAGGTGAAGGGCTCAGCGGGGAGGGACGCGACCGAGGTTGTCGGCGATGATGGTGGCACTGTCACCGTGGTCGCCGGTGAGGGAGGTGCGAAGTTGGGAGCGGGTTGCCGGAGCGAGACCTGGGGGACGGCGGTGTTCCCCGAGCGTACTCGGGGGTAATGGCTGAGGCCCCAACTGCGAAGGCCGTAAAGGTACCACTCCAGGGTGGCGAGCGGGTTGGGGGCTGGTTCGGTCATGGTGCTCAGGCCAGCAGGAGTGACCGGGCCTGACTCTCGAGGAGGTCGAGTTCCTCGTCGCTCGCGGCTTCGAGGTAGACCCGAACAAGAGGCTCGGTGCCGGCTTCTCTGAACAGGATCCAAGCAGGACCTTCGAGCTGGATCTTTATACCGTCCAGGGAGCGCACCTCGAGTACCTTCCTGGATCCGAGAGAGTTCGGTAGGTTCCTCAAGCGCTCGCGCACGTTGGCAAGGATCGTCGGGGTGATGGAGACATCGAGCCGGCGGCAGCGCACCGAGCCGTAAGTGGCGTAGAGCTCACCGAGGAGCTTCTTCAGGCCGTGACCCCTCTGACACACCATTTCGAGGGTGAGCAGGCAACCGAGCAACCCATCTTTTTCGGGGAGATGGTCCCGGATGCTGATACCGCCGCTCTCCTCGCCGCCGAGGAGGATCTGATCCTTGTTGATCAGGTCTCCAATGTACTTGAAGCCTACCGGGGTCTCGAACAGAGGGATCCCCGCCGCTTCGGCGATGCGGTCGAGGAGGTGCGTCGTGGCCACGGTCCTGGCTACTCCCAGACCCGCCGGTCGAGGACGGGTTTCGAGCAGATAGTCGAGGATCATGGCCAGGAGGTAATTGGGTTGGATCCACTCGCCGTCGAGGTCGAGCACTCCGAAGCGGTCGGCGTCGCAATCGAGGGCCAGCCCAAGGCTGTGTTCGTCGCTCTCGCGCAATTCTTCGACCATCTCGTAGAGATTGGCGGCAGAGGGCTCGGGAGCGCGGCCACCGAAGTAGGGATCGCGATAATTATGCAGGGTTTTGACCTTGATGCCTTCCTGGGCCAACAGCGGGCTGAGATAGGTGCGACCCGCACCCCACAGGGGGTCGCATAACACCGAGAGGCCGGAGCGGGTGATGGTTTCGAAATTGATCAAGCCTTTGAGATGGTGAAAATATTCCGGCCGAGGGTCGATGGGGGTGCAGAGCGCCGGTTTCCCGGAGACCAGGTGGTAGTCCCGACCGCTGCGCAACAGGGTTTGGACGGTTTCCTCTATCTTACTGGTGGTTTCCGGCAGGGCCGGCCCCCCCCAGGAAGGGGTGAACTTGATGCCGTTGTACTCGGGTTGGTTGTGACTGGCGGTGAAGTTGATGCCCCCATCGAGGTGTTGCGAACGCACGACCCAGGAGATCACCGGGGCAGGAGTTTCACCGGTGGAATACAATACTTTGATGTTATTTGCGGTGGCGACGGTTCGGGCCAGTTCGGCAAGCTGCTCGCCGAGGAAACGGGAATCGTGGCCGATGTAGATCCCGTTCGCGGTAGTGCCCATGTCCTTGAGGTAGTCGCAAATACCCTGCACCACCACGGCGATGTTGCGGTAGGTGAAATCCTTTGCCAAGATACCGCGCCAGCCCGAGGTTCCGAAGCGAATGGTGTCCATGATGCCTCACGTGCAGGGGCGCGGCGCGCGCGAACAAAGCGTGCGGAGCCTAGTCGATGCCCGGGGGCCTGTCAAGCGCCGAGGAAGATGCAGTGCGTCACGGTCTGGGGGCGAGGGCCACGGGCTCCGGGGTTCGTTCGAGTTCGGCCTGGAGGGCGAGGTCGCCGGTGACGATCCCCGAGGCGAGGAGCCAGCGCCGTTCGGAAGGATCGTTTCTGGCCAATTCGACGTTCCAGACCAGTCCTCGGTAGGGCATTGCCTCGATCACCTCGAGGCTGGCAAAACTCCCGTCGGCGAGCAATAAGCGATCGCCGCGGTGGAGTTCCTTGGCCTGGAGCAGGCCGCGCTCGGTGAGCATGGGGTGGGTCGAGGTGACCCCGAGCCGAGGACCTCCAGCGGGGGTCAGCCACAGCACCGGTAGCCGTTCCGGACCTGCCACGATGTTGACGATCAGGTGAGCTTCGCCGGTGTGGTCGAGCAGGAGCTGGCCTTGGCGCAAGCGTTCGACCGGCAATTCGCTCCCGTCGGCCAGCCGGATAGGGGTACCCTCGACGAAACAACCGGTGTTGTTGCGATAGTTGACCACGTAGGGGATCGGTTCTCCGCAGCACTCCTTCTTGTACTTGCACCACCCGCCGTCGGCGTTCTTGATGCTGTTCGCGCAGCACCCATAGCCCGAAGAACAACCACGGGTACCGGGATAATAGAAGGTAGCATCGCGTGGGGCTTTGGTCAGGCAGTGCTGGCGGCAGACCGCATCCTGGGGCAGGAGATAGGTGTCGCAGTCGCTGCCGCTGGTCGGCTGCTTCTCGCTGACCGACCCGGCGCAGGCCGAGAGGCAACTGTCGGCCGTGGAATAAGCACCGCTGGGATCCTCGGCGCAGTTGCAACCAGAACACTTGTAGCGCATGGCCGGGGGCGGGGAGCAGTTCTGTTGACAGGCGGTCAGGTCCGAGTAGGTGCCGCTGCTGCCCTGGACGCACTGGTAGTTGCTCGAACAGGTCCATTTCGGCGGGGGGGCGCAGGCGGTTGAGCAGGCGCCAACGCTGCTATAGGGACCGCTGCTGCCTTCGACGCACTGGTAGGTAGAGGAACAGGTCCAGCGCGAGACGGGAGGGGGTTGGCAATCGGTCTGGCAGGCCGAGAGCGTCGAATACTCTCCGCCGGCGGCCTGAGCACAAGTGTAATCGCTGCGACAGTCGTAGCGGGGTTGGCAGGAGGTCTCGCACCAGGCCAGGGTGGAATAAGTGCCCGAAGCATCCTCGATGCAGCGGAAGTCCGAGGTGCAGGAATACGAGGGAGCCGGTTTGCACAGTTCGGTACAGTCGCTGAGCGTGCCATAACGGCCCGAAGGATCCTCGACGCATTGGTAGCCGGCGGTGCAGGTATAGCGCGGGGGCCGTTGGCAGGCCTCGGTGCAGGTCTCGAGGGTCGAGAAATCGCCCTCGCGGCCGACCACGCACTGATAGGCATTGTCGCAGGTCCAGGCCGGAGGATAGCATTCCTCTTCGCACGCGGTGGTCGTCGCGTAGACCCCGTCGGGATCCTGCTCGCAGGAATAGCTGCTCGAACAGGTCCAGCGCGGAGGCCTGCAGGCCGTGGCACAGTCCTGGGCCGAGGTGAACTCGCCGGCGTAGTCGAAGACGCAGGTGTAGTCGGCACTGCAGGTCCAGAGCGGTAGGACCGCGTCGGTGAATTCCGTGCCGCTGGTCGCGAGCCCCTCCTCGCCGCCGCCGCCCTGTTCGATGCCGGTGGTGGAGGCAGCGAACTCCGAGAGGTCGAAGGTTGCAACTCCGGCCTGTTCGGCCCCGGTCAGGGCCCGGTCGAGCATGGCCAAGGGAATGGTCAGAGCCAGAGAGCTGGTCGCACCGGTATCGACGGCGGCCATTTCGGCTGGGATCGAACGCACGAATCCGTCGACCTGGCCATAGGCGACGTTATGGGCGGCATCGTCGGAGAACTGTTCGGGTTCGTCGGTCAGCAGCTTGAGGAGGTCGTTCTGCAGGGCCCCTGTATACTCGTCGTAGTCGAGGAAGGTCCGACCTCGGGGATCCAACACGGCGCGGCTGGAATAGAAGATCAACCCCTCGGAGAAAGCGGAGCGCTCGGCGCGCTGTTCGGCGTTTTCTTCCATGAGGTCTCCCAGGGCACGCTGGACATCGCCCCCCCCGATGATGAACACCGGCGTGATCTGGTTGAGGAAGAAGTTGAGGTTCTTGACCGGTTCGTCGCTGCATTTGCCGTTCAGGTTGGCGTCGAGACAGATAAAGACCAGTACCGGGGTCGGGGAGGTGAGAGCCTTGGGAATGGCCAGGTCGAATTCGAGGGCCTGGGTACCTGCCTCGGAGGTGATGGCCTTGGCCTCTCGCAGGTCCACCGAGGTGTAGGTCCAGCGGCCCCCGTCATGGGATTCCACGGTCAGGAGCAGGGGTTTGTCGCTGCGTACGGCGGCGAGGAGGTCTTGTTCGCCGAGGTGGTTGACCGGATCGCGGCGGAGCGTCAGGGTGAGGGGGACGGTGTCGACCTCGGTCGGGTCTATGGAGGCGAAGAAATCGTCCTCGCCCTGCCGGGTGAAGAGATCCTCGAACGAGCTGATCTGCCGGATCAGGCCGCTCTCGGAACGGTCGATATAGGCCTCGGGCAGGTCGTAGCGACCTTCTAGGACCACCTCGGCATGTTGGGGACCTCCCGTCGCCATCACGGGAGGGGCGGCGGGTTGGCTCGGTTCCACTACCTCGTAGTCGTTCTGCTTCATGCAGGCGACGAGGGCCAGGAAGGGCAAGAGGCCGAGGGTGAAACGATGTTGGGTGGTCATGGGTTTTCCTCCAAGAGCACGGGTCGGTCGGGCAGCATTTCGAGGTTGATCGTGACCAATACTAGCACAGATCTCGAGTTCGACGCAGCGGGCGGAGAGGATGCGCATAGGTGGTTGTACTCCGTCACGTCGAGGGAGTTCACGGTCTTCTTACGGCAAAGAAACCCCGTAGAGCGGCACGGCCACCCCATACTCGAGGGCAGGAGGGACGTCGCAGTCCGCGGTGACGGCTTGGTGGACGAACCGCGGGGGCAGCGAGAGTTCCTCCAGCCACGTCCGTTCCACCAGGATGATGTGCACCGGTGCGGTCATGGCCATGCTGGCCCCACAGGCCCCGGGAGCCTCGTCCTCCACCTCGATCCGTAAGCGGGAACCCTCGAGGGAGAGGTCGGTGATCGTGGTGCTGTAGCCGCCCGAGGGTTTCTCGCCCATGGCGGTGACGATCACGAGATGAGTGTCGAAGTCGACCGCCGGGCGGGTCGCGGAGGGTCCGTTGTCGGTCAAGTCCGACCACAGGGCGGCGAAGTCGGCTTCGTTGTCGATGACGCGGTCCTGGGCGGTCGTGAGACCCGAATAGAAAGGCTTCAATAGAGTATCGAAATCGAGGGCTTGCGTGGGCGGCAGATCCACGCCATAGGCGGGTTGGGCGATGCCGTAATCGGGAGTGACCACCCCGTAGTCGGGTTGCGGGGTGATGACGCCGTATTCGGGTACGGCCACGCCGTAGTCGGGTTGGTCGATGGGGGCCGGCGCTGCATACTCGGCGCGAGGTGTCGGGGAGGTGGGATCATCGCCGTCCTGGACCGGCATTCCAGGCTGTGCAGGTTGGTCAGCGGAGGTTTGACAGCACTGGGCGAATAAAGCAGGGGCGATGGTCGAGGGATCGGCCGCGCAGTCGACCTGGGCGCAGGTCTGTTGGAGTTGGGCAGGGGTGAGCGGGAGGTCCGAGGTATTGCGGTTCGGGTCCGTAGTGACCTGGGAATCTCCGCTGCATCCGGCCAAGGTGAGCATCACCGCGGCGGTGGTCGTCGCCACTTTGCGCGTGAAGGTCGGCGGCGACGCGGCCTCTCTCGCCAGTTCGACCACTCGGTGGTAACAGTACGGGTCATCCCCGACCTGTCCGGTGAAGGCCGTGGCCACGCAGGTCGCTCCTCCGCGGCAACGGACGGCGTGGTCGCAGCGTTTGCAGTACCCGTGGAGTTGGCGTTTGCGGAACTTGCGGTTCCAGGCGAAGCGGTCGGGATCGTGCCAGATCGAGGCCAGACTCTCCTCGCGGATGCTGCCCTCGCGATAGGGGTCGTTCTCTCCGCGCAAAGCCTGGATCGAGAGGCAGCCCTTGATGCCGCCGTCGCTCTCGATGCCGATGACGCGCATACCGGCCTGACACCCGGCCCAGACTCCCGGCCGGCCGTCGGCGCTCGTACCGCGGATGCAACTCTCGTGGGGACCGAAATACCCTATAGAATCACCTACATCGACGCGGGTCCCCCCGCGTCGGCTGAGTTCGGCGATCAGGGGGACGAGCTCCAGGTAATCCTCGGGTACGAGGGTCAGGTCCCGGTGCTTGGCCAGGTTTCCCATGGGCTTGCCGAGCTGTAACCGCCAGATCGCGGCCCCTTGGTCCTTTGCGAGCCGGTACAGGTAATCGAGGTAGTCGAGGTTGAGGGTGTGCAGGGTGGTGATGATCGCCGTGGACACGCCGGCCCCGCGCAGGGTTTGGAGCGCGGCGAGGGCTCGTTGGAACGATCCCTTCGCTCTGATCTCGTCGTGGACCTCCGGGGGGCCGTCGATGCTCACGGCCACGTTGGCCAAGCCTGCCTCGCGGACTTCCGCGGCCAGGGCCTCGGTCATGGTGAGCCCATTGGTGACCATGTTGACGGCCATGCCCGAGGAACGTATGCGGCGCGCGATGAGCGGCCAGTCGGGCCGCAACGTCGGTTCGCCGCCCGAGAGGGTGATCAAACGACAACCCAGGAGCGATAGGTCGTCGACCAGGCCGAGGCACTCAGCCGTGGTCAGCTCATCGGGCCGGGCCGTACCCGCCGAGGAGCCGCAATGGCCGCAGCGCAGGTTGCACGCCAGGGTCAGTTCCCAGACACAGAGTTCGGGTCGGTAGGGAGAATAGAGAGAGGTCGCCATGAGGAGACTCCTGGATCGGGTAGGATGGTGCGCACTGTGGCACAACGAACGCGCAGAGGCAAGAGGGGGCAGGTTGAGACGCGGAGGAGAGGGCTCAGGGTTTCGTCGGTTGCGGAGCTGCCGCCGGGGCCAGCTTGGCCAGCTCGGCGTCGATGATCTCTTTGAAACCGCTCAGGGATTTGGAACCCGTGATGAGCTTGTTGTTGATGATGATGGTCGGAGTGGCGTTGATACCGGCGCGATCGGCCTCGGCGCGGTCGGCTTCGATCGCGGCGAGGTGTTTCTTCTGCTCGAGACAGGCGCTGAAGGCCGCGACGTCGAGCTGGAGGGTCGTGGCGTATTTCACGAGGTCAGCGGTCTCGAGGGCGCCGTTCGATTCGAAGAGTTGGTCACTGTACTCCCAGTATTTGTTCTGATCCTCGGCGCAGTGGGAGGCCAGGGCTGCTTGTTCCGAGGCGGGGTGGATCTTGGTGAGAGGCAGATCCTTGAAGACCAGTTTGATCTTGCCGGGATATTGCTCCAGCACCTTCTTGAGGATGCTCGCCATGCGGCGGCAGAAAGGACACTCGAAGTCCGAGAATTCGATGATGGTGATCGGCGCGTCGGCCGGACCGAGGACGGGATCGCCCTCAATGGAAACCTGGACCTCGGGATAGGGCGGAGGAGCGAGGCGGAGTTCGATCTTGTGCAAGGCTTTGAGGTCCTCGACTTCTTTCCGTTCGAGGGTGACGCGCTTGCGTTCCGAGAGGTATTCGCGGACCTTCTGCTTCTTCTCTTCCTCGGTACCCTTGAGGGTCGGGTTATCCTTGACGTTCTGGTAGAAACCCTCGACCTCCTCGTCGGCCACCGTGATCTTGTCCTTGAGCCGGTCGTTGAGGAACTGCTCCCTGTCCTTCCCCTCTTTCTTGGCCTCTTGGGTGATCACCCGTTCGTCGATGATCTGTTCGAGGATGTCCTTCTTGATCTGATAGATCTGGTAGAAACGCTGGTACAGGTCGGCATCGGTGTTGATGCTGCGCACGAGATCCTGTTCCGTGATGGTATCGCCGTCTATCACGGCGAGGACGTCGGCCGATGGGGCTTGGGACGGTTGATCGGCGGGGTTCGATGGTTTCCCGGGTTGTTGTTTGCAACCGAGGAAGGCGACGAGAACAACTAGACCAAGACACGTTTTCAACATGAACCACCTCTGTAAAGACAGGTTGAAGGATAAGATCAGAGCACTGCCAGGCGGTTGACCAGGCGGGTGATCGTCTCTTTGGTCTTTCTCGGCACGTCGATGAACTTCACTCCCATGCCGGGTTTTGTCGATTGTTCTGGCGGGTTGATCCAGATGACCTCGCCGCGGATCTCGATCGGAGCGCTCGGTTGGTCGGGATGAAAGACGAGTTCGAGCATGGTGCCGGGAGGGAGGGGGGTCGGAGTAATGATGAAGATGCCGCTGTTGCTGAGATTCTCGGTGTACTCGAAGAGGAAGTTGTCGTGCTGACGGAAATCGACCCGCAGACGCACGGGAATGCGGGTGTCGCGGCGGAGTTCGTCGAGTTTGCTCGGCATACTGACCTCTCGTCCCTCGAAGCCTAGAGTCGTCATAACGCATGCTTCGGCAGCATTCCTAGGTCAAGAGAAGAGGCCTGTCAAGCGAAGAAAACCCAGGGGTCGTCGATCCTAGCACTTGAGTTCGTTGAGAATAAAATGCAGGGGGGAAAATAGTATTGTGTTTTTTCATGGGCTTTGCTACGATCCTCAAACCATTGATTTTCCAGCTTGGTCCTCGTCCACGGAGCAGGGAAATGCGGTTTCGAAGTATGCTTCCAATCCTCGCACTGTTCTGCCTCTCGTGTGCCTCGAGGACTTTTCATATCGCTTCGGAACCCATCACCGCCAAAGTGTATTATCAGACGTTCAAGACTGCGAAATTCAAGGGGTATTCTCCCGTTTCCTTCAGCGTCGAGAAAGATGATATCGGTCCCTCGAGCAAGATCGTGGTCGAGACTGACGGATACAAACGCAAAGAAGTCAATGTCGGGGGCTTCGACGGCACGGACATCTATTTAATGGTCAAGCTGGAAGCCGAACTCGATCCGCGTTTCGCCCCCCCTCCCGCCGCCGGGCTCGAAGGCAAGCTCGAGACGTCGCCGATCACCGCGCAAGAACCTCTGCTCCCGCCCGAACCATCCCCCGTGGTCCCTCCGGTCGCGAAGGTTCCCGCGCCCGAAAGAACTTCCACGCCGACGTCCAAGCCGGGAACTCTAGAAGCTCCAGCCCCCCCTGCCGAGAATAAGAGCGGTGGAGACGCTACCTCGCCGGTTACTGCAGAGGCCGCGCCGGGACCTTCCCCCGGCGTCGAGGTGGTTGCAGACGACCCCAGCGGAGATGCCCCTCCTCTCCAGGGTCTCGAGGCCGAGAACGAACGCTTGCGGCAGGAACTCGACCAACTCAAACACGAAACCCGGGAGGAGGGCGAGGGGGTTGATATCCGAAGTATCAACCGGGCGATGCAACACATTCTGAGGGCCCAGCGTTTGATCCAGATGGATCGCCTCGACGAGGCCCTGGTCGAAACCTTCAAGGCGCTCTCGATCAGCGAGAAACTCGCCTCTGCGTATGCGATGCAAGGTTCTATCTACTATCTGAAAAAAGATTATCCTTCTTGTATGGCGGCGTGGCAACAGGCCTTCGAATTGGATCCCTCCAACCTCGAGGTCTACGACATGCTCAAGTTCATGAAGTCCAAGTTCGGGATGTAGGCGGCAGCACATGAGCACACGGATCATCGTCCCTTTGTTGCTGCTGCTGGCCGGCGGAGCTTTCGCTCAGCTCGACTTCAACTTCGAGAAGGAGTTGCTCTACGAGAAGCGGCTCGAAGAACGGGTCAACAAAGCGCTGGCCACCTTCCTCGCTCCTACGGATTTCATCCTCATCGCCGACGTCAAATTGACCGAGAGCGAAACGGATCAACGCCCGGGATCCTTGAAACTGAGGGAGAGCACGAGCGAGTTGCGCAGCCTCGACCTGAAGTTGCCCGGGGTACTCGATCTGCCGCTCCCCGGCTTCGAACAACAAAGAGAAGAGGATGGCAGGGCGAACGTCAAGGGCGCGGGAGGGGAACCCCAAGCCCTCGAGCGCATCATCCTCACGCTGTTCCTCGACAAGGACGTCCCCGATACCAAGACCGAGGTCATACAGGCCATTGCCATAAAAACCGCCCAACTCGACCTCAACCGCGGCGATGAGCTGAACATGCGCATCATCGACTTCGGAGGCGGGGAGGTCGAGGCGTCCTCTGTTGCACAGCAGACCCCGACTCCGGTGACGGAGAAGACGCAGGGGAGGAGCGCAGCCCTGGACGAGATGCTCGCCGGGGACCGCACCTTGTTGTATCTCCTCGGCGGCTTAGTCCTCCTCGTCCTGGTCCTCTTCGTCCTCCTCCTACTCAAAGGGAGGAAGACCGAGTACTCGTATATGCCCCACTATCCCCAGCCCACACCCATGCTCCAGGCCTATCCCCAGCCCATGTACCAGGAGCCCCGACCCGCGCCGATCAATCAGAACAAGCAGTCCTCCGAATCATCAGAAACCGCGGGCAAGCCGTCCACGGCCCAAACGTCCGACAAGCAGGTTCCTCGGTACGATTTCGATTTCGAACGGCGCAAGCAGGACGTGATCAATATGATGTTCAGTCGTCCCGAGGCCGTGTGTGCGGTCGCCGAGGACGTCTTGCGAGAGGACGGAGGCTTGCGCTCCCTGGCCGCGCTGATCAGGGTCTTCGGCGTCGATACGGCCAAGAGCTTGTTCCAGGCTCTCGATGCCGCGGTGGTGAATCGCATCTTCTCCTACTACGTTACGGTGGAGGGGTGGAATGATGACGAACCCGCCGTAGCCCTCGCGCGCTTCAGCGATCTCCTGCGCAATCACCGGCTCCAGAACGTCCTCGACGAGGCCGCGGTCGGGCCTTTTGGTTTCGTGCGGAAGATGTCCGACGAGCAGATCTCTTATCTGGTCAAGGGAGAGGGAGTGCCGGTCCTGGCTTTGTTCCTGGCCCACCTCTCGCCGCAACGTTCGGCCAAGGTGCTCGCTCAGATGGACGAGAGGATGGCCAGCGCCGTGGTGGCCGAAATAGGCAATCTCAAGTATGTCGACGTGGACGTGATCAACGCGGTCGGCAGGCGGCTGGCCGAGAAGTCGATGACCATGCCCCGCTTCGATTTCTATCCCGGTGCGGGCATCGACACTCTGGTCCAGATCCTGGACAACCTTGAGCCGAGTTACGAACGCTCGCTGCTGGCGTCGCTCAGCGAACAAGATAGTCGGGTAGCCCTCGATCTGAAGAAGGCGTACTTCACGTTTGAGGACCTGACGCTCGTCTCCAAGGAACCCCTCAAAGAAGTCATCAAGCAGATTCCGCGTAGTGTCCTCGCTACCTCGTTGGTCGGGGTGAAGGAAGAACTGTTGCGTAAGATCCTCGGCGTGTTGCCCGAACGCAGAGCGGAGATGCTCAAGTTCGAGATCGACAAGTTGTCCACTACCGCGGCCAAAGACGTGGTCAAGGCCCAGAAGATGATCGTGGCCAAGATCAGGGATATGATCAAGAACGGTGAATTCGATCTCTCCAAGGCCATGCGCGGTGAGGAAAAACCGGAGGGCGCCGAGACTTCGTCCGGCGATTCCGGCGAGGCCTCGTCCGGGTCGTGAGCGGACGCATGATCCGACCGCTGCTGGTGTTCCTGCTCCTGCCTCTCGGGGTAAGCGCGTACCAGAACAGGGTTGACCTCCTGCCGGGGTACAGCGCGTCGTTCTACAATGATGTCGGGTTGAGCACCATCGACGGCATCTACGGCCCGATCTGGCTCGCGTATTTCGAATACGACGGAGGCAATCGGCTCAACCTCGTCGCCGAGTTCGCCGTGACCAGACCCGAGGTCCTCGGCGACAGCGGTACCTTCGATGACGAGTACTATTTCCTCGATGCCGGTCTGGGCTTCAAGTACTATCCCCGCTTGCGCGACCGGACCGATTTCCGGCAACTCGGTGACACCTCGGTCCTGATCACGTCCCATTATTCCCTGAACCCCTTCGTCGGTATGTTGGCCAACGCCGAGGTCTTCCTCGAGGACAGTCACCGGCGGAGACAGCTCCTCGCCCGGTATCCCGACAATCCCAACGTCTTCATGCGCGGCAACCGTCTCTTTCTCGGCGCGAACCTGGTGACCGGGACCGACTGGGTCCTGGGGCCCTCCTGGGGACTGACCTTCCTGTTGCGCTACCAGACGATAAAATCCCTCTACAAGGTGAACAGCTCGGACCTGCTGGTCATGGGGTTGTCTTTGCACGCTGGGGTCTATTACAACTTCTGAACGGTCACTGGAAGTCCGACTCGTTGAAATCGTAAGGATCTTGGGTTTTCCCGGGTGCGGGTTGACCGTCGTTCGCTTGGGGAGGGGGAGCCTGGGTGGGAGGTTCGGTGGCCGGTTGCTGGTCGACCGCGCCGGCATCCTGGCCCTGAGCCGTATCGGCCGCATAGGGATCCATTCCCCCTTCGGGCTCGTTCCCCGGGACCGGGGCGGTTTGGCCTGCCTGGCCGGCTTGGACCGCGTCCAGGCGGGCGGTTAACGTGTCGATTTGTTTTCCGAGGAGGTCGAGGCGTTCTTTGACTTCGGCAAGCTCGAGATTGACCATCTCGATGCGTTTGACGTGGACGTCGATGCGATTGTTTAGGTCCTCGACACCGCCCCCTGCTGGTGGATTCGGCGGAGTCGTTCCTCGCTGCAGCGTGCAGGAGAGAGCGAGAACGGTCAGGACCGCGAGGATGGTATACCGGGTCAGCATAGGCCCACCTTCTCTCGAAGGAATTTATCCAAGCGCAGGTTGATCAGTTCGGGATGTTCGACCAGAGCAGCATGGGACCCCTTGCGGATGACCAGCAACTCCGAGCCGCGGATGAGTTTGTGCATCTTCCGCGAGAGGTAGAGCGGGGTGAAATAGTCCTTCTCGGCAGCCACGATCAGCGTCGGTTGGGTGATCTGGGACAGGTGCGAGAAGGAGGTGTGCGAGTTCATGAACTTGGCCATGTGCAGGAAGATGCGGGGGTCCATGCGGCGCAGGTGATCGAAGTAGGGCTCCATGTCCTCACGAGGACAGTACTGCGGGTTGATCATCGAGGTCAGGCGCGCGCCATGGTAGAGCAGGGTGGTGTTCATCAGAGGGCGCAGCAGGGGGCGGCTGTCGACCCGGGAACCGAGGTGGAAGAGCACCGGGAAGAAGCGTTCTATCAGGTCATTGCCGAAGAAGGTCTTCATCGGGGTGCCGTAGGTGCCGAGCATGGGTACGAGCGCTCGGCAACGGTCCGGAGCCTGGCGGGAGCATTCCAGGATAACCTGCACCCCCATGCTGTGACCGAGCAAGACCGCCTGTGGCAGGTCGAGGTGATCGAGCAAGGCGAGGAGATCCTTGACGTTGTCGGACATGGTCAGGGCGGTGAGGTCCGTCGGGCTCTCCGAGCGGTTATGGCCGCGATAGTCCCACAGGACCACCGAACAACGGTCCTGGAAGTAGTCGCGGATATAACGCCAGAAAAAGGTCGAGACTCCTATGCCGTTGCAGCACACCAGTGCCGGACCCTGGCCATGGCGTTCGTAATAGAGTTTCAAGCCATCGTGAGTGCGGAAGAAACCGTTGCTCATGGTCTCGCTCCGAGGATCATGCATCGAGATCCTTCCTAGCGTTGAGACAGGGAAAAGGCAAGCGGGGTGTCGACCTGCGTGCTTCTCGAGAGGGGCTTCGAGACCGAAATCCATGCTTGACCTCGGATCCCTCCTCGTCCATCGTAGGCCGTTGTTGCCATGCTTCGGAGGTGATCATGTCATCGCTCGCTCCTCTCGGCACGTTGGTACTCTCGCTCCTGGCCTTCCAGGCCTGCAGTTCCAAGATTCCCCCGGTTCTCCTCGTG
>MGSU01000112.1:0-8627 GCA_001799195.1 Deltaproteobacteria bacterium RIFOXYA12_FULL_61_11 | reverse complement strand
CGGAGTTCAAGCCCGATGTCTCTTATGATGCGATAGCCAAGGAGTACGCCGAAACCTCGCCCCAACCCTTCACCGAGACTTCCCGCGCGGCCATCGACGAGGTGGTCACCCGGTTCACGACGACCACGCGGCAGGCGTATGACCGGTTCCTGGCCAGCCTGACCGACGCAGCTCCGCGGACTTTCGACAACACCGTCGGCGCCCTCGACGACTTCCTCAACTCCTTCTACCTCGGGCTCTATGAACTGAATTACCTCATGAACGTCCATCCGGACAATTACTTGCGCGAGGTTGCCCGCTTGTACCTGCAGGAGGCCGAGAAGTACGACATCGCTCTCGGGATGAACGAAGCCCTCTACCGGGCGGTGGCTTCCCTTTCCGATCAACGGGCGGTGATGGCGCCGGACCAACGGGCCATCTTCGACGACATGATGCTTGACTACGAACTCTCGGGTATGACCAAGGACGCCCCAACCCGGGCGAAGATCAAGGTCTTGCTCGAGCAGCTCGCCGACCTCGCCACCGCCTTCGAGCAGCACCTCGCGAAATTCCAGGACCCGACCGTCGTGGAGCCTTCCGCTCTCGAGGGCATGGACGAAAAGTTCCTCAACCAGCTCGACAAGCAAGAGGGCAAGATCGTCATCCCGCTCTATGGCACGGTGGTCAATACCTTGCTCAAGCATTGCGCGAACGCCGAGCTACGCCGCATCGTCTACACCAAGTATCGCAACCGCGCCGCGGAGAAGAACAAGCCCCTCCTGGCAGAAGTGCTGCAGAAGCGTTTCGAAGTGGCCGGGCTGCTCGGGCTTCCCAGTCACGCCGCCGTCCGCTTGAAGCCGCGGATGGCAAAGACCCCCGAACGGGTGCGCGAATTCTTACGAGGCTTGCACACCGCCTTCCAGCAACGTGCCGTGCAAGAGATGGAAGAGCTTGTTCTTCTCAAGCGCGAACTGACGAAAGATCCGGCGGCGGTGATCGAGCCGTGGGATCTCCATTTCTACAGCACGATCTTGCGTGAACGCCGCTTCAAGGTTGAGGTGCAGAAGTTCCCAGAGTACTTTCCCCTCGAACGGGTCATCCAGGACGGTCTGTTCAAGGTATACCAGACCCTGTTCTCAGTCACCTTCAAGAAGGTCGATCGCCCCGTGTACCATCCCGATGTCACCACCTACGAGATCTGGGACGACGACAAACTGATCGGGACCTTCCTGATGGATCTCTTCCCACGGCCGAACAAATACACGCATGCCGCGCAGTTCGGCCTGCGCAAGCGCAAGATCTTGGCCGATGGGTCGATCCAGTTGCCGGAGGCCGCGATCGTCTGCAATTTCGCCAAACCCACGCCGACCGAACCCTCGCTCTTGCCCCCGGGAGAGGTCGAGACCTTGTTCCACGAGTTCGGTCACCTCATGCACACCCTGCTCTCGGAGTCGCGCTACATGTCGCACTCCGGTACGGCGGTCAAACGCGACTTCGTCGAGACTCCCTCGCAGCTTCTGGAACGTTGGCCGATGAACCGCTCCATCGTCCAGGGTTTCGCACGCCACTATAAGACCGGCGAAGCGATTCCTGAGGAATACATCGTGTACATGGTAGAGCAGCAGCGCTTCCTCTCGGGTATCAATACGTTGGGGCAAGTCTTCTATGCGACCTATGATCTCGAACTGCACGCCGGGCAGCCGGTCGCCGACAGCACGGCCCTGTGGCGCGAGCTGGCCGCGACCTTCCCCGGCGTTCTCTACCTCGACGGTACGGTACCCGAGGCTTCGTTCGGCCATCTGATGGGCTATGACGCGGGGTATTATGGTTATCTCTGGGCCGAGGTGTTGAGCGCGGACATGTTCGCCGAGATGCAACGCAGCGGCTTGTTGGATCCCAAGGCCGGTAACCGCCTCCGCCGTATCGTCCTCGCCCCCGGCGGAACGGTCGATCCCAACGACATTGTGCGCGAGTTCCTCGGCCGAGAGGTTGATCGCAGCGCGTTCTTGGAAGAGAAGGGTATCCTGGTCACGAAATAACCGGGCCGTCAGCGCAGCGTTCGTTCCGCATCAGCGCCGGGCTTGAGGATCTTGCCATCGCCTTTCGGATCTTCTACCGGATCCTGGAGCATCCTATCTCCCGAACCATCCCCTCCCCCGGTCTCGGGGGGGAACTCGCCGGCATGATCTCCTGAATTGTCGACCATACTCTGGTCTGCGCTCGTCTCGCCGGTCTCGGTAGCGGTGATGTCCTGGTTGTTCGTATGGTGTTGCAGGATGTAGAAGGCCCCCTCTCTCCATTCCGCAATGGTCTTGAGCCGAACGACGGGATGTAACAGATAGCCTCCGCCGGACCCGCGAGGCATGAGGGATTCCTCGGGGGAGAAGTCCAGGACGAAGAGCAAATCCCGGTCCGAGGAGAGGTCGAAGTCACCGAGCACCTTGATCCGCTCTCCGGGCACGTCGACCTCGACGGTGTTCCCGTTGATCTGCAGGGAGTAGTCGGGAGCGAGCCGGAAATCCAACCCGCGGAAACTCTTTTGGGGCAGGAGCAAGGTCGAGAGGATGGTGGTGCGTCCTTCGCGGAGGGTGGTCAGGTCGATACTCTGATCTTCGAGGGGCAGGAACACCTCCCCCTCACCGGAACCGAGGAGGCGCAGTTCCGTGATCCTGACGATCAGGTGGTCGACGGTGCTCCCCTCGGGCAGTTTATCGGTGAGGACTACCGCGCAACCGATGTCCTCGCGCTGGAGCAGCGCAGCGAGCTCGAGGCTCTGGTTGGCGCTGATGTACTCGCTCGCGAGCGCGGGGTCCTGCGGCGCGACGACGATGGGGTTCCCCGTGCCGCTGCCTCCGGCCAGAGGGTTTCCCGTACCCGTCCCCCCTGCCAGGGCTTCGCCCTGGAGAGCGGCCTTGGCCGCATCGTCGGTGATGGGCGTGTTGAGTTCCCCGGAGAGCGGAGAACCGCCGGTGTTCGCCTCCTCGGTGGCGGAACCGTCGGCCAGCGTTTCTTCGAGGGCCGTTCGGGCGGGACTCGAGGTATCGGGGGTATCCTTGGTGCGGTCTTCGCAGCCGAAGAAGATGGATCCTCCCAGGAGCAAGACCAAGAGTCCGTTGCAGCTCCGGAGAGGAGCGGTGATCCGAGGTTCAATCCTCATGTGTATGTATGCTCCTCGTCAAGGGGAAGAGCTGGAAGTTGCACTGGTAGATTCTATCAGTTCTCTTCTCGTTGGTCACCAGGGCAAGGATTTCCTGCATGAATTCGTAGGTGCGGCGTTTGACCTCCTCGAACTGTTCATCTGTGATGGAGAGCGTCAGGGAGGAGATGTTGCGCTCGTCGGGTTGGAAACGGTCCAGGGCCTCGAGGCCGAGAGAGATCATGCGATGGTGGAAGTTCTTGATCAGCAGGCTACGGGCCTCGCTGTCGGTCGTCAGGGTGCGGTCCTTTTTGACCCGGCGTCCTTCGACGTACTCGATCAACCCCAGTTCTTCGAGTACGGAGAAACCCCTCTCCACCTCTCTGCGGGTGATGGGTGGATCCAGGAGCTTGGCGATGCGTTCGGGGTCCTCGGGCAACCCCGCCAGTTCGACCATTTCGCGCAGCACCGGGATGTACCACTCGGAATAATAGGAAAACTCCAGTTCCAACAATCTCTTGATCTTCGAGGGACCGCGGACTTTGTTCAATTTGAGGTAGTAATGGTTCTTCTCTTTGATCGTGTCGGCTTGGTTGAGGAACACGAGGTTCTCGAAATACTCGTGTTCCTTGGGCTGCAGCCCGAGCGCGGTGGAGAATTTATACACGCTCTCTTTGGAGAGGTTGCGCTTCCCCTTGATCACCAGGCTTGGGAAGTTCCACGCCGCGAGACCCGCTTTTCGGGCGAAGAATCGGAAGGAGAACTGAGACTTCTCTTTCTTGAGCTCGTCGAACCTGTCGCGCAGGAACACGCGATAGTCATCGTAGTCGAAAATATTCACCGCCATAACCGACCCGGGGTACCTCGCGCATGGGTGGTAACCGATCGCTCTGGTTCACCTTTGGAAGTATAACCCGAACTGCCCGCAAGCCAAAGCGCTGAGCTGAGAAAGTGTGTACCATTGTACACTGACTGAACAAGTCCCGGGGAATTCAGGACCCACGTCGGTGGGCGATCGAAGGTGTAAGGCTTCAGAAGTTCAGTTTTGGGTGAATTGCACTTGAGTGCCCCCTCCAACGATGGGGTGGCACCGACGGGGGGTCCCCACCACGCGCAAGAATGAGCATGGTGGGGGTGAGAGGTGACAGGACCCCTTGAACCACCCAAAACTGAAATACCCCTTTACTAGTATGGTTACCGAGTGTGGGTTTCGGCACTTGACCGGCTTTCCCGGCTGCTGCTATCGTCCTCGGTCATGAAGGTGTCCATTCTCATTCCGGTCTTCAACGAAGCGGCCACCATCCTCGAGGTGCTCGAGCGCGTGGCGGCCGTGGATTTGCCGGAGCGCGAGCTCATCGTCATCGACGACGGTTCCACCGACGGTACCAGGGCTTTGTTGCGCCGGCAGGTGAGCCGTTTCGGTGCCCGGTTGGTCGAGTTGCCGAGGAACCGCGGCAAGGGTTTCGCCCTGCGCGCCGGGTTCTCCGAGGCTCGAGGCGAGATTATCCTGATCCAGGACGCGGATCTGGAATACCACCCCAAGGACTATCCCCAGCTCCTCGAACCCCTGCTCCGCGATTATGCCGACGTGGTCTACGGTTCGCGCTTCCAGGGCAGTAAACCGCACAGGGTGCTGTTCTTCTGGCACTATCTCGGCAACCGCTTGCTGACCCTCTGCTCCAACATGTTCACCAACCTCAACCTGACTGACATGGAGACCGGCTTCAAGGCCTTCCGCCGAGAGGTCCTCGAGGGCCTGGACCTGCGAGAGGATCGTTTCGGCTTCGAACCAGAGTTCACGGCCAAGATCGCCAAGCGCAATCTCCGTATCTACGAGGTGGGGATCAGCTATTTCGGCCGGGGGTATGCCGAGGGCAAGAAGATCGGGATCAAAGACGCGGTTCGGGCTATCTGGTGTATCGTCCGTTATCATTAATAGAAGAGGGAGCCATGCCGTCTCGTCGCGCCGAATTCGCCGGAGCCTGGTATCCCGGCAAACCTTCAGCCCTCCGCGCCGCGATAGAAGCCTTCGCCGTGGCGCCGACCGTGAAGTCTGCCGCCTTCGGCGCGGTGGTTCCCCATGCGGGTTATCTCTATTCGGGGGCGACCGCGGCCACGACCTGGGCCGCCCTGCCTCCCGTGGAGACCGTCTTCCTGCTGGGGCCGAGCCACACCGGCGAGGGGTCGGTCATCGGTATCTGGCCGGACGGGAGCTGGGAGAGTCCCTTGGGAAGCACCCCGGTCAGGTCCGAGCTGTGCAAGGAGCTGGCCCTGCGGTGTCCTCAGGCCAAGCTGGATCTTTCGAACCACCACGGAGAGCACGCCCTGGAGCTGCAACTCCCCTTGCTCCAACATTTTCTCGGGTTCGACTGCGGCATCGTCCCGGTCTGTCTCAACCATGCTTCCCTCGAACACTGCCGTTCGCTCGGCAAGGCTCTCTGCGAGTTGATCCAAGAACTCGACGGGAAGGCCCTGATCGTGGCGTCCTCGGATTTCTCGCACGGCGAGACCCAAGCCGAGACCAAGCGCAAGGACGGGCTTGCCCTCGAGGCTATCCTGGCCCTTGATCCCGAAGGGCTCCACGCGGTGGTCCGCCGGGAACGCATCTCCATGTGCGGGGTGCTCCCGGCCACGGCCATGCTCTTCGCCGCCCGCGGGCTCGGTGCGACCACGGCAGAGGTGCTCGCCCGGACCACCTCTTTCGCCGTCAGTCAGCGCGAAGACTGGATCGTGGGGTATGCCGGCGTGGTCGTTCGCTGAGGGAGCCTATTCGCTTTCCTTCCAACGCCGGATCCTGAGGGCTTCCTCGTAGAGCTGCCCCCAGACCCGTCCGCTCTGCCTGCGCAAGCGCTCATCGTGCCGGCGTTCGAAGGCTTGGGCTTCTCGCTCGAGCGTGCGGTAATGCTCGAGCCGGTCCGAGGAGAGTTCGCCCGCCTCCACGGCGGCCTGGACCGCGCAGCCGGGTTCGCCCGCGTGGCGGCAATCGCGGAACCGGCAGCGTGACGCGAGCGGCGCGAGCTCGGGGAAGACCGCGTCGATGCCATCGCTGTCAACGAGTTGTAGTTCCCTCATGCCCGGAGTGTCCAGCAACAACCCCCCTCCTGGCAGCAGCACGAGTTGCCGGTGGGTGGTGACGTGGCGGCCGCGTCCGTCGTGGGCCCGCACGGCGCCGGTGAGCATGAGCTCTTCCCCGAGCAAGGCATTGACCAGAGTCGATTTTCCTGCCCCCGAGGAGCCGACGAAGGCGGCGGTGAGACCGGGTCGGAGTGCGGCACGCACCACCTCGAGACCCTCGGCGTGCAAGGCGCTGATCGCGTGGATCGCTACGCCGCGGCAGCGCATCTCGACCTCAAGCGTGCGCGCGGCCGACTGTTCGCAGAGATCGGCCTTGTTGAGCAGCACGATGGGCGTGGCTCCGCCGGCCCAGATGCGGGAGAGATAGCGTTCGATGCGGTGGAGGTTGAAATCGCCGTCCAACCCGCAGACCACGAAGAGCAGGTCCACGTTCGCGGCGATCACCTGCAGCCGTACCGGACGGCCGACGGCGCCGCGGGTGAAGACCGTGCGACGTTCCAGAACCCGTTCGATGATCGCGGTCCGATCGGGAGCAGGGGCTTCCCGCACGAGGACCCAGTCGCCCACGCCGGGGAGAGCTTCACGCTCTAGGGAGGCCCGCAGTTTCCCCGCGAGCTGGGCCGGGCCCTCCGAGGATGACGCCCAGACCTCATAGCCGCCGCGGTGTTCGGCCGCGATGCGGGCGGGAATACCCCCCGCGTGCTCGGCCTTGCTGAGCTGTTCGGCGAAGAAGGCCGAGAACCCCAGCGTCTCGAGGTGATCCTTCTCTCCTTCCACGGTGGCTGTCGTCTCGGGGGGGGCTTCGTAGGTCGGCATGGGTGGGTCCGGTTTCGTGTGGTGGGCAAAGGGTTCTCGGAGGTGTCAGCGAGCTGTTGCCAACTCCTTGAGCTTGCGTAAGTTATCGTAAGAACCCATAATAATCACCACGTCATGGGCGCGCAAGATGTACTCCTGCGGAGGGTTGTAGAAGAAATCGGCGTCATCGCCCTTCTTCTTGACCGCGACGACCAAGAGTCCCGTTCTTTCCGGGATGCGAGCTTCTCCCAAGGTCACATTCTGCAAACTTGATCCGACCTGGATCTCCGCCTCTTCGACTCGGAGGGGGACCTTGCTGACCCGCATCATGGTGTCCAGGAAGGTAACCACGGTGGGGCGCAACATCATCGAGGCCAGACGCAACCCACCGATCTTCTGAGGGTTGACCGTCCCGGTCGCCCCGGCCATGAGCAGTTTCTTCTCACTCTCTCCGTCGATGACCCGGGAAATGATCTTGAGCTTGGGATTGAGGCCTCGGGCGGTGAGGACCACGAAGAGGTTCTCCTTGTCCTCGGAGAGGGCGGTGATCAAACCCGATGCACGATGGATCCCGGCGTCGAGGAGCGTTTGTTCTCGCGAGCCGTCTCCCACGATATAGACGGCTGTCGGTTGATTTTCGAGGAATTCCAGCCTCTTCGGATCTTTATCAATAACCACTACGTCTTCTTTCGCCTTGAGGATCTCGTCGACGATCCAGCGACCGGTATTGCCCGCTCCGCAGACGATGTAGTGCGAGGTCATCTTGCCGACCCTTGTTTCCATCTTCTTCCTCTTGAGTATGCGCTTGAGTTCGCCTTCGACCAGGAAGGTCGTGAAGATGCTCAGCGAATAACCGAAAATACCGAGCCCTGCGACGATCAAGAACATGGTGAACAGTCGGCCGTAGTTGCTCAGCTCGTGGGTCTCACCGTAACCGATGGTCGCCAGGGTGATCATGGTCATGTACACGCCGTCGAACAGAGGCCAACCCTCGATCACACGATAGCCGAGACTGCCGATGACGAAGAGGCTGAGGATGGCAACGAACGCGATGAGGAAGCGTTCGCGGTAGAAGTGTTTCATGGAGGAGTGACCTGGTCCTCATCGGTTGCGAGAGCATCGATCCGTTGCAGCAGTTTTCCGGTCGCCTTCGCGTTGAGTAGCTTCCGCAGGGCCTTGCCATCGTACTGGTGGGGCCTCACGAAGGCTTTCTTCGCGGTTTGGACCGCGCGGTTGGCCTCGCGCAGGCGGCTCTCCTCGAGCAACCCGCGTTCGACATTGTGTACGAGACTCTCGAACACGGCGATCTGACGCTCGCGCTCTTTACTGATGATGAGCATGTCGCAGCCGGCCTTCAGCGCCTGGTGAGCGGCTACCTCGAGAGGATAGGTGTGCGCGATGGCTCCCATGCCGAGGTCGTCGCTGACCACGAGGCCGCGATAGCGCAGCCGCCGGCGCAGCAGCTCGGACATGAAGAAGGGGGACATGGTGCTGGGGAATTGGTTGTCCAGAGCCGGGAACTTGAGGTGGGCGGACATGATCGAGCCTACGCCGACCTCGATGGCTGCGCGGAAGGGTAACAAGGCCAGTTCTTCCAGGCGTTCGAGGTCGTGACTGAGCACCGGCAGGGCCTGGTGGGAAT
>MGSU01000111.1 GCA_001799195.1 Deltaproteobacteria bacterium RIFOXYA12_FULL_61_11 | reverse complement strand
GCGCGAGGAGGAGCAACGCGATACGGCAAAAACCGGTTTCACAATCCGACACGTTCAAAGTCCTTTGCCATGACTATGGTACTCTCCTCGCGCAGTCGTTCGAGCAGGTGAGCGACCAGCCGCCGTTTTTTTTCCTTGAGCAACTGGTCGAACAGTTCGGCGCGGAAGGTCTCGTTCGTGCCGGTACAGCGCACCACGTGCCAACCATACTCGGTTCGTACTACGCCGGACTGACCGAGTTCGCTGAACGAGAAGAGGAGATCCCCGAAAGGTTTGACCACGGCATCGCGTCGTAGGTAGCCGAGATCGCCGCCCCGGTCGTAGGTTGTATCACGGGAGAAGGTCCTGGCCAAGGTGGCGAAATCTTCTCCGGCGAGGATCCGAGCATGCAGGGCTTCTGCTTCGCGGTGGACTTGTTCCTGTCCACCGGCATCGCTAGAGGCATCCCCGGGGAGCAAAATATGTGCGGCTCGGCGTAGATCGAGTTCCGCCACCTTGCGGCCATATCGAGGATGGAGATAGTTCATCACCTCTTGATTGGTCAGGCGCACGGACGCGGTTTCTGCCTCCAGCAGGGCTTGCACCAGGTAACGGCGGTACAGGTCGGGAAGCACGCGTTGAGCTTGGTGGTAAAGAAGATGGAAGTCGATGCTCTGCCCGAGCCAAGCGTCCATGACTTCGGGGGTGGTTCCGGCGAGGGCCTCCGGTGGGCGGGGGTCGTAGCCACGGCCGTCGATCAAGAGCAGGGGTTCCGGTTCGAGGAGAGAGCAACCCAGGAGCCACGTCACGAAAAAGGGGACGAGGATGCTCCCGGTGCGACTGAGCATGGGTTCATTCCCCCTGGTTCGCGGGAGTTCCCTCGATCGGTTCGCGTTTTCCGGTGGGAAGGTCATCGCCTTCGGGTTGCATGCTCTGATCATGCACCCCCTCTTCCATGGGGTGACCTTGGCCCATTGGTTGGAGTTGTTTACCGGCCTCGGGACCGCCGGAGCCGAGGTTCTTGACCAATTCCTCGTACCGCTGCTCATTGACTGTGATGGAGGCCTGGGCCTTGAGTTTTGTGAGGTAGGCGTCATGGGCCTCATTGCGTTTGGTCTTCATCAGGTTGTTCTTGATCACTCCCTTGACCTTGTCGAATTCCTGGATGCGCCGGTCGGTTAATTTGATGATGTGGAAACCGAAACGGGTCTCGACGAGGTCCGAGAGGTCGCCGATTTCTTTGAGCGCAAAGGCAGCCTCGGCGAAGGGCTCGACCATTTTCTTGGCGGTGAAGAAACTGAGGTCCCCACCGTTCTTGGCCGTCGTGTCCTCGGAGTGCTCTTGGGCCAACTGGGCGAAGTCTTTGCCAGCTTTCAGTTCGGCGAGGATCTTCTCGGCTTTTGCGCGCTGAGCCTGCTGGTATTCCTCGGGTTTGCCTGTGGCGGCGTCATCTTTCTGAGGCCTATTCTTGAGCAGGATGTGGCTGGCGCGGATCTCTTGGAATTCTTCGGGATGGGCATCGTAATAGGCTTTCAGTTCTTCATTAGTCACCTTGGGCGTGACGTTGACTTCCTGGCGGAGCAGAGCCCTGACCATCATGCGTTTGATCTGCTCGGTTTCCTCTATCTTCTTGGCCCGGGCTTCCTTGTACAGTAGTTCGAATTCGACGAGGTCGTCGAGCAACTCACGGCGTGCCTCGGCTTCCTTGTATTTCTCAGGGTTGTAGCGAGCAGAGCGGGAGAACTTCTTGCGATAATCGGATAGGTAGATCGGCAACCCGTTGACCTCAGCAAGAATCTGGTCGTCCTTGCGCTCAGTCTCGGTCGAGCCGTTCTGGTTGTCGGCAGGTTTCGTTGTTTTTGTACACGAGGTGATCAGGAACAATGCGCACAAAGCCATACACGGAACCAATCGATACATGGGAGTTCCTCCTAGGAACAATAAAGTACAGACACCCGCAACCCTGAAATCATACTTCCTGCATGAATGCAAGCCCATTGATGCACTTCCTCCCCCTCTTTTTCGCGAGGCCTTCGTAGGTTGGACGGGCCATGCTTGTCTCTTTGTCCAGATATTTGTTCAGAAATATGGACGCAAGTGTAGAAAGAAGCGGATGTACCTGTAGAATACGTGAAAGATAATTATTAATAATAAATATAACAAAATGTTAAAAACAACAATTGCAGGAGGTATTTTCCGAGATTTGGCACGAACCTTGGAATGATCAGGTGTCGAACTCCATACGTTGTTCCTACGGTCAAGGGAGCGGACTTCGGTCTGCTCCCTTTTGATTCGCCGAGCGATCGGGATGCAGGAGAGTGAGACCTCGGTATTCGAGATAGAGTCTCACTATCGTGGACACATAGTGCTGTCCCATGTGAGTGAGACCGAGTTGGGAACTCCCCCAGGTCCGACCTTGCCAGGAAATGGGGAGTTCCTTGGCTCGGAAGCCCTTCACGAGAGCTCTCAGGGACATTTCGAGGGTCAGGTCGAAGTGCCTCGCGTGGTAGGGAGCGCAGACCTCGACGACCTGTCGTCTGTAGGCTTTGAAGGCGTTGGTCAGGTCATTGAAAGGCAAGTCGAAGCAGGCACTGATGAGGCGATTGACGATGCGATTGACGCATAATTTGACCACGGGGTACTTCTCGAGGTGGGAGCCAGGGCGGAAGCGTGAACCGTAGACGCAGTCATACCCTTCCTCGAGAGCCCGGTAATAGCGGACAGCATCGCGAGGGTCGTCCGAGCGATCGGCCATGAAAATCACGATGAACCTTCCCCGAGCGCAGGCGAGTCCATCGCGAATGGCTCGACCGAAACCGTGCGGTGGTGTGCGCCTGACGAGCTCGAGTTCGCTGCCGCTATGCTTCAGAGCGACTTCGGCGGTGCGGTCGGTACTGCAGTCGTCGACGACGACGAGCTGGTGGGGAATGCCTTCGGCGATGAAGGTGCGGGAAAGTCCTGCCAGTACATGACCGAGATTACGCTCTTCATTACGGGCTGGGAGGATCACGGTCAAGAGGAGATGGTTCTTGTCCTTGGCAGGGATTGCTGCTCGTACTCTCCGACGGGTTTTCTTCTCGTTCCTCGAGGAAGGAGGGCGATCGTGGGGGTGGTTGGGAAGAGCTGTAGGCAGAGAGTTCACGAGAATTGGACCCAGCCCTTCTCGTCCATGTATTTGTTGATGTCTTCGCAGAGCTTGATGTACTTGATTTCTCTTGCGGTATCATAGGCTTCACGCAGTTTGGCCAAGCCGTCGTCGGTCCTGCCCATGACGATGTAGGCCTGGGCGAGGCGGAAGATGCCCAGAGGAATGAACTGCTCGTACTTGTATTCTCGGGCGATCCGGATCCCCTCTTGGAGGATGCGCTCTCCATCCGATTGGTTGTTCACCAGTTTGAGGTAGCCCACATAGATGGCATTGGCCATGTAGCCCATGATGAAACCGGCCTTGTCTGCCAACTCAAGACCTTTGCTGAAGAATTCCAGCGCCTTGAGTGCATCGCCGCTGTCGTAGCAGACCTCGCCGAGGTTGTGCAGGTTGCGCGCCATCTCGATCTGGGATTCGAGTTTGCACGCGATCTTGTAAGCGCGCTCGTAATGGTTGAAGGCTTCGTCGAAATGGGAGGTGTAATGAGCGATCACCCCGAGGTTGCTGATCGCCTGCATTTGGAACAATTCAATGCGTGCCTCCGTGGCATTGTCGAGGAAGGCCTCGTAGAGGCGTTTGCTCAGCGGATAGTCGCCCTGGTACAGGGCGTGGGTGCCGGCGGTGAGGTAGAGCAGTGCATTGACGCGGGGATTACGCACCGTCTTGGCCAGAGTTTCTGCTGCCTCGAGTTGGACCAACGCTTCTTCCCATTGCCCATTGCGTTGGAGGTTGCGGATCAATTCCCGTTGGATGAGCAGGATCTCCTCGAATTGGTCGAGTCGTGTTGCTTCGTCCAGGGCACTGCTGAGGTGGTCGACGGCGCGTTGCACATCCCCTTTGAGCGAGTAGAGGATGCCGCGGAGTTTGAGCATGAGCACGTAGTTGACCCGGATGTGCAAGGTCTCGGCGAGCTTGCCCAAGAGGTCGAGCAGGGTATTGAGCCGCTCGAAGTGGCGCATCTTGAACTGGTCGATGTTGATAGCGATGTCCAGGATCGAGACCAGGAATCGACTGAGCGTCCGCGAGCGGACCTTGTGCTCCTCCTCGGTCTGGGTCCTGGCGAGTTCCTGGGTGCTGCGCCGGTACCATTCGAAGTACTCGAACGCTTCTTCGTATTTCTTGGCGTCGATCAATTGCTCGAGGATGGGGTGGCAGTATTCGAGGACTTTCACCCATTGTTCGGCTTGATAATAATGATAGGCGATATCCTGGATCTTGGCGATGGTCGAGCGGCCCTCTTTGTTCTCGAGGTAGGCAGCGATCTTCTGGTGCAATTCGACCAGTTGGCCCTTGAGCATGCTGTCGTAAATGATGTCTCGCAGGAGGAGAGGACGGAACAGGAACTGGTCCTCGACATCGGGAGGTAATTGGATGAAGTTCTGCTCTTGCAAGGCCGGTAGTATGGTGTGGAGTTGATTGGTCAGGGAATCCGGGATGAGGTGCCTGACGATCTCCAACGGAACATCCGTGCCTTTTACCGCGCCTGCCTTGAGGATCAGCTTCGAACCTTCGTCGAGGGTATCGAATCGAGTCCGGATGAGGTCCTGGACTGTATTCGGCATTTCGATGGTCTCGATATCGTCTACCACGATGCGGACCTCGTTCGCCACATCGTCGATTTCGATGGCATGTTTGGAAACCAGCAGGTTGAGGAGTTCGACGATATAGAAGGGATGACCTTCGGACTTGGCGACGATGTACTTACCGAGCTGCTCGGGGATCAGGGCGTTCTTGCACTGGGCTTTGGCGAGTTGCTTGGTCTGGGGGTCAGTGAGGGGCGGAATAGCGAGGACCTCGGCTTCGCCGTAGAGGTCGGGGGTGCGATTCCAGTCGTCCCGAGCCATCCCGAGGATGCAGAGATGGGAATCCCCGAGATGCTTGGTGATGAAACCGAGATATTCCTCAGAGGACTCGTCGATCCACTGGAGGTCGTCGATGAGGAAGAGGATGTCGTGTTCTCGGCTGTAAGTCTTCAGCATTTTGAGGAAGACTTCGAAGAAACCTTTTTGTTTCTGGATATCGGCTTCGACTTTGACCTCTTCGCCGACGATGTTCAGTAAGGTGCCGATATAGGGCGCCCAGGAAGAGTACTCGGGGTAGTAGGTGTTCATCTTGATGAGCACCTCGAGGTAATTGGCCTCGTCGGAGTTCTCTGGGTTGATGCCGAAGAAATCGCTGAGCAACTCCATCCAGAGAGACAAGGGTTTACTGCGGTTGACCGTGTTGCAGGTCGCCTCGAAGACCTTGCCGTTCTTGGTAGTCCAGAAGTTGGCGAAACGGTACCCGATCAGGGTTTTGCCGATGCCGCTGGGCCCTGAGAGCAAGACGAAACGGCCGTGATCCGCCGAGACGTCGGCGCTGATCTGTGAGAGCGAGGCCATGACTTCCTCGCGGCCGATGAACATCTCGTCCGGCACCACCGGTCGTTTGGCTTTCTTCCCTTTCTTGACCTTCTTCACCCTGAAGATGGTCAGGGTTTCTTGTTTGCCCTTGACCTTGACCCCGGAGATCTCGTCGAGGTCGAACCGGTTGCGCACTTTTGCCGCGGTTTCCGAATCGATGAGTACTTCGCCCTCGTTGGCCTTGACCATCAGGCGAGCGGCGAGGTTGATCTTGTCGCCGATGATGGTGTACTCACGTCGGCGTTTCGAGCCGACATTGCCGGTGAATACAGGTCCGGAGGTGATGCCGATCTGCAGTTGGGGCAACCAGAAATCCCGCTTCTTCATCTTGGCGAGGGAGAGGAGGTCGAGAGAGAACTGGACCGCGGATTCCTCTTCCTTCTCGAAAGAGATCGGGGCGCCGAAGAAAATGAGCAGGGTCATGCCCTTGTCGCCGGCACCGATAGCACTGAAGTAGCCGTTGTAGAAGGGTACCATGCGTACGATTTGCTCGATGAAGCTGTTCAGCTTGCGCCGGGCGTTGAGGTCTCGCAGGAAGTCCAGGGTAGTGAACTTGATAAAGACGGTGGTGACGGGGCGGATCTCTCCGATCAGACCCTCGGCACCGACCAGTAATTTATCGTTGATGCTCTTGTGGATGAAAGGCTTGAGAACGTCGACGAGGCCGATGTCGAAGTGATCGACCTCGGGGATGGGCACGCCGAGCGTGACCGGATCACTCGCCAGGGTGGAGGGATCGACCATGAGGTAGTGGTCGGCCACGACCTCCCCGCTGACCTTCCCTTGGACGAAGTAGAAGGTCGAGAGATTCATGACGATCTTGCTGCGAGCGCTGTGCTTCTCGGCTTCGGCACAGGCATCGATGCCCGGACCGGAAAAGAGGTAGCGCATGCTCAGGTCTTTGTTGCCCGAGCAGGTGAAGAAGATAGGGCCATGGGCTAGGCCTATTTTGATGTCGATCTTCTCCGGCCCATCGGGGGTCTCGATTGCCTTGGAACCCTGGACGAAGGTCTGGAGGTCGGTGGCGCAGCGAAGCGAGGTCCACACCGCACGGGCGCATTCGCTCTCTTCAGGGTAGTGGAAGATCACGTTCATCGCATCGCCGCCGAAGGAGCAGATGATGCCACCATACTCGTGGATGATGTCGATCATACCCCGGAAGAAGGTATTGATGGTCCGGGTCAGATGGTCGGCCCCCTTCTTTCCCAGTTTCTGGAATTTTTCCGAGAGCGGGGTGAAGCCTGCGATGTCGATGAACATGGAGGCGGCTTGGAGATTCTGCTGGAAGGGCGATTCGTGATGGGGGTCGGGCTCGAGCAACCCGGCAATGAGATTACCGGGGACATAGCTACGCAAGAGCTTGAGGTATTCCAGCGAACCCAGTTCGGAGGACATCGGTACCTGCCTCGGCGTCCCACCCCTCCGATGCGTTCCCACTCGAGGGAGTTGGACGCGCCGGTTAGGGTCGGAGACTACCTGGTGTGCAAACCAGCCGCGATGATATAGGAACCCGACACGAGATTCAACCGTAATTTCCCTTTTGCTGCGGTTGGCTTTTCACAGTGGTTTCGACCCGTCCTTCGTGCTATGCAGGGAGGGTTGCTCCCGATGCTGAGCGTGCGGGCCCATGATTCATCATCTTCGCGGCATTCTCCACTCCAAGGGTAATCTGCTGGTCGTTCTGGATGTCGGCGGTGTAGGGTACGGGGTGACCGTTCCCCTGACCACGTTGTCCCGTCTGGATGAACCGGGAAGTACGGTTTCCCTGCACATCCATACCGAGGTCCGCGAGGACGCCATCGAACTCTTCGGTTTTTCCGAGGAAGGCGAACGCACCGCCTTCAGACTGCTCCGCTCGGTCCAGGGCATCGGCCCGCGCATGGCCGTCAATATCCTCTCGCGCCTGAGCGTCGAGGAACTCGTCGCCTATATCCGCCACGAAGATGCGGTAGCCTTGAGCAGGACTCCCGGGATCGGACCGAAACGGGCGGGAAAGATCATTCTCGACCTGAAGGATCGCCTGCTCGAGGTCGGACTGCTCCCGGAGAAGGATCTGGCGGGACGGAACGCCGAGGACGGAGACCTGTTGCTCGCCCTCCTCGGGCTCGGGTACTCGAGGGCTCAGGCCGAGAAGGCCATAGCTGCTTTGCCCCAGAACGATCGAGGCAGTTTGGAAGATAGCCTGCGCGCGACCTTGAAAACCCTCTCGAGGTTCTGAGTATCGATGGATCAGGGAGCTTTGGACCATCCTCTGGCGCGAACTCTCGGCCGCGAAGACCTCGAACTCGAACCTTCGCTGCGACCGGTCAGTTTTCAGCAATACCTAGGGCAGGAACGAGTGTGCCAGAACCTGCGCATCTTCGTCGAAGCCTGTCTGCAACGTGAAGAAACCCTCGACCATGTGCTGCTCCACGGTCCGCCGGGTCTTGGCAAGACCTCCCTGGCCCATGTCCTCGCCCATGAACTCGGAGTGCAACTCAAGGCCACGGCAGGGCCTGCCATCGAACGCCCCGGAGACTTGGCGGCGATACTCTCCAGCCTCGGTCATGGCGATGTACTGTTCATCGACGAGATCCATCGCCTCAATCGCACCATCGAGGAGGTCCTCTATCCGGCCATGGAGGATTTCCACCTCGACATCGTACTTGGCCAGGGCACCGCGAGCAGGGCGATACAGCTCAAGCTGCCCCGCTTCACCCTCGTCGGCGCGACCACTCGGGCCGGGCTGCTCTCCGCCCCTCTGAGGGACCGTTTCGGTATCACCTGTCATCTCGAACTCTACACCCCGGAAGAGTTGGTCGCGATCGTGCGTCGAGCAGCCTCGATCCTCGCGATTGCCCTCGATGAGACCAGTGCCCTCGAGTTGGCTCGACGGTCGCGAGGGACCCCGCGTATCGCTAATCGTCTGCTCAAGCGCATCCGGGATTTCGCCGATGTGCTGGGGGGGGGGCGCATCGACCGGGAACTCGTCGACCGCGGGTTGACCATGCTCGAGATCGATCAACAGGGACTTGATGCGCTCGACCGCAGGATTCTCCGCACCATCGTCGAGAAGTTCGCGGGTGGGCCGGTTGGTCTCGAGACCTTGTCCATCGCCGTGAACGAGGAAAAGGGCACTCTCGAGGACGTCTATGAACCCTACCTGGTACAATGCGGTCTGCTCCAACGTACGCCGCGTGGGCGCACGGCAACTTCGGCCGCCTATGCCTATCTGGGCTATCGCACAGTAGGTGGGGACGGGCAATTACCCCTGCTCTGAGGTTGGTCATTCCTTTTGACTTCCCCACCGCGTGGCGGTAGAGAAGGAACGCCACAAGACTACAGCTCGGGCAATCGCAATGGCACGAAGTCCTTCCATCCAGCGTATCCGTAACATCGGTATTATTGCCCACGTGGACGCGGGCAAGACCACCACGACCGAACGCATCCTCTATTACACGGGGAAGATCCACAAGATAGGTGAGGTGGATGACGGCACCACGGTCACCGACTGGATGGAACAGGAACGAGAACGCGGCATCACCATCACCTCGGCTGCGACCACGGTCACGTGGAACAACCATACTATCAATATCATCGATACCCCGGCACACATCGATTTTACGGTCGAGGTCGAGCGTTCGTTGCGAGTGCTCGACGGGGTGATCGTGGTGTTCTGTGGAGTCGGTGGAGTCGAGCCGCAATCCGAGAAGGTATGGCGTCAGGCCGATACCTATCATCTCCCGCGCATTGCCTATGTGAACAAGCTCGATCGAATAGGAGCCTCCTTCGAGAACGTTGTGGCCATGATGCGCGAACGTCTGGGCGGGGATATCCTACCGTTGCAGTATCCGGTCGGCGAGGAGGCCGGGTTCGAGGGCGTGGTCGATCTCCTGGAGAACCGCACGCTGCGTTGGCTCGATCCGAGCGGTGAGACCTATACCACGCACCCGGGTGTGCCGGATGAGTTGCGTCCGGTCGTGGCCCGTTATCAGGAAGCCCTGGTGGAGAAGTTGGCGGAATGCGATGATGCGCTCCTGACCAAATATATGGACGGCGTGGAGCTCGGGGCAGCGGAATTGCGCTCTACTCTTCGTCGAATGGTCCTCGCCGGCCGCATCTATCCGGTGTTGTGTGGCTCTTCGCTCAAGAATAAAGGAGTGCAACCCCTCCTCGACGCCGTTGTGGACTATTTCCCCTCGCCCGAAGAAGCCCCCTTGACGCCGGCGGAAAACCTCAAGACCGGGCAGCACAAGATCCTTGTTCCCGATCCCGACGGACCGCTCGTTTTGTATGTTTTCAAAGTGATGTATGACCAAGAAAACCGGTTGATGAGCTATGCCAGGCTCTATTCCGGGACCTTGCGCAAGGGAGCAGCCATCTACAACACGGAACGGGGCTGTTTCGACCGTATGGATCGGCTACTCCGCCTTTCCGGCAACAAGAAGGAACCGATCGACCTGGCTACCCCGGGTGACATCGTGGGCATCATTGGTCTGAAGACGAGCGTGACCGGTGTAACCTTTTCCGAGAAGACCGACCCCTGGCGTTTGCCCCTTTTCACCTTCACCGAACCGATCGTGAGCATGGCGATAGAACCCAAGAGCGTCCAGGATCAGGATCGGCTGGTCAACGCTCTGGAACTCTTGGTGATCGAGGATCCCTCGTTCTTGACCAGGATCGACCGGGAAACCGGCCAGACCATCATCCTCGGCATGGGTGAGTTGCATCTCGAGATCATCGTCGACCGGCTCTCCCGGCAATTCAGGGTCGAGGTTCGCGTTGGTAAACCGCAAGTCTCATTCCGGGAATCTATCAGTACCGAGGTCAGCGTCCGGCATACCGTGAATAGGCAAGAGGGCAACAAGAGCCTAGCCATGACGGTCGAACTGCGGGTCTATCCTGCAGAGCGAGGTAATGGGTACCTCTTCTCCTGTGACCTACCCGCAGAGCACGTACCGCGACGCTATGTCGAATTGGTTAGGGACAGCCTTCGCGACGCTCTGATCACCGGCATTTCCCTCGGCTACCCCATAGTCGACATCGGAGTCGATCTGCTCGCCCTGGAGTATAGGGAGAGCGAGGTCAACGATATGATCGTACGCATCGCCGCGATAGAAACCTTCACCCAGGCCACGCTCCAAGCCTTCCCAATCCTCCTCGAACCGATCATGTCCTTGGATATCATGGTGCCCAAAGAGTATCTCGGCGGAGTTGTCGAGGACATCAACGCCAGACGAGGCACCATCAATAATATCGGTGTCAAGCAGGACTTGCAGCACGTCAAGGCCTGTCTGCCGCTACGTCGCACCTTTGGTTACAGCACCGACCTGCGTTCCCTGACCCAGGGCCGGGCTACCTATACCCTCCTCCTCTCCCACTATCGGGAGACCGAGAGGGAGTCTACGACCTGAGAGCGGAGGCTTCCACTATGAAAGTGCGCACCGACGAGCTTCTCGGCGAGTTCCTCGCTCTCGAACGCAAGTACGTGTTTTCCTCGCTGAACAGGAATGAGACGAGTCGGCGTTTCCAACTCTTCTCCCTCCTCTCCGGGCATCTGGGAAAAAAAGGGTATTCCATCACCCTCGATCAACGGCGGACTTTGCGCGTTCCGTACCACCGCCACCTGCGCTGGGAACAGGATACTCGCCAGGGCTGGGTCGAAAGTCTGGATCTGAGCGTTAACGGCATGGCCATTCGTCCTGGCGAAGAACGGGAGGCATCCGACAGGTTCGAGGTCGTTTTCCCGGAAGAAGAAATGTGCGTTTTTTCCGAAGGACAGCAAGGTTTCAAGGTGCCGCTCCGGGTGTGCTGGTGCAAACCGGAGGAACGGCTCGCAGGGGGGGAGTTCGAACACTTGCTCCCCCTTGAGCGGCGAAAATTATTCAATTATATCAGCAATCTGTTATCCGAGAACTTCCGTCACCGGCTGTTCCTGGAGGTGCCGATCGAGGCTCGTGAAGAGCGTTGCAGCAGGCCGAGTTGATGAAAATTTTTCTGTCAAAGCCTCATCCCGCTTCATTTTTCTTGACTTCATTTTACGAGATGTACTAGACAAAGCCTGTTTCTGGTTTCTATGTCCAACTTTTTTGGGGGAGACAAACCATGACCAAGGCAGAATTGATCAGGACCGTGACCGACAACC
>MGSU01000110.1 GCA_001799195.1 Deltaproteobacteria bacterium RIFOXYA12_FULL_61_11 | reverse complement strand
CGGTATAGGGCGGACGGGTGCGTTGGATTTCTTGGTTGGAAAACTCCTCGGCCAGGAGGTTGCTGGAATAAAAACGATTCTCGCGCAGCCGCGGCCCGGAGAGCACGAGCGAGGGCAGCGTCGCCAGGGCCGTCACGTTGAGACCGTCGCCGGGCGTGTCGTCGTAATCGAGGGCGACCGAGGCGTTGACGTTGTCCAAAACCTGTTGTTTGAGCTCACGCAGGATCGCGCGGACGAGCCGGGTGAGCAGGGCTTCTTCGCACAGCGCCGGTCGGACGAAGTGATAGGCCGCGGAAAGCAGTGCAACCTCGCCGGGAATGCATATTCCCCCGGCCTCGAGGTTGGAAACAGTCACGTCGACCAGCCCGGCCGGGTGGGCCGGGGTGCGCACTTCGACAAAGTTCGTTTGTTCGAGCGCAACCACGTGCAGCACGGTGGCAGGGCTTTGGCCGAAGGAGACCTCGACCGAGGGGGCAAAACCGCTGCCAGAGAGCCGGACCAAATCTCCCCCGCCGCTGGGTCCGGAATTGGGGAGGATGGAGGTGAGCACGGGGACGGTCACTGTAGTCCTCCCAGCAAGGTGGCAACTCTCTGAAGAAACCGCTGCTTTACTCCTTTGACGAACTGATGGAATACCGGACGCAGGAACGGCCGGGCCGGAATGCTGAGGACCACAAAACCCTTTCCCGAGCCCGAGGGTTCCTGACCGGCCTGGCGCAGCAGCACGAAGAGAAACTTGCGCATCTTCGGCGTGACCGGGACGATGATCGGATCGGAGCCGAACTCGTGAACCCTGGCCACGTCGACCAGTTCTTTGCCGTCCTTGCCGCGGGCCTTGCGTGGGACACCGACAAAAGCCGTATCCCCCTGGACGATGACCGTGATCGCATTGCGCAGGTCCCCGCGAACCAGCAGAGCCTTGGTGCCGGAAAAGTTATAAAGTTCCCGCTTGGCCAGGGTAAGCGGCGAGAGCGGCGCAAAGGGCTCTCCGCCGGGAGCCTGGGAGGTCAGGCCATGCACGATATTTTTGCGCAGAAGCTGGGCTTCCTGGCGCAGGGCGATACCGATGGCCGCCTTCACCCCGGAAGGATTTTTGGCAAGGAAGTGTCGGGCACGCGCCCAGTCGCCGGTCTTTTTCATATACTCCCTGCCATGCTGCGATCGCTGAACAGGACGAGCAACACATTGCGGCGAGGACGTTGCCGGCCGAGGCCGAAACCCAGGGGCCGGACTTCGATGGCATAGAGTCCGGGCGGGGTACGGATCGTCTGGACCAGCGCGCCGGTCTTGTCATGGAGCGCGGCAAGCCGGTCCCCGGGACGGAGCAACGCCTCACCACTGATCGGATCGACCAAGCCTTCCCGCTCGAGGTCTTTGAAGTGAAAGAGAAGCTCGAGCCGGGAGCGCGGCGCATTGCCGGAAACGGTCAAGCGCAAGGCCTCCAACAGCTCGGGCTCGACCTGGCAAGGAAGCCGGAGTGGAGGATGTTCGTGCCGAAGGGGAAAATTTCCGACCACGACCGATTCTTTAAAGTCCGGGTCAAACCCCGAGCTGAGTGGGCCCTCCGGATCGACCTCTGCGGTAGTTCGAGTGTCGAGGCGGTAGAGTTCGGCCAGGAAGGGGAAGATCAAGCTGCCGCGCATCACACTCCCCCCATTCCCAAGGGTCTGCGATAGCGCAGCAAGATGCCGTCAATCTCCCAATCGCCGGTAAAGGGTCCCGGGAGCTGGAGCGGCGCCAGCTTGTAGCTCTGGTCGCGGGTACGTTCTTCCAACACCCGCCAGCGGTTCTTGGCCTCCGCGGCTTCGTCCCCGGCCATCGGGTGTAAAAGCCGCAGCACGAGCAGCAGGCAGGCTCGGCGGATTTCGAGCGGCGTACCGCCTTCCGGCAAGGTGTTGGGTTCGGTAAAGCCCCACAGGCCTTCGGCCACGACGTTGCCCCGGCCGCGCGGAAAGGGCGTGCCGTCGAGGCGGACAAGGAAGGGACCGGAGAACCCGGGACCGACCGGCGCACCGAGGATCAACAATTCGTCGAGGGTGGTGGAAAGACTCTGACCGCCGACCATAAGCCGGTCGAGCCGGATCAGCGGGACCGGGGTTTCCAGTGTAGGATGCCCCCGGCCGTCGAGGGTCAGGGTCAGACTGCGCGGCTCAAAGAACCAGCCGGTGGTGCGGTCGATGATCGCCCCGGCCTCATGAAGCAGCGAGCAGAGCCTGGCATCCGAGGCCATGGCTTCGTTCACCCCTTCCTCGCGCAGGTCGGTCACGGTCGCGTACATGAAGAGTCCTCAGTTTTCTTTCTGTTTCTTGGGCTGACGGCTGAGGCCGGACGTTTCCTCCCGTGCCGGCGACATTTTTATCTCGTCGCTCGCAGCTTTGCGGGGGCGCTGCTCGTCGTCTTTGGCCTCCAAGGCCCGGGCTTCTTCTTCGCTGCACACGTCGAAGGCCGGAGGCGAATGGGGATCGTGCGGCTGTTGGTGCACGGTGGTCAGATACTCAGCCACCGCTTTGTCGACACGGTACCAGCCGCGTTCCTGATGGAACTTGATGCCCCGATACGTATAGCGCCGCAGCACGAGACCGCGCCGGGGATCAAGAGGTTTGAGTCGTACCAACATGCTGTTCATGGTGTTCTCCTGTTGTTCTTGGGCGGGGCTTGAGGCTTGAGGCTTGAGGCTTGAGGAAGAGTAGTGTGCTCAAGATATTGCTCCTAGCCCAACGCTCAGTGGTTACAAGCCGATGTTTACCGCCTTGGCCACGCCGGTCTCCTCGGCGTACTTGATGTCGAAGCGCAGCGTGGCGACGATCTTGAGGGTCCCCTCAGAAATCTCCCGGCCCGACTCGATGCGGATCTGTCTCCAGATGCCGACGTGCAGGTTCTTGGGGTTGCAGAGCAGGACCACGGTCTGATCGTTGTTCTGACCAAGGTTTTCGGGAAAGAGCGGGATCGAACGCAGTGGCACCCCCGAGTACAGCACCGGCGTGTCGCCCTCCAGGAACTTGTCGCCGACCGCGGTGGCGCGTTCGGCCAGGCTGTTGCGATAGTCGAGATCCGCATCGACGCTGGTCAGAAAGGCCATGGCCTTCTTGTCGCGCAGGTGTTCCGAGGGCAGCGTCTTCAAGAGGTCGGACAGAAGGTTCTTGTCGAGATGGGCCCCGCCGGCGTCGACAACGTGACTGGTGGCTTGCTTGAGCACCCCATCCATGGTGGCCAGGAACGGATCGGCCGAGGTGAGATCGCCATTCACCACCACCTCTTCCATGTCCCGGGAAATGGCCTCGGCGATCATTTCCATAAGAGTCTGACGCAGCTCGCCGCGTTCGAGACTGTCTTCCAGAACCTCGTCCGAGAGCCGGACCTCTGCCTTGAACAGCTTGGCGTCGAGCTCCACGTTGGACAGCTCGGGTTTGCTCCGTTCACCGGCGGCCAGCGCCGTGGCTTCTTGGCCCGGCCGCAGGATGCGGCTGCCGAACTTGATCTTGGCGAGCTGCTGCTTGGGCGAGGCCATCGGCACCACGGTCGCCAGTTTCAGAAGAACCGAGTCCTTGATCAAGAGGCGCATGAATTTCTGGGCTTGCGCCGGCTTGAGAATGCCGCCCCCGACGGTGAGATCGGCCAGGGCCAGATCGGCCTTTTCCAGAATGGTACGATTGCTGAGGTCGCTCATGAGATCACTCCGTTAGTAGCTGTTAGCGGTTAGCCTTTAGCTGTTAGCCGACCGGGTTGGCGCATTGTTCATGACATTGTTTTCATTGTTCTCCTCCTAACTAAAAACTAAATACTAACAGCTAAAAACTCCCCTCACAGCTCGTGGAACGACACCGCCTTGTCCACGCTCTCGCGGTCACAGGGACGGTTGAGGTCCAGGGGCCAACCGATTTCCTCGGAATTTTTCTCTGTGGTCGGAGTGCTGTTGGGCAACCCCACGTTCTTCTCCAGCTTGGACAGCCGCTGAGCCTGGTCCTTGAGGCCGGAAACGAGCTCTTTGACCGCGCCGGCCAGGGTGGTCAGCTCTTGCTGTAAGGGATTTTCCTGAGGCGGCACAGCCGGTTTGCCCTGCCGCTCGAGCAACTGGACGACCTCCCCGAGAGTGGTCCGCACGGCCTCCAGCGGGTTCGCTTCCGGTTTGGGTTTCGCCCCACCTCCCGCGGTCTCGGTAAGCCGGTCGGTCAGGGTGTGGAGCTCGCCGATCAGGCCGTCGAGCGCTTGTTCCTGCTCGGGCGCTTGTTCCAACGCCTCGACCGCATCGGTCAGCCGCTCCAGGGCCTCGACCGCCACCTCGAGCACTCCCCCCGTGGCTGTGCTTTGCGAGTCCGTACTGGGTTGTTCGCTACCTTGCTCATGCAGCTCAGTGTGTTCGTCCATAACGTCGCTCCTTTTCACGATGAGAAATGTGTGTTTGTTCGCCGCCCGGTCCACGAGCGACACTTCCTCGACCACGATGTCGTGGAGCCGGTGGGTGGGGGAGTCTTGAGCGGTGGGTCCTGAGTCTTGAGGAAGAGACTGTGCTTTTTGGACCGTGTTTTCTTCGCTCACGACTCGTGGCTCGGGCGCTGGGACTCTCCTCGCCGAGCCGCCGATCGAGAAGCCGCTCAGCGTGCCATCCTTGACCTGTTTCCAGAGGTCATCGTCCAGAATGCGCACTGCCAACAGCCACGTACCGCGACGAACCGTTGGTGCGTCAGCTTTGAGCTGTGGGCTGTGAGGCTCGATCGTTTCTTCTTGGGGCTGACCGCTGACAGCCTGATTGCTCAAGACAAAATCCACCGGAGCCAGAAAACTCTCCAAGACCTTGACCTGGCCGTTGACCCGCAGCCGGTGCATCAGACCGAGGCCGCCAAAATCTTCCATGAAGCGGTGAGCGGCCTGGCGGACTTCCGGTTCCGAATAAATATCGCCCTGGGCGTCGACCACCTCGGGCTCGAGCACGATGCCGAGCACGAAACGCTCGTCCGTGGGATCGGCGCCCTTGAGCAGGGGCATGGCCTTGTCGAAGAGGTTTTTCTTGGTCGCCTCGGCCAAGAGTTGTCGGGCCTGGCTTTGAAGTTTTTCTTTTGCAGACAGGCCAGGGATCTTGGCCTGCGGGATGCGGGCGATGGCGTTGCGCAGATGTGGAAGGTCGATACCACCCTCGGCATCGCGCACCGGGAAATGGCGCAGGCTGCGCGGCACGGTCTTGCCGTCCTCGTCTTTCTCGCCGCCCGCCTCGATGTAGAGAAAGGCGCTGTCGGGCAGGTCGTTGAGGAAGGCACGGGACCAGACTTCTTTGTCGAGGTCGTCACGATCCTCGAGGATTTCGCAATCCTCGGTCTTAGCGATCTTGTAGTTGGAACAGAAGAGGCGCGAGGCGGTCTTGGCCCCGCCGGTGCCGGAGGCTTCGCGGACCTTGAGCCGGAAGATGTGGCCTACTCGTTTGAAGGCGGCGGCATTTTGGGAAGAATCGTTGAGGACCGCGATGAAGCGGCCCTTGATCGTGGCGAGGACCTCGACGAATTCGTCAACGTCCACCGCCGCGTCCTTGTCGTACCACTCGCCAGGGTATGGCGGATCGAGAAAGAAAAAGGTCTGCTTGCCGTCGAACTGACTGATCGTCTTGCGAAAGTCCTGTTTGAGGATGGTGACGTGCAAGAGCCGTTGGGCGGCCTCGAGGTATTTTTCCGGATGCGTGGTTTGCCCCAGGGCCGATCCGGCCGGGTGCGTTGCGTCGGGTCGGGCATCGCGGCCTTTCCCGCGGATGAAGACAAGCTTGTAGAAACGCTCGACCTCGTTTGCCGGCTGCAGTGCTCGTACCCTTTTCCAGTTGGTGAGGGTGCAGGTCCAGTTGAGTTTTTGCAGTTTGGCCAGCGTGATTTCGTTCATGCCCTTGATGAAGCGGTGCAGGAACACCACGTCGTCGTCGAGATCGGCAAGAACCTCCTTGTGCGAGGGTTCTTTGGCATGCAGCACCGCCGCGGCACCGGCAAAGGGCTCGACGTAGGTCGTGTGCTCGGGGATGAGCGGGACGATGCGTTTGGCATAATGAAAAGAGCCGCCGAAGGTGCCGAAGGGCTGGCGCTTTTCCAGGTCCTCGAGCGTCCACTCGTCGCCGAGAGCGTCTTGGAGGTTCTTTTCGACCAGGTCGTAATTGGAGACGAGCAAGGTGGTCAGCACCTTGGGGCCGCCGACACCGCGCATCGAGCCGATGGTCCTGCTCGGGCGGATCCTTTTGACCTTAAAACCCTCTTTCTCAAAACGGCCCGGCAGGGTGCCGCGGGGGCCGTAGGTCAACAAGAACTTGCCCTTGAGCGCTTTGAGCACTTTGAGAAAGCGCTCTTCGTCAAAGTCGGACTCGCCGACGTCCACGTTGTAACCGGGGTACGGCGGATCGAGATAGAAGACCGTGGCCTTGCCGTCGTATTTTCTGACCACCTTTTCATAGTCGCCGCTGTGGATGCGGACGTGTTTCAGCCGGGGGCTGAATTTCTCGAGCCGGTCGACAGTGGTGGCCTCGGCCCCGTCGCTGGCCGGGCTGAACGAGCGGCTGCGCAGTTTTCCATAGGAGAAGTGTGCCACGTAGAGGAAGCGATGCAGTTTCTCGAGCTTACCCGTGGGCTTGGAGTCGAAGATCCGTGTAAAAGTCGTCTTGTCGCCGGTCCAGACCATGGTGCGCAGTCGGGCAAGCTCTGCGCTGCTGAGCTGTTTGATGACCTGATATGCCTCGCCGATCTCGGGATCGGCATCATTGAGCACCTCGACCTTGGCCGGTTCCTTGGCAAAGAGCACTGCCGCACTGCCGGCAAAGGGCTCGACGTAGGTATCGTGCGCCGGAAGCAGCGAGGCCAAGCGCTCTGCCAGGCGCTTCTTGCCCGCGGGCGAACCCCAAATAGTCTTGGTCAGGCTGGAGACTGGGGACTGAGAGGATACTTTGGTCTTTCTGCCTGGAGCCTGGGGTTTGTAGTTGGTGGCAACCAGGGTCACGCCCTGGCGCGGACCATTCCCCTGCGAGGTGCCGACGCCCGAGGTGTGCCGCCAGCGGCGGACCGTAAACCCCTTGAAAAGATCGGCCGAGCCACGTGTGCCATAGGTGCAGAGGAACTTGCCTTTGATCCGCCGGAGCACCGCGGCGAAGCGTTTTTCATCCCAGTCTTTGTGCTCGGTTCCCGAGGTGCGGTCGGCGTTGTAGCCGGTATAGGGCGGATCGAGAAAGAACACGGTGTCGGGACCGTCGAACTCGTCGATGACTTTTTCGTAGTCAGCGCAGCGGACTTTGACCTTGGAAAGCCTGGGCGCATATTTTTCCAGCTTGGCAATAAAGTGCGAGTCCGCGCCCACGTTGACCTCCGGCAAGGTCCCGCGCCGCAGCTTGTTGAACGAGAACCGGCTGAGGTAGGCGAAGCGATAAAAACGCTCGAGGCCGTCCTCGGGCACTCCGGCGTCGACGAGCTTTTTGAAATGTTCCTTGTCGCCGACCCACTTCTTACGGCGCAGCCGTTCGAGCTGTTCGGCCGTGAGGTTTTTGGCGAACTTGAAGGCGAAGGCGATCTCGGGGTCGAGGTCGGAAACGACCTCCACCTCTGAGGGCTTTTTGGTAAACAGCACCTGGGCGCCACCGGCAAAAGGCTCGACGTAGATGGTGTGCTCCGGGAGCTCGGCCGCGATGCGGTCGGCGAGCCTGGTCTTGCCCATGGGCGAGCCCCAAATACCTTTACGAAGGCTGGCCGATTGGCACTGTATCTGGCGTAGCGAACTCAATCGCCGGCGCACCTGATCGATCCGGTGCATGCTGCTCACGCATACAATCCCTCTACAGAGGCAAAGCATGCGAAGGGGCAGAAAGGGACGGCGAAAAAATTAGACCTCGGCGACTGTTGAGCTTCTACACAAACCGTGAAAGGGTGGGAAACTGATGCCAAGATCAACAAGTTCTCGCTCAGACAGGGTTTTTCCGAACTCGCCGCGGTCCTCGCGAGTGCCGAAACCAGAGCGCAGCACCTCGGCCACGGCCAGACGTTCGTTGTGGTGTTCCACGAACAACTCTTTGCGGCCATCGACCAGGCGCTCTCGCACCCAGGGAGCAAGGTCGGTCAGGTGCTCGGGGTCGGCTTCCAGCCGCTCGAAGTGGTGTAGGCCGCTGCTGACCGCAAAGGTCTTGCCGTCGAGAAAACGGCAAACCTCGGTGGTGCGTTCGTCCAGAATAGCCTCGATGCGATAGCGTTCGATCCGGGCTTCGGCATAGGCCGAGAGCTGGGCAAACGACCGGCCCTGGGCCACGAACGAACCGGCCAGCACCTCCCAGTAGGCGGAGCCCTTGGCGCCGAGCACGCCCTCGGCGGCCGAGGCGAGTGTTGTGGCAATATCGTCGCGGCCAAGCCCTTGCTCCAGCCCCTCGGCCACGAGCTGCCGGGCAGTCTTGCCGAACGCCTCGTGCCTTCGGCCGTACTCGTCCCGCACGGAGAAGAGGTGGCTGGTGCGAAGGTGACGGAGAATTCTCTTGTCGATCGCATTGAACTCCATGGCAATAGTGAGCCGTTGCCCGCGGCGCACCCCGTCCCTTCCTCCGCGAACCACCTCGGTGGCCGCCTTGTCGAACACCGGCTGCAGCGTAGCCGGCACGGTGCGGGTCCGGCGTCCCGCGGCCTCCAGCGCCCTGGCAATCAATCCTTTGCGCTGCTTGGCCGTGGTGGTCTTCCACTCAACGTCGAGAACCTCCAGAGCCGCTTTGACCGCGGCCTGGTCCGACAGCGCGGCCTTCCCGCGCAAAAGACCGGCAAGATGCACAATAGCTTGGTCAAAACCCTCGACCGTACCAAGGTCCAGCGCCTTGGCCACGCCGAGCCGCAGGGAAGCGAGAACATCGTCCGCGGCATCCAGGGACAGGGCGATCAGAGTCTCGTCAGTGAGAGCGCACGGTGTGGTCATCTTCCTCGAGCTCCATATGGTTGTGGTCGAGGTGCAGCAGCACTTTGCAGAAGAGGCAGCGCACGGGCTGGGAAAAGCAAATCCCCTCGTGCTCGTTGATTTCCAAGCCTTTGCTGCCGCGGAGAGCCACGGTCACGAACCCACAACGTGGGCAGCAGAGGTGCACACCGACCAGGCCAAAGGCAGGGTTGAGGGGAATGCGGCGTAGCTCGCCGCGCTCGAGGCGGCAGGGTGGTTTATTGCTCAGCCGCATCCGGATGCTCACGAGCGTTCCTCGGCGGAAACAGGCTGGAGGTCTGAGGCTTGGAATCGTCATACTCCCTAGGGTTTTCGGCCTCCGGTCTCAGGTACTGCCGGGCCAGCTCCAGGCGGCGTGTGGCGAGCCGCTGTTCCTCGGCCGCGAGCTCGTCGCGCAGGTTCAAGAGCGATCGGGCCTCGCCGAGCAGGTTGGCCCGGTGCGAGCCGGCATCGACCGCGGTCTGTGACGTTTGGATTCCGGCCAAAGTCAAGGTCAGGGGTCGCTTGACCCAGTCATCCGAGAGTTTGCGCAGCTCGCGATTGAAAATATCGCTGGCCAGCAATCGGCCTTCTTCCGGAGTAAGCACCCCGACCCGGACCAGTTTCTCGACCATGCTGCTGAGGCGTTCCGGATCGCGGGTGATCGGGGTCTGGGAGCGGAAGCGCCAGAAGCGGATGCCCAGATCGGCCAGCAACCGGCGATTCATCAAAAAGTCGAACTCGTCCCGTTCGGGCTGGAAGACCTGGTCCTCGGCAAAGCGGAGCTGGGCCTCGGCCACGGACTTGTTGAAATCTTTGCTCTCGCCGCGCAGGAGCTTGGGCAGCCGAAAGGAGGTGCCGACCTTGTCGTTGTTGCGCTCGTCGTAACTCTGGAACAGGGCGTCTTGTTGCTGGGCCTCGGTCAGCGGCTTGAGCTCGATCTTGGCCCTGGTCGGATCGCCCGCGCCCGCACCCCCCTCAGCCTCGAGGATCAAAATCTTGTGAAAATTCGCCTTACCCTTGAGGTTCTCCTCGATGAAGCGCTCGATGCGCGGGATCGAGGTGTCGGACAGCTTGCCGCCGGAAACCAACAGGGCCAAGGGAGGGACTGATTTGTTTTCGAAATACAAATAATTCACCTCCTCGGCCGAACGCGAGCCCAGGACCGAGAGAAGGGTGCCGACCCAGCGTGGCACGCCGTAGGGCGAACGCGGCGAGTGGATGGAGAAGTGCAAGAGCTCGGTGGCCGGAGAGTCGTTCGGCCGGGCCCGTTGGAAGGAGGAGGTGTCGGAAAACAGCTCGCCGTTCTGCTTGGAAACGAGGCGCGGATCGGCAAAAGATTTGAAAAAAACCTGCTGCGTCCCCTGGAGTTGGACATAACGGCGCAGGCGCCGTCGGGCCGAAATGGTTTCCAGGGCCACGGGCGAGGTTTTTACTTTCTCCTCCACCAGGACCGGCTCGGGGTCGAGCGGCAAGAGCCGCACCGAGAGGGACGGTACGTGGACCAGGCGGGCGAGCTCGCCCCGGGCGTTGCGCAGGATTTCCCAAAAAGCGTTGCCGGTGACCTCTAAATCCTGGCGGGTACGTCGGCGCAGATCGACGAAGGAATGATCAAAACAGCAAAAATCAAAAAACGATTCCAACTTGGCCCGTTCGGCCCGGGCCAAGAGCACCAGCTCGGCCTTGCGGGCGGCCAGTTCCTCGGCACTGGGTTCTATCGATGCATCTGCCGGCAGCTCGCCGCGTTCCCTGGCCGAGAGGCGTTCAAGGGCGATGCAATCGGCCACCTTGCGATCGGCGTCCTCGGCCTCGAAGTCGATGGCCGGCTCGAAACGGTGGCCAAAGCCGTCGATGTTGGTGGCGTAGGCATCGACGTTCTGGCGCAGGGCATTGGAGTGCTCAAGAACCCGGCAGAGCGCCTCTGGATCGTAGGGCGGCACGAGCGCCCCGGCCGAGGCGAAGGCCTGGTCCTCGCCGGCGGCAAGGCTCGATGGGTCCTGCACGCGGGTGCCAAGCACCAATGCCTTGAGCAGGGTGTCGGTCATCTGGAGACAACAGGGGGATCGCTGGTGGCAGCCTGCTGATGGTCGACGGATACCGGCTCAGGCCTGGCCACTTCCTTCTTCAGATCGAACACCGTGGCCTCGACCTTGGTGCCGATCAACTTGTCGACGTCGTGCTCCCACAGGTCGAGCAGGTCGCGCAGTTCCTTCACTCCCCGGCTGCCGAGCGCACGGTGCACTTCTTCCAGGGCTTGTTGTTTGAGCCTGCGCCGTTCCTCGGAACTGAGCTTGCCGTCGGCGCTGGCTTTCTTCAGGTCCTCGACCACGGTCTGTTGCAACCCCTTGACCACGGTCAGCACCACGGAATCGAGGCGCAGCAGCACCGACTTGAGGGTCTCGTTCTTGACCTTCTTCTTCAAGAGTTCCCAGGCCTTGGCTCCCAGCCAACCGAGCCCAGCCAGAAACATGGGGGAAAAGACGACGACGAGCGAAGCGAGTGGGGTCATGATATGCCTCCAGTGATGGTCTGTAGAGGCAAAGGGGGGAAGTGGGGGGGAAAGGGACAGTGGAAAACAATCGCCTTGCTCTCGACTGGGCCTCTGCCTAGAATGACCTATCCGATTCCCAAGGTGGTTTTCATGCAAGCGATTGTTCTGCGACGAATCTTGCTATCAGTCGTGAGTCTGGTGCTGGGGCTGTTGTTCTCCCCCGCTCATGCTCAGGACCACTTTTCGCTGGCCGAGGAACTCCGGAAGCCGGAAG
>MGSU01000109.1 GCA_001799195.1 Deltaproteobacteria bacterium RIFOXYA12_FULL_61_11 | reverse complement strand
CAGCTCTCGCTCGACCCGCTCGAGCCAACGCAGGAAGGTCGCGTCGTCATACCCTTTGTCCAGGGACAACATCGGCCGTTCGTGCTCGACCGCGAACCTGCCGGTTCCAAGGTCACTGCCGATCCTGGCCAACAAAGGGCTCTCCGGGGCAAGAGCGCGCAGGCGCTCGACCAAGCGATCGTAGTCCTCGTCGCTGATGGTCGGAGCATATTCCTGGAAATAGCGGCGGTCGTGCTCCCGCAGGGCTGCTTCCAACTCTTCGCGAGTCATGCTGTCGAGGTCCACTGGCACCTCCTTTGCCCAAAAAAATCCCGATCAGAACGTGAGACCAAACAGATGGAGATTGTAGAGGAGGTATCCGAGAAGGAGGAAGACCCCCAGGGTACGGCTCAGCCGCGTGGTGAAGAGCACGGCCAGGATCAGGATTGCGGTGAAGGTAAGCATGATCGGCGCATCCTCTGCCAGGAACACGGGGGCGATGTCCATCGGCTTGCCGATCAGCCCACCGATCGTGGCGACGAGGCCGAGCACACACACCACATTGAAAATATTGCTGCCGACCACGTTGCCCAGGGAAATGGCGGCCTCCTTGCGCCAGGCAGCCACCATCGAGGTCGCCAGCTCGGGCAACGAGGTTCCCACCGCCACCACGGTAATGCCGAGAACGGCTTCGCTGATCCCCAGCCGTTGCCCGACCGCCACGGCCGCCGTGACCATGAAATGGGCCCCCAGGGGGAGCAAGCAAATACCGCCGGTGGTCATGGCCAGGGGTTTGAACCACCCTCCCACCGCTCGATCTTTCGACTCGGAGGTAGTGGGGACCTCCACAGCCGCTGCCCGCACGCAGTACCAGGTGAAGGCGCCGAAGGCAAAGAGCAGCACGAGCCCATCGACGAGGCCCAAGACTCGGTCCAGGCAGAGCAAGTAAAAGCCCAGGGAGGTCGCAACCAGGAACGCGAGCTGCGGTACTAACTCCTTGCGATCGAAGGGGATTGGTCGCACCACCGCTGCCAACCCGAGAATCAGGGCGATATTGGCGGTGTTGCTGCCAACCACGTTGCCCAGCGAGAGGTCATTGCTCCCACGCAGCACCGCGACCAGGGAGACGAACAGCTCCGGCAGCGAGGTGCCGAAGGCAACCACGGTCACGCCGATGATGATCGGTCGGAGTCCTACTCGGAGCGCCACCGTCGAAGCGCCTCGCACCAGGGCCTCCGCCCCCAGGACCAGGACCACCAAACCCAGGACGAAGCTGAGGGTTTCGAGAACGAGTTGCTGCATGATCGACTCTCTCCATCCGGACCGCGTGAGCCTAGACGAGAGGGAAGGAGAAGGCAATGGAATCGACCATTGCTCGGTACATACCCAGGATTTCAGGTCAAGGGAGTGTTCAACCCTCGAAGCCCGAGGGCCGCAACCGTCGAGAGGACCTCGTTCCTGGGGAGATGGCGTTCTTTCTTGTAGATGCGGTACCGGTCCTCGAGATGTCGCGGGGTCCCGTCGTGGATAGTCACGACATTGGCCCCGGCCAGTAAACCCCGTCCCAGGCCGCCGGGTGATACGATTTCGAGGGCACTCACCGTAGGTATGAGCATAGTAGGGCACAAGAGCCGCATCAGGGCGAGACAATTGAGAGTAAGATCCAGGTCGGCATTGGGATAGCCGGCGAGAGCGCAGTGCTCGCCGGCTATGAAGGGCGAGGTGCTGCCCATGGGTACGGCGAGTTCCCGCAAGAACAACAAATCGTCGGCTATGAAGGCCGGACTCTGTCCGGGCAGGCCGGTGATGTTGCCGGAACTCACCTTGAACCCCACGTCCCGGAGCAGTTGGAGATGTTCGAGGCGATGCTCGAGCTGGTCGTCGGGTTTGAGCTCTTGATAGAGGTGCTCGTCGCTTGTCTCGAACTTGAGCAGATAGCGCTGGACCCCGCACGCTCTCAGCCGTTGATAGAAGTCGAGGTCCTGGGTCCCGAAACCGCACATCAACTCAACCTCGGGATGCCGCTCCCTCACCCTCGCGAAGTTCTCGAGCAACTCCTCACGAAACCCCTGGTTGGTGACCTCTCCGCTCTGCACCAGGACCACCCTGCGTCCGCGCTCGACCACGTCGTCCATCGCTACGAGGAATTGTTTGGAGGTCAGGACGAAGCGGGGATTTTGAATGTCCTGGGAGAGCCCGCAATAACGGCACCTGCGCTGGCAGACGCTGGCATACTCGATGACGGAACGCACCTCGACTCGATTGCCAAAAAACCGTTCCCTCTCGGCACACGCCTTGGCGTGTAAGGCTTTCTGCTCCTGCCCCTTGCTACGAAGGGCCTGTATGATATCCTGCCTATCCACGCAACTGCCGGAGCATCCCCTTGGCGATCAACCCCCACTGGCCGCGCCATGGTACCACAGATTCCTCGGGATGAAAGGCGTCCCTCCTCTCGCCGTGGCCAGATCCTGGTAGCTCAGCCCGTCTCCGGGCTCATCCCATGATCCTCGGAGTCCTCGCCGCGCTGGGCACGGCCTTCTCCTGGGCCTTGGCGACCATTCTCTTCAAGCGAATGACCGGTCGTATACAACCTCTCGCCCTGAACCTGGTTAAAAGCCTGCTGAGCGTGATCCTGCTCGGGGGGGCGCTTCTGTTCGCAGGTCCGAGCGAGCTCGAAGCGCGGACCCTCGGACTACTCCTGCTCAGTGGGCTGCTCGGCATCTCCCTCGGAGACACCCTCTTCTTCGCTGCCTTGCGATTGCTCGACGCGCACGTCTTGGTCCTCCTGACCACCATCGGGCAGGTACTGACCATCGTCCTAGCCATGCTCCTGTTCACCGAACGTCCGTCTCTCCTCGAATACCTTGGGATCGCCCTGGTACTCCTCGGGGTGTACCTGGTTGCTTCTCCTGCTCACTCCGGCGGTGGACAGGCGCGATCCACCCGCGGTCTCACCCTCGGCCTCATGGCCATGGGTTGCATGGTGGCCGCTACCTTGTTGGCCAAACAAGGCCTCGAACAGGCTTTCCCCCTCCAAGCGACCTTCCTCCGCATGGCCGCGGGTACGGCAGGTCTTCTCCTCTGGGCGACCCTCGGCTCGAAACTCCGCCCCGTGCTCTCTCCCCTTGCAGACCTGCGCCTCCTGCAAGCCATACTCCCGATCGTCGTGCTCTCGACCCTCGGTGGCTTCTGGCTCTACCATATTGCCTTCAAGCATCTCGACGCCTCGCTCGCCACCACGCTGTGCGCTCTCGAACCCGTGTTCGCCCTGCCCCTGGCACGCCTCGTTTTACAGGAACGCATCACCTCTCGCTGCTGGTGCGGCGCTCTGCTCGCCCTGGTCGGGACCACCTGCATCCTCTCGGGATGACGAGCGAGGCCGTGCGTCTCAGACGACTACTGCCTGTTCACTATCGTGGTAAGGATTCAGGGGACCCTCGCGGTAGTCGGCCCGCGGGAACGGTTGGAACTGGGGCTGATAGAACTGCAGCGCGATCTCGTCGGCGAAGAACCGTCCCCTCGGTGTGAGCGCGACCCCCTCCGCGTCCCTGGTGAGGAGCCCGTGGTCCTCGAGTCGTCGAAGTTTCAGCGGGAACACGCGGTCCAAGGCAACCCCGGTCTGTCGTTCGAAAGGCCCCCTGCGGACGGAGCGGCAACGCAACGGCAAGGCGAGAGCCCATCGCACCTGTTGTTCTCGATTGCGGAGTACACCGCGGTCGATGGCCAAACAACCCGAACGAATGCGTTCGATATAGGTGCGGAAATCTCCGCAGTTCAAGAAGAAGCGATCGGGGAAACTGCTGAACGCCGTAGGTCCGAGGGCGAGGAGGTCGCGCAGCGTGCAATCGAGGCTCTCCGCATAGCGGGAATAGATGTTCGGATCCTTGGCGAAGACACGTATCAAGGTCTGGACCCGGCCATCCGCCTCGAAGAGGAGATGGGCACAACGTTTCATGAGGATGGCCTGTTGCCATTCGGGTTGGACGATCTGCTTGCGCTCGATCATACGAGTAATGGTCCCCGTGCGGTCGCCATAGGGTTTCACCTTCAACCGGTAGATCTGGATCTCCTCCGGTTGCAGGGCTATGGCCTGCATCATGGTGTCGGTCCAACTCTCCAGCGTCTGGTGAGGATAGCCGAAGATGAATTCGATATCGAGTTGGAATCCAACCTCTTGTGCCCGTCGGATAGCGATAACGGCTTCCGCGGCATCGTGGGGCCTGTTCATGTGGGCCAAGATGCGGTCGTCGAAGGAGTTGATGCCGATGGTGAGTCGATCCACACCATGAGCGGCGAGAACGCTTAAACGCTCTGCTCCGATCGTCCCAAGCATGGTCTGCGGATCGAGATCGACGTTGAATTGCGTACCCGCAGTCGTATCGATCCGAGAAGCCACCTGTCCGAGGAAATGGTCGAGTACGGCCGGTTGCAGATAGGTTGGGGTCCCTCCTCCCAACAGTATGGAACGCACCTTCAATCTGCCGAGCGCGAAACGCCGCAGATACAGGTCGAGTTCCCCGACGAGTGCCTCCAGCATGGCAGAGATCGCGGCCTCGTCGGGACGGACCTGCACCGGATAATGACAATAGGTGCAGCATCGATCACAGAAGGGCACATGGAGATAGAGATCGAACGCGCCGTCCCGAGGCGGACAGTACCCTTCGAGTAGGGTGTCAGGGTCGATCGGCGGATACATGGTCACCGGGGGATAGGCGATGCCGGGGAAGAAATCGCCTTGCCTACAGATCATGCCAAGGTTCTGGAAGTGTTCGTACAGGGCCACGTATTCCCGCGCACGTCCCACGAAATCGGCAATCCCCTCGTTCACGAGACCTCGGAGGAAATTGAAAGAGTGCGAACAAGCTCAAAGGTATACAATGGAAGAGCAGGGGTCAAGCGCGCCACGGCCAACGCTCTCCCTTGATCCCCTCCCTGATTGGGCTATGATCTCCAAAGGTCAATGCCTGCGCTGCGGTCCATGTCCCCCTACAACCCCGTACCGAGCAATACCATCATCGCCTTGCTACTGGTCTGCTCGACCTGGGCTGTCCCCCCCCTTCACGCCCAACTCCCGCCCCCTCGTCCTGCCCCGATCGACTACACCCTCATCCCTCCCAGTGACATCGACTATCAGGTCGAGATGCCGGCGCGTCTCGAAGCCCTCGCCACCGATCGCATCCTCACGACCTTGGCGTTGCGCCCGGGCATGACGATCGTGGACCTCGGGACCGGTTTCGGCCACTTCGCCCTCGCCATGGCTGAACTCATGAAGGGGCAGGTGACGATCCATGCCACCGACGTCAATGCCACGAGTCTGAACCTGCTCGAGCAGCGCGCGAAGCGACGAGGCCTCGAAGGCATCCATCCGGTCCTCGTTCGAACCGACGGTCTCGATCCCTTCTACACCACACATCGGTTCGATCTCGTCTTCCTCGGAGAGGTGTATGAGAACCTCGTCGATCCGATCGACTTCTTCCGCAAGCTCAAACCGCAATTCGCTCCGGGAGCCAGGCTGTTCATCCTCAATGGCCATCTCCGACCTTCCCTCACCGAACTCAACCTCCCAGAACCAAAGGCCATCTTGGACACCCTCGGCACGACTCCGTCCTCCAACCCCATTCTCCTCCGGTCGCAGCCAGCGTTGAAGGCCCTGCTCACCGACCCGCGCGTCGTACGAGGTGACTATCCCCTCTACGAGCAAACCCGACCGCTCCTCCTCGTTCTCCTGAACGACCTCCTTTCCGATCCGAGTTTCTTCCAAGTTTTCAATCGCTGGGCGGACCTCCAACACCACAGCGCCTCGTCAATAATCCAGGCCATGGCGCCCTGGAACCGCTATCTCGCCCGGCACCTCTATTTCCTGCTCAGCAACGGGGCGGTGCTCGAAAAATCACGCGAACAGCTCACCCCTTTTGAACTCGAAAATCTCAAGTGGCTGAACTTCCTCATTCTTGAACACTTTTTCCGACCCCATCTGCGCCGTCTGCAGTTCGCCTGGACCCACATCCTCAATCCCACCCCCGTCCAGGTGCAGGTGGAACTGCGGCACGCGGGGTATCGCCTGGTGAAGCACCACCAGTTCCTCCCCTTCCACGACCTCTTGGAATTCGTTCCCGACGGCGATGAACTTGCCCCAAGGCCTTGAGTAACCCTACCGAACCAGGGCTTGTTCCCGGGACAAGGTACCGGCAAGGACCGCCAAGGCAAGACCATAGGAGAGGCCGGCTGCCAGGAAGACCGCGTCGAACCCTTGGGCCATGGACAGCATCGCAGCAAGGACCGTCCCGAGGACTGAGGCGCTGATATTGATGGCCCAGGCCCACGGCAGCAAGAAGGGGTCTCGGGCACTCAACGCATTGATGGCATAGGCAAAGGGCACTCCAAGCAAGGCTCCCAGGGGGAACACTGCGACGAACGCCACGAGCAGCCGGACGGGAGTTGGCAGAGCAATGGCCGAGGCGACGAGCGGTCCATCCAAGATCACGAACATACCGAGGGCCGACACGATTGCCGCAAGGAGTAGCCAGGTCTTCCTCGGAGTCGCAATCCAGCCTCGGGTGACCAGGCAGCCAAGACCGGAGGAGGCCAGCAGCCCGCCAAGAGTCACACTCAAGGAATAGCCGGGATGGCCGAGCAAGAGCACCAATTTCTGGATCAGGGAGAGCTCCACGAGCATGTACCCCAGACCAATACCGGCGAAGATCCCCAGGGTCCGCCCCAGGCTGATGCGTGTCCGGTGGATCTTTCGACGATGCAAGGAGAACGGAAGGAAGATGAAGAGCGCCGAGAACAGCAGGACGAGACCGGCCTGGGTCAGGACGAACATGGGATTGCCCTGGGATACGAAGACCGGTTCATCGACCCGGAACAGAGCGGCCAACCCTTGCTTCCAGGTGTCGAAGGTGAAGAAATAGGGGCGGTCATCGGTGGTGGGAGAGATATCCCGCGGATACGCCGCAATAAACCCTTCTTTGTCGGGTGCGAGGATGAAGCGTTCCAGCACCGTGTTCGCAGGTTTCCGCCCTCCGGGTGCGTAGAGCCGTCCGAAACCGTTCCGCCTGAAGAAAGAATCCAGGACCTCCACGTCCGCCGCCGAGAACCCCCCTCGACGATAGAGTACGGTCAACAAGGCCCCAGGATGGACGAAACAGACGAGGGAGCGGGCAAAATCCTGCGTCGACCCTTCCAAGGCCGCGTCCAAGAGAGCGAGCAAACGCAGCCCCTCCATGTCCCTGGCGAACCTGGTGATGGAGAGGATCCCCCCGGCGTCGAGCAGGCCGACCATCGCTCTCATCGCTTCCACCGTGTAGAGATAATTCTCCGCCAACACATACGAACCCGAGGTCAGAGCTGTCCAGGTATCGGTTCCGGTCATCTGAATGACATCGTAACGGCTTTCCTCGCGCATCAAGACACTGCGCGCGTCGGTTTGCACGAGCTCGACCCGCGGGTCTTCGAGCAAGCGCTTCGAGAATTCCCACAAGATCCCCCGGTGGAGTTCGAGTACCTGGGCATTGAGTTCCAAGCCTTTGATCACCGAGGCTCCAGCCTGTCGGGCGGCCCAGAGGTCGCACCCCCCTCCAACGCCGAGGATCAGGACCCGCGGCCGTTGTACCAACGCGAAGGCGGCGCTGTAAGCAGAGCGTTCCACCAGTTCCAAGGCCTCGGGATGGCGGCTGAAGTCGAGGAGAAGGCTCCCCGCCGCGCCGTCTTGAAGAATGTAGCGTTGATCCGGCAAAGGTATTCCCAGAGTGTGGGCTCCACGGCAGAACATGAAGCGTTTGGACTCATCCACCTCGATGACATCGACCCTGCTCTGGGTACTCCAGCGGGAATAGACGCGGTGGCTCTCGATGGGCAAGCTGGCATCCCGGGTGAGGTTCAAGACCTTCTTGGCCCGCACGGGATACCAGTGATCGAGTTGGGGGATGCACACCCCACCGATGACTACCAAGAGCAGTGCGCCCAGCACCTTCATGCTCCAAACAGACCAGTCGAGACTTGCGAGCAGCGCGATAGCGCCCAGGGTGCTCGCTACAGCAACCAATCCACCAACTCCAATAAGGGGCAAGAGGAGGGGAGCCAGCGCACAACCGGCTGCGGCCGCAAGGAGATCGACCCCATAGAGAACATGGACTTCGCGCACCCTGCATTGCATGACGAGGGCCAGTACGCCCCCTCCCAGGAAAAAGGGGAGCATGGCCACCACATTGAAGAGGAGGAAGGCCAGGAGAGAACCGAGATCCGGCTGGAGGAGTTGCACCTTCGTCAACTCCATTCCGGAGAGCAGCGGATGGACGAGCAGGAACGAGGCAGAAAAAGCGAGCAGGAGGAACTGCAACCACTGCAGGACCTCGGCGAGTATGCGGCGCTGGAATACCCCTACCAGGATACTGCTCACCCCGAGACCGAGCATACAATGTCCGAGGATCAGGAAGGCGAAATGGAAGAACAACCTGATCGAACACAACCGGGTGAGGGCGATTTCGTAGAGTAGGATGGCACAGGACACCGTGCCCATGATCGCCATCGCCTGGATCAGGGACGGGAGCCTGGTCTTCTCGCCTGGGCAATACTGTCCGACTTGGTCCACTGACAACTACTACCTTGTCCTCAACCCGGGAGGCGAACCGATGGATCTCAGCGGAACGTCTTGATCACCTCCGTCCTCCTCCACTCAGTTCGCCGGCAGGCTGCCACCCAACTCGACCTCGCCGTACCCGAGTTTCCAGATGCTGTCGCTCGGGCTGGTATCGACGATCCCGCCGATGAGGAAGAGCTTCCCTGGTCCTGTGGAGAGGAGGTTTGCGCAATCCCGAGTGCTGGCAGTAGTACCGGTACTGACGTGTTCCCAGGTCCTCCCGTCGCGACTGCGCAAGACAGTCCCCACGCTAACCTCGCCGGTGGTACCACCCACCACGTAGATCCACGTGCCGTCCGAGGCTGCAGACATAAAGAAAGACGCTGCCGTCGGGAGATTCCTGTTGAGGACAGTCCAGTTCACACCATCGGTCGAGGACCAGACATCGACCGCACCGGTATCGATGTTGTCGCCGATCAGCACCATGGCTTCGTCATGCACGATCACCATCGAACCCATACGGAGACCGAAACCGCCGTCCGAGGTGGCTTCGGTCCAATTCAGGCCATCGGCCGAGTACCAGACGTCCGAAGTCTCGTCGGCATCGCTGATAGCCCCGCCTATCACCCAGAGCTTGTCGTCGTACGCCACGGCCGCATGGCCCAGCCGTACACCGAACGGTGCGTCTGCTTCGGCCTGTTTCCACACCCTCCCGTCACCGGAATACCAGATATCGTCGAGATTGGTGGTCAGGTAGTATCCACCGATCAACCATAACCGGTCCTTGAAGGCGGTGAGTGTATGAGCAGCGCGGTAGCTGAACTCGGCATCGGCATGTACCTGGTACCAGGTGATCCCGTCGCTCGAGTTCCATACATCCTTGGCTGTCGTACTAATCATCGATCCACCGGCTACCCACAGTTTGTTGCGGAAGACCGTAGCTCCGAAATCGAACCGTGCTGTGAAGCCCGGGGCCGAGGTAAGCTCGGTCCAGTTCTGCTGCACTCCACTGGTATGAACATCCCAGAGGTCGCTGCTGGTATCATCGAGACCAGCGGCAAGTAGTATCTGCCCATTGTACACTTCTGCCGAAGCCCTGGTGCGGGCGCCGAAGCTGATACCGCCGCTGAGTTCGTTCCAGGTCGTGCCGTCTTCGGAGTACCAGACGTCCTCGTAGACCGTAGTGCCATCCTCGCCGCCGAAGACCCACAGCAAGCCATCGTAGGATACAGCACTGTGTCTGTACCGCGCCGGCCAGTTCGCATCCGAGGTAGCTTCGAACCAGGCCAACCCGTCGTCCGAGTACCACACGTCCCCCAGCGGAGTGCCGTCCTGAGCTTGCCCACCGAGGACCCACATCAAGCCATCGTGGACCACGGTCTGTTGCCCGGACCTGGCTGAGAAGCTGGCGTCGTCGGTCACTTCCGTCCAGGAGCCGGTGCCATTCCACGACCACACGTCAGCGAGCACCGTAGCATCGTCGGTGCCGTCGCGTCCGGCTAGGAGGTACATGAGGTCGTCGTGGACGACCAGGGAGTGTTGCTGCCGCGCTGTAAAACCGGCGTCCGAGGTCGTGACGTACCAGTATGCGCCGTCACTTGATTCCCAGACGTCTGGGGTAACGTCGGTCGCGGTCAGACCACCGACGACATACAGAATGTTGCCGTAGGAGACCAGCCCATGTCCCGACCTCGCCCCGAAACCACCGCTGGAGGTCGCTTCGGTCCACGCATTGCCATCGGAGGTACGCAACACGTCGTCGAGCGGGCCGCTACCCGACTGGAGACCTCCGACGAGGAAAAGGTACCCATCCATGACCGCCATCCCTGCACCGGAGCGGGCTTCGCCTGAGCTACCAAGGTCACCGAGTTCGGTCCAGTAGGTGCCGCCGCGGAGGACGGTCACCTCGAAGGCCGCATAGTCGGAGCCGTTACTGAGGTTGAAGGCCATGACCGCGACCGGGTAGGTTCCCGGCTCACTCGGCCACCAGGTGATGCGACCGGTGGTCATCGAGAGTTCCATGCCTTCGGGACCCTCGAGTAGGCTGTAGTACAAGGTCGCGTCGTTGGGGTCGTCCGCGGTGACGTCGGCCACGTACTCGTCGTAGAGGTCGACCTGTCGCAGCGTCGGAGCCGTCACCTTCGGCGCGCTCGGGTAATCGCAGAGATAGTCGGTATTGTCGATCTCGCCGTTCTCGAGCAAGCCGTTGTCGGCCGTGCCCGAGGGCGAACCGTCGTCGACTCCACTGTCGATCCGGATACCGCCGTGGAAACAGTTGCTCCCGGCCGACTCGTTCGAGGAGACGATCAACGCCTGGTGCCCGGTAGCTCCGGTCGAGCCCGTCGCGCCCGTGGCCCCGTCGCACAGATAACTGGTCTGGTCGACCTCGGTGGAGAGATCCAGGGAAACATCGCCGTTATCATCCAAACCCGACTGGACCCGGATGCCATCTCGTCCACTGCAATTGGCATCCGCCGTCACAGTAGTCTGTACAATAAGATAGGTGGCACCCGTTGCGCCGGTGGCACCCGTAGCGCCGTCACACACGTACCGCGTCTGGTCGATCTCGGACAGGTCGAGCGACAGGTCGTCGTCGTCGTCCACCCCGACCTCGATCTTCTCTCCGCCCGCGGTGCAGTTGCCGCCCGCGGACTCGTTGCTGATCACGATCAGCGAGGCGTGGCCGTCCTCGCCCTGGGCACCGGTGGCCCCTGTCGAGCCGTCACACACGTACCGGGTCTGGTCGATCTCGGACAGGTCCAGCGACAAATCGCCGTCGTCATCCGTACCAACCTCGATCTTCTCTCCGCCCTCGGAACAGTAAGCTCCGGCAGGCTCGTCTGTTACCACGATCAGCGAAGAATATCCGTCGGTTCCGTCAGCCCCATCGGCTCCGGCCGCCCCTGTGGCTCCCGTTGCCCCGGTGGCACCCGTGGCTCCGGTCGCGCCGGTCGCTCCAACCGCTCCGGTCGCCCCGTCACAGATATAGCGGGTCTGGTCGATCTCGGACAGGTCGAGCGACAGATCGCCGTCGTCATCCGTACCAACCTCGATCTTCTCTCCGCCCTCGGAACAGTAAGCCCCGGCGGGTTCGTCTGTTA
>MGSU01000108.1 GCA_001799195.1 Deltaproteobacteria bacterium RIFOXYA12_FULL_61_11 | reverse complement strand
ACTCGAATTGGTCAGAAACCGAGTTGAGGGCAGCGGGGATTGCCCAGAGAACCGACCAAGTCGAGGTGGTAGAAACCCTCGCTCTTCGGCGTTTGCTGGAAGATGATGTCGTACTTGGAAGCGAGGACTTCGCCGAGTTTGAGTTTGAGGTCGAGGGTCACCTTGCTCGATTGCCACTGCCGTTTGAGTTCGATCTTGCCCGTGACGATCAAGGTCAGGTCCTCTCCGTTGAAGCTGAACTCTTTGAACTGTATTGATCCATCGCTTGCGAAGACCTTGATGTCGACGGTGGCGAAGGTCATCTTGGGCATGGTCAAGGGACCCATCTGGGTGGTGATGGTGCTCTCGTCCAGGGTTACTTCCTTGCCCTGGAGGTGGACCATGCCGCTGGTCGAGTCCAGGTGCTCTTTGTCCAGGCTCACCTCGACAGACCCGGCGAGCTTGCCGGTGAAGTTCTTGTCCAGGAAGGAGCCCACGATCGGGAGATGCACGAGATCGAGATTCTCGAGCACGAGGTCGAGGTCGATCGAGCTGCCGTGCAGCCCGATGGTGCCGGACATACCGCCCTTGCCGGCAGTGGTGTCGAGGGAGATCGAGGTTTTTCCCCAGAGCATAGTCAGGGGGTTGATCCAGATCGTGGTAGGCCCCAGGTCGAGCAGCGGGCGGAGTTGCCCACCTTTCTTGGTATCGGCGAGCGTCAGCTTGGAAACCTCGAGGCCGGTGAAGAGGTGGGAATCGAGGTCGGCTATCGTCAGATCCCAAGCGGTCTTCTTCCTGACCTCTTTGCGCAGCATGCCGCCGAGATGCTGGAAGGGAAAGGTCAGGTAGAGGAAGACGAGGAGCATGAACAGGGTGAAGGAGGTGTATTTGAAGAGGGCGAGGTAGCGCCCCTTGGTCCCCGCCTCGGTTTGCAGGGGGGCTCGAGTTGCGGGCTCTTCGCCCGGGTGTGGGACGGTCCTTGGTTGTTCGTGGTCGCTCATGAGCTGCTCTTCTCCGCGAAGGACGATACCCGGAAGTTCACGTTGAGCTGGGAGGGGTCGACGAACTTTGGCCGTATCTTGAGGTTGGTGACTTTCATCAGTTTCGTGTGACTCTCGATGCGGAACAGGAAATCGACCAATTCCTTGAGCGTGATCTTCTCGATGTGGACCTCGACCACGCTCTCGACGAAGAGGTCGTTGGGCGGACCGGACATCTGTTTGATGGATTCGATGTTCAAACCGATGTCCTTGGCAGTTTTCTCGAGATAGGTAGTCAAGATCTGGTCACCCTCTCCGACCAGTAGGGATTTGATCCTCTCGACCGTGCTACTGGTCTTGCGATAGTCCTGACGCAGCTTGGCGACTTCACCGAGCAGGTCCTCGTTGCGTTTGATACGTTTTTCCATGTCGCCGATAGAGCTGGTCAGCGTTGCAAAGACGAGCAGGAGGATCAGCAGGAGCGAACCGCAGACTGCCACGACGGCGATCAGCTTCTGCCGTTCGTCCAGGCGGTCGAAGTAGGCCTTGAGCAAACCCAAGAAGCGTTCCATGGTTCCCTCAACTCTCCCGGTTCACGGTGATGGTCAGGATGAAACGTTTCCATCCCGGTTTGAAGCCGTCCTTGATTTCCCCTTTGTCGACCTTGGAGAAGGCTTCGAAGGTTTTCAGGGAGGCCACGATGGCGTCGACCGAGGAGATCGAGTTGGTCTCGCCCTTCATGGTGATGCGATTGAGGTCGATATCGAGTTCCTTGACGTCCACGGTGACATCATTCGGTACGTGCGCGGAGATTTCTCGCAGGAGGTCCAAGGCGGTAAGGGAACCGATCTGCAAGGCCTCGATGCGGGCCTTGTTCTCGGTAATTTTGGATTTGAGCACCGCGGTGGTCTTGGTCAGGTTCTTGGCGTTGACCGAGGCTGCCGGCAGGGTGTCCCGGAAAACGGCGACGACCTCGGTCGTGATCTTCTCGTCGTTGCTGGCCAGGATGGTGTACTTGGAGTACAAGTTGATGAAGCCCAAGAGCAAGAGTACGACGGCCATGACCGCGTATTTGAGGATCATCGGCTTGATCTCGCCGAGATCTTTCTTGTAGTTGAATTCTCCCTTCCGGAAATTGATCTGGTTACGGCGGCGGGAACTTTCGGTCGAGAGCGCGATGCCGAGCGATTGAGCCAGTACGCTTCCCTTGCCGTGGACCCGGGAGATCTTATTGAAATCCCCTTCGAGATATTTGAGGGGATAACACTTGATGCCGAGGTGTTGGGACAGGAACTGGGGCAGCCCCCGCAACATGTACGTGCCGCCGCACAGATACAATTCCTCGATCTTCTTGCCTTCACCGCCTTCGTAGGTGCGCAGTAGCTTGCTGATCTCGGTACACATGGCTTCGACGCCCGGTCGCAGAACCTCAATGATAATGCGGCGGTCATCGCCCTGCACTTCTTCGGTCGCGATCTCTCCGCGCTCGTGCTTGATGGCAAGCGCGTCCTCGGGAGAGAGATCGAGTTTGTCCCGGAGCAAGCGGGTCAGCTTGCGGCCGCCGACCGCGACGCTGCGCCCGAGTTGGAGCGTGTCCCCGTTAAGTACGCACATCTTGGTGGTGCTATGCCCAAGATCGACCACCGCGTAGGTGCCTTGGTGCTCGGCTAGGTTGAGGCTCGTCAGGTTCGCCAGGGCGAAGACATCGACGGTGACGAACTTTGGATCGATGCCGAAGGAGCCGAGCAACTCGAGCAGCCGCAGCAACAGATCGCGTTTGAGCAGGCAGACCAGCAGCTTGACCCCCGTCTCCGTCGTCTCGATGACCTGGAAGTCGTAGACGATCTCGCTCAGTTCGAAGGGGATGAAGTTCTCCAACTCGAAGGGCAGGGCCTGGACGATTTTCTTGCGATCCTTGAAGGGCAGGAATAGGACCTTGGTCGAGACCTTCGCGGCCGGTACGGCGCAGGCGAACAGGGCATCACGGGGCAAGTCGTGTTCGGAGAAAAGCCGTTCGAGAGCTTCGCGGACCGGCGAAAGATCGTCATCGAAGGGAGTAGCCTCGGCTCCCTTGGCGTAGGGTTGCTCGAAGAAACCGAGCAGTTCGAAGGAACGGAAGGTGCTGCGGGTCAGGGTTGCCTTGAGGGAGTGCGACCCGAAGTCGAGCCCGATGATGGTCTGCATTACTGCACCCTCCAGTACAACAGCTTGACCTGCTCACCGGCCGAAGACCCACGTTGGACCACGGTGGTGAGTACTTTCGAGACCTGACCGACGGTGCCGGTGGAAACCACCCGGTACTTGGTATCCTCGGCCGTGAGCAGGCCCTTGATGTCCGCGTCGATGGGGGTTTTCACGCCCGTAATCTCCTTGAGCTTTTCTTCCAGGTCCTTGGGCGAATCGAAACCACCTCGTTCTTCCAAGGCCTTGAGCAGCTCATCCTTGTCGTACTGAACCGATTGGTCGAGGATGGCCTTGACGATCGGCCCGTGGTTGCAGGCGATGTTGATCTTATTGTCCTTGTCGCCGTAAACCGTGGTGTACTTCTCAAAGATCTCAGCGTAGAGCTTGTACGACATACCTTCAACTAAAAAGATCTCCTCGAAGCTGTCGAAGGGCGCATTCTTGACCCTGTAGCGATCCGCCCGGCTCTGATAGGGCGTGTTCTCGTCCATGCCGGCCCTCGGGTTGCTGCCCATGGAGTCCTCGTCGACCCAATCCTTGATCGCGTAGATCAAGTCCTCGCGCAGGTTGTAATTGTCCTTGAAGAACTCCAGGTATTCCTCCAGGGAGAGCAGGTTGACCAGGAGTTTGAAGATGCCGGATTTCTGCAGGTCCTTCTGTTTCTCCTCGGCTAGGGAATTGAGGTTGATCTTGCAACTCTCGCTCTTGATCTCGACGTCGTAGTATTCTTCTTGGTCCCAGGCCTGGTCGGAGCTGCCGTCACTCTCGACCCCGCTCCCCTCGCTCGGGGTAGCGGCCGTTTGTTCTCCCTCCTCCCCGCCCTGCATGGATTTGGCCATGTCCAGGAGGGCGATGACCTCGGGTGGATAGGAGACCGGGAAGTAGTCCCAGAGGTGGAAGCCGAGGGCGGGAGTTCCCTCGGGCAGGTTTTCGGTGGTTTTCTTGATCTGGGACTGGAGGGAGTTGTCGATGGTCAAGATGATCTTGGAGTATTGGTAGCCCGCCTTCGCGAGGTACAGGGCCTTGAGTTCATCGCGCTGGTTCATGGCGATTTCGCTGGAGATCCGGGTGGTGAAGCTCAGTTCGACCACCACGATGGTCATGACCGCGATCACGGACAGGACCAGGACGATGGCCACACCTTCGCGGCCGCCGGGCCGGCATTGGCTGCGCTCAGAACAGCTTTTCATCGCTGCACCCGGTCAGTTTCTGGTTGCCGCTGCGAGCCTGCTCGAACAGGCGTTCGATGAAGGCTATGGTCTTGAGGGTGAAGAGGTCGTCCTCCAAGGGTTTATCGTTCTCTGGGTCGGGATTGACCACGATGCTGACCTCCACGGCCAGGGGAAGTTTATCTTTGAAATCCGACTTGGTGGTGTCCCACTCCTCGGTCCACTCGCCTTTCTCGCCGTTGCAGTAACGCAGCTTGAAGTCGTGCACGCCTTCGACCAGGACCAGGGAGACCGGTTCCTGGTCGGCGGCTCTTTCGATCTCGATGCGTTTGTACTCCTTGCGCACCAGGTTCTGTCGGCCTGCCTTCGGGTCGTCCTCGAGGAGGTAGGTGAGTTCGCTCTGATCGCTCTCGCGGACATTACGGAAGAGGCGGAGGTGGGTCATCGAGGTGAGGGTCAGTTCCTTGGCCTTGCCGAGGAACCTGGTCGGTTGTTTTTCGTCGGTGTAACCCTTGATCTTATAGGGAGACAAGAAGGTCGAGGCCAAGTCGTCGGAGAGCCTCTGGATTGCTACCCTTGCACCGTGGAGACTGGTCTGGCTGCGATCGAGCATGTCCCTTGTGGTGAAGGTCTGGGAGAGGCTCTGGAAGATCATGGTGGAGATGATCGCCAGAAGACCCACGGCGATGACCACCTCGATCAGGGTAAAGCCGGTCGTGCTGATCGTAGGAGGGGTGTTGCGATAGGACCTCATTCCTCATCCCCCCCCTGCTTGCTCGGCTTGCCCGATTGATCGGCCCCTTCGCTACCTCCTCCACCTCCGCCGCCACCACCGGTAACGCCGGGGAGTTGCATGGTCTCATCAAAATAGTGTGTCCATACAGTGAGTTCTCCGTCATCGAAGCCGGTGTCCCAGGTCACGGTCAGGGTCAACCGGCGCACGCCCTTGGTCAAGGTCTCGGCAATGGCCTTGCCGTCGAGACCCATGCTCTGGATCTGGCCGCAGATCATGGAAGAATAGTCGTCGTTGACCTTGTCCATGCTTTTCGCGCAATCCAGCATGCCGCCGAGCTTGGCGTATTCGTCGTCTTCTTTGAAGGTCATGACCCAGGTGTAGCCCGTGAATTCTTTGTCGCCGAAGTCGCCCTTCTTCTCTTCCGGGATTTCTCCGAAGGATTTGCCCTTGAGCATGAGTACCAGTTCCGCCATTTTTTGTCTGGCGAGACCTGTGGCAATGGAGAGGTTCCGCGAAGAGTCGTGCAGCCGGATGGCCTGGGTCTGGCTGCTGAGCAGGGCGACCATGCTGATCGCCAGGATAGCCATGGCGACGAAGACCTCCAGGATGGAAAAACCTTCTCGTGGAGGTGCTTTTCTAGGGGTGGAGAGGATCATTCCCGCTCGCCTCCATCGAGGTCCTCGAGGTCGTCTTTGATGGTGAAGGCGGCGGTGAGCTGGTTGAACTCGATGGTCGAACCGTCCTCGTTCGCGTCGACGAGGTAGACCGTCAGGGCGGTCATGAAGCCGCTGGGGAAGAAGACCGCCACGTCCCGGCCGCCCTCGACGAGCTGTTCGCGGTGTTGGAGCTTGAGGGCTTTGAACGAAACGGTTTCCGGCAGGTGGAATTCGGCGCCGTCGGTCTCGTCGTCGAGCCTGCAATCACCGCGGATGTTGAGTTCGTCCTCGACGTCCCCGAACTTCACGGTCAGGTCGAGTTTGTTCGGGTCATCTTCTTGGGCCTTGTCGGGGAAGGCGCTCGGGGAATCGAGGGCCGATTTTTCCTCGACAGTCATGAGCAGCGGTTCGTCCACACAGACGAAGAGCCGGTAGATGCCGGCATCGAGATCGAACTGCAGGACATAGGTCTGTTTCTTCATCACGGCCCGGTTGAAGGTGTACTGGACGTTCCCGGCCAACTCGCGGGCCGCCTTGTCGAGGTAGAACTCACTCATTTCCAACAGCCGGGGCATGACCAGCCCGGCGAGCAGACCGAGCACCAGGATGGTGACCATCAGCTCGATCAGGGTGAAGCCGTGAGAGGCGCGGACCGGGAGGGGGTGGCGCATCGCGGTCAGACCGAGACGAGAAAATGCAGAGTGCTCACTCGGCGCTCTCCTCGGCCTTGGTCCAGTTACCGATGTCGTCGCCCGTACCGTTCTCCATGTCCGGACCCATGGACCATACGTCTACGCCATTGGGGTTGTTGGTACCGGGACTGGTGAATTGGTATTCGTTGTCCCAGGGATCGATGGGTACCGTCTTGCCGTCCAGGAAACCACCCTCGGGGTACCGTTTGCAGGTTTTCCCCGAGCCGGGAGGTTCGATCAGGGCCAAAAGGCCTTGTTCGGTGGTGGGGTAAAGGTTGCACTTGAGCTTGTACTGGTTGAGCGCACCGATGATGGATTGGACCTGGGTCTTGGCGGTCTGCAGCTTGGCCTCGTCGAGCGACTGGAAGACTTTGACGCCGATGATGCCCGAGATCAGTCCCAAGATTACAATGACGATCATCAATTCGATCAGGGTCATGGCGGTGCGGGTGGCGAGTAGGGTCCGTCTCATGGGTTTCTCCTTCCTGGGTGTAGGTCAATGCGCCATCTGGTTGAGGTTGAAGATAGGCAACAGGACCGAAATGACCACGAAACCGACCGTGCCGCCCATGAACACGATCATGAGAGGCTCGAGTACCGAGGTCAACGTCGAGATCGTGCTGTCGGTCTGTTGGTCATACGAATGACTGATCTTCTGGAGCATTTCTTCCAGACGGCCAGTCTTTTCGCCCACGGCGATCATTTGGACGACGACGGGCGGGAATTCGCCGCTCTCGCGCAGGGGATCAGCCAGGTTCGCTCCCTCGGAGACGGCCTCGCTGGCCCGCTCAACGGCCTCGCGGAGGATGACGTTGTCGAGCAGGTTACGCACGATGTGCAGGGCTTGCAGCAAGGGTACGCCACCGTTGAGCAAGGTGGCCAAGGTGCCCGTGAAGCGGGAGAGCGCGACGAGGCGGAAGACCTTGCCGAAGACCGGGAGTTTGAGCTTGAAGGCGTCGAAGGTACGGCGGCCCTTGGGCTTTTGCACCCAACGGCGGAACAGGTGGACCGCGCCGGCGATCAGGAGGATCATCGCCCACCAGTAGTTGACGAAGATACTGCTCACGCCCAGGAGGATCATCGTGGGCAGGGGCAGCGCGGATTTCATTCCGGCGTAAATGGCCGTGATCTTCGGAATGACGAAGATGAAGAGGATGGCCAGGACGAGCAGGGAAATGATCAGCATGACCACCGGGTAGGCCAGGGTACTTTTGACCTTGCTCGCGAGGGCGACTTGTTTCTCGGTGAAATCCGCCAACTGGTTGAGGACGAGTTCCAGGGTACCCGAGGCCTCGCCGGCTTTGACCATGTTCACGAACAGGTTGGAAAAACAGTCGGGATGGGCCTCCATGGCTTGGCCCAGCGAGCTGCCCTCGTTGACGCTGTCCTTGAGCGCGGTGACCACGGTCTTGAGCCGCGGGTTCTCGAGTTGTAGGACGATGGCGGAGAGGCTCTCAACCAGGGGGACATTGGCTCCGACCAGGGTGGCGAGCAACCTGGTCATGTCGGAGAGTTCTTTGGGTTTGACCTTGTTCAGGAACGACGAGAAATGGAACTCCCTTTTAAGTCCCTGGCCCTGGGCTTCCTGACTGCTTTCCCTGAGCTCGGTCGGGAAGATGTTGTCCTTCCGCAGCTTGGTCTTGGCCGAAGCCAGAGAATCGGCATCGATCAACCCGCTTGTCGATTTTCCCGCCGCGGTCAGGCCCTTGTAAGCGAAAACCGGCATGGTCTGGACAGCCCTCCCTCAGCTCCTCGTGATACTCATTCGATGGTGCTGTCCACCTGGGTGACCTTGAGCACTTCTTCGATGGTGGAGAAACCCTTGACGACCTTCATCGCTCCGTCCTCGCGCAGGGTTTTCATCCCTCGGGACACGGCGACGCGCTTGAGGATCACGGAATCGCTACCCTTGAGTATCACGGTGCGTAGATCGTCGTCAATCGGCAGGAACTCGTGGATGCCCATGCGGCCTTTGTAGCCGAGCCCCTGGCACTGCGGACAGCCTACCGCCTTCCAGAGGTTGCCGCCGATGAGGTCTTTGCGGTTGATGTTGAGAATGGCCAGCTCGGCGTTGTCCGGTTCGTACTCGCGTTTGCAGTTCGGGCAGAGGGTACGGATCAGGCGTTGGGCCAGGACGCCGACCAGCGAGGAGGCGATCAGGAAGGGTTCGATTCCCATGTCGACGAGCCTCGTGACCACACCGTAGCTGTCATTGGTGTGGACGGTGCTGAAGACGAAGTGGCCGGTCAGGGAGGCCTGGATGGCGATCTCGGCCGTCTCCGGATCGCGGATCTCGCCGATCATGATCACGTCGGGGTCCTGCCGGAGGATGGAACGCAGGACGTTGGCGAAGGTGAGGTTGATCTTGGCGTTGACCGCGATCTGCCCGATGCCGTCGAGCTGGTACTCCACCGGGTCCTCGACGGTGAGAATGTTCTTCTCGGGGGAGTAAATGGCGTTGAGACAGGCATAGAGACTGGTGGTCTTGCCGCTGCCGGTAGGGCCGCAGACGATCAGGACACCATGTGGTTTGGTGATGTTCTCGCGCAATTTCACGAGGACATGGTCGCCGAAACCGAGCTGATCGAGGGTGCGGACCACGTTGCTCTTGTCCAGAAGACGCATGACCACGCGTTCGCCGTGGGGCGTGGGCAGGGTCGAGAGCCGGATATCGATGTCCTTGCCAGCGATCTTGATCTTGATCCTGCCATCCTGGGGCAGGCGTTTTTCGGCGATGTTCAGCTTGGCCATGATCTTGATGCGCGAGGCCAAGCTGTTGTGATAGCGCTTGGGAGGTTGGAGGACCTCGTGGAGCACACCGTCGATGCGGAAGCGTACGCGACTCTCCTTCTCGAAGGGGTCGATGTGGATATCGCTGGCCCCTTCCTTCACGGCCCGGTACATCATGGTGTTGACCAAGCGTATGATCGGTGCCTCGTCGTCGGCTTCGATCAGGTCCTGACTCTCGTCCAGGTCGATCCCGACCTCGTCGCCATCGAGTTGGTCCATGACCTGTTCGGTGTTGGTGACCCGGTCGTAGATCTTGTTGATGGCGTCGATGATGGTGGTCGACATGGCGAGGACCGGCCGGACCTCCAGGTCGAGGAGCATGCGCAGATCCTCGAGTGGAGAGGGGTCGAGCGGGTTGTCCACGGCCACGAGCAGTTCCCCGTCCTGTTCCCAGAGTGGCAATATTTTGAATTTTTTTGCAAAGTTGATGGGGAGTTTCTTGACTAGGTCGAGATTCAACCGAGAGGTGTCGAGTTCCTTGAAGAACGGGATGGAGAGTTGGAGCGACAGGGCGGTATAGATATCTTCTTCAGTAAGATACTTTTTGCGCAACAACAACAGTCCGAGGCGTTCACGCTTGCCCTCTTCCTGGTTCTGCTGGATGTCCAGGACCTCGTTGAGTTGTTCGGCCGTGACCTTGCCGGTGATGAGCAGGATTTCGCCGAGGTTGGCAGGTCTGGCGGTCTCGCCGTACTGTTCTCCCAGCAGCGAGGCGAAGCGGTCGGTGGTGATCCCCGAGAGATCGCCCAACAGTTCGTCGACGGCCAATTCGACTTGGGCGCGATTGCTTCGTTCCATGATACTCCTGTCTCCCTGCGAGCCCGGGCTCATTCCTCGGGTGTGGTCGTGCCCTCGTCGAGCGGTATCGGCGGCGGTAGTTGCTCGGTCGAGGAGGGCTCTTCCGCCGAGGTCGGTTCTTCCGAGCCGGACGGGGGCTCTTCCACCGGGAGCTCGCCAGGCTCGGGGGCCGCTTCTTCCCCGGACTGGACCGCTCGCGAACGGGAGGGAACGTTGCCGAGGGTGGTGGCCTGACCGGACTCCTGTTGCTTGCCGAGTTCTTGCTGTTCCTTGGCCTCGCGCTCGGCTTCCTTGCGATCTTCCTCTTCGCGCTGCAACATGGCGTCGCCACGGCGCTTGAGGTCCTTGAATTCTTCCGAGTCCTCGAAGTCGTTCTCTTCTTGGAACTGTTGCCGCTTCTGGAGATTCCTGAAGAAGATCTCGTTCAAGCGAGTAGTGTCATTGATGACGTAGGGTGTTAAAAATATCAACAAGTTGGTTTTTTCCCTGATATTCTCGACGTTCTTGAACAGCCACCCGAGTATGGGAATGTCGCCGAGGAAGGGGATCTTGTAGATCTGCTGACGCTGCTGGTTCTTCATCAAGCCGCCGAGGACCACGGTCTGTTGGTCCTTGACCACGACCACGGTCTTGGCATCGCGGTTCGAGGTGGTGATGCCGGCCTCGGATTGGGCGGTGACCTCGCTGATGTTCACCTTGAGCTTGAGGGTGACGTAGTTGGTAGAGCTGACCGAGGGTTTGAGCGACAGGGTAATGCCGACGTCCTCCCGAGAATAGGAGAACTGGGGATTGTTGTTGTTGTCCTGGAAGCGACCGCTGATGAAGGGGACCTTGGATCCGACCACGATCTCGGCCTCTTCGTTGTCCGTGGTCAGGATGTGCGGAGTGGACAGGATGTTGACCAACGAGCTGTTGGCCGAAGCGCTGATCAAGGCCGAGACCAGGGGAATGTCGATCTCGGCGCCGCCGAGACCCGCGGGCATGGACAACTGTTCCTTGGTGCGGAAACCCAACGCCAGGCCGGTCAGCGAGGTCGGGCTCAGCGCGAGGGCGTTGAGGCTCTCCTCGGAACGGCCGCCGAAGGCCGTGGCCTTCTTGTTGATCCGGTCGGTGATGAAGTTATAGGTCGAGCCCAGGTCCGTTCCCTCGGTCAGGGTGATCTCCATGAGCAGGGATTCGACGAAGACCTGGCGGCGTTTGATGTCGAGCTGCTTGATCAGGGTGAGCATGGTGGCGAAGTCATTGGGAGAGGCCGTGACGACCAGGGAGTTGGTGGGTGGGTCGGAGATGATCTTGACCTCGCCCTCGAATTCTTCCCCCTCTTCTCCGGGTTTGGTTTGTGCGGTGCTCTGACGCTTGGGCGGGGTAGTCTTGCGGCCGGCCTGGGTCGTGGCCGCGGTAGTGCTGGTCCTAGCAGTACCGGTGATCAAGCTCTGCAGGGTCTGGGAGAGTTCGTCGGCATTGGCGTGTTCGAGACGGTAGACATGGAACTTACCGCGCGGTCCCATGCCGCTGTCCTCGACGTCGAGACTCTTGACCAGTTCTTTGAGGCTCTCAATACCTCGCTCGGTGCCGATCACGATGAGCGCGTTGCTGCGCTCGTAAGGGATGATTTGGGAAATCTTGAGCGAGGTGATGTCTTCTTCGGCAGGAGCAG
>MGSU01000107.1:8316-11771 GCA_001799195.1 Deltaproteobacteria bacterium RIFOXYA12_FULL_61_11 | reverse complement strand
TCCGCGCAGCAGGCCGGTCGTCGGGGCGAAGGACATCCGGTGGGCGTTGGAAGCCATCAGGGCGATCCAGGCCTGGTAGCGCAGCGCCAGTTTCGGCTGTCCTGCCTGTTCCAAGGCTTGGACGACTGCCATCATGGCCCAGGCGAGCTCGCCGTTGTCGATGGAGGGAACCCGGCGTTCCCAGCCGGGAAGTGGGTGCGCGCCTTGGTCCGAGGTCGCGAACCAGGGCAGGAAGCCGCCGAAGCCGGGATAATCCCGATTGAAGTTCTCGAAAGAGGTGATCTTGCGGTCGAGGAGGTCGAGGGCGGTGCCCCGGGCCGAGGCGGGGGCGAGAGGTGAAACCCAGAGCTGGGCGAGGCAGTTGCCCTCGAGCGCCCGCGCCAACAGGCTGAGGTGCAGGGATTCCTTCGAGGGTGCGCTGAAGGGACGGGGCTCACCGATGGGAGTACCGGTAGGGAGCGCGATGGCCTGTCCATCGTAGGTCAGGCCCGAGGTTGTATTGTAAGCGAGGCCGGGACGGTGGAAATGACCTTCCCAGTACATCACCAGATTGAGCAAGGCGGTCCTGCGGACCGGATCGGCCAGTTCCTCGGTTGAGAAGGCTTTGGCAAAGTCCCAGGGAACCTTCGGACCTGCGCGCAGGTCCAGGCATTGGGTCCAGGGGGTGAAAGCCTCGGTATAGGTGGGGTCTACGAGGGGCGAGCGCAGGAGCGCGAGGTTGCCCCGGGCTTCGCAAACGGCGCCGAGTAGGAGGAGGAAGACTATGAATTTCATGCAATTACTGTAGTCGCAAGAAATCGTACTGTCAATAGAATACCTGCGCAGAGAGTATGTCTCTTGCCAGAGAGGATCGTCTCGACGTACAAGCACGGGCTTGCCCTTATCCAACGATGCTAGAGGGGCAGATCCTTGGAGCCGAAGGAAAAGGCACCGTGAACCAAGCCGATCGTGAGTTGCACCGCATCGCCGTGCCCGCCATGCTCGGCTACTTGGGCCTGATCGCATACCAGGTTGTCGACGTGTTCTGGATCGGACGGTTGGGTGCCGAAGCCGTGGCCGGGGTCGGTGCGGTGGCGTTCCTCCAGTGGGTCGTCTTCGGTCTCATGCACCTGAGCGGAACCGGGTGTGCGACCCTCGTGGCCCAGGCGGTCGGAGCGCGTGACCGGAGGTTGGCGCACCGCGTGGCGGCCCAGGCCACCGTGCTGAGTATCGGGCTCTCGCTGCTCCTCGTCGTGATGGCTGCCCTGGGCCAATCCCAGGCTTTCTCGCTCATGGGCCTCGAAGGAGCAACCCTTACGGCAGCCCAACGCTATTTTGAAATCTTCGTGCCGACCATCCCGTTGCATTATCTCGTTTTCTTGGGAGAGCGCATCTTCAGTGCCTATGGCGACACGAGAACCAACACGGTTATCGTGACCTCAGCGCTGCTGCTCAACGCGATCCTGGACCCGCTCTTGATGTTCGGCTGGTTCGGGTTGCCGGCGCTGGGCGTGAGCGGGGCGGCTTTTGCGACGATGCTATCCGAGGCAATAGCCCTGGTTGCCAAGTTCGTATTCCTGCGCAGGCGTGGGTACCTGGGGCCAGTCACCGAGTTGCTCAGGCCCGGCAGGGAACACCTTCGTACCCTTCTCCGTATAGGGACCCCGACCGTGTTGACCAACGTGACCTGGTCCTTCGTCTATCCCTTGTTGGTCCCGGTCTTGACCCGTTTCGGTGTGGTGCCATTGGCCTGCCTCTCCATCGCCCACCGCATTGAAGGAGTGCCGTATTTCGCCAGCCTCGGCTTCTCCATCGCCGTGGCCACGCTTGTCGGGCAGGCCTATGGCCGCCGGGATGCGCCTTCCGTCATCCGCACTGCAGCCCGGGGCACCGTGCTCATCACCCTGTACCTCCTGCCGGTGTCTCTACTCTTCCTGCTCGTACCCGAGTTCTTCTTCTCCCTGCTCAATGACGATCCGGCCGTCATCGCCGAGGGGGCTCGCTACCTGCGCATCGTGGGATTGTTCGAGGTATGCATGGGGTGGGAACTGGTCCTCGAGGGTGCGTTCAACGGTCTGGGCAATACTCGCGGCTACATGTTCCTGGCCGTGCCCCTGACCTTGTTCAGGATCCCCCTCGCGTGGCTGTTGGCCATCACCTGCGGTCTCGGTCCCGCCGGGGTATGGTGGGCGATAGGTTTGAGCACCTGTGCCAAAGGACTCTGTCTTTTTCTCGCCTTCCGGACCAACCGTACCAATCGGACTCTGCTCGCTGCGCTCAGCGCGGAACCATGCTCCGCAAGAGGAAGTTGACCTCATGCTCTGGGGATGTCTCGGCGGGATCGAGATTGTGCCAGTTCTTCCAACGCCTTCCTCAGCCGCTCCGAGGTTCGTTCGTGCTCTTGTTTCTCGGTTTCGAATTCGTCGATCTTCTGCTGGAGTTTCTTTGCCAAGGCTTCGTTGTGCAGGCGCAGCATCTCTTCTCTGTGTTGGCAGAGCAATTCTCGTTCATCGCCGGGAGGAAGTGGGCTGAGGAGATCGCGTTCTCGCGGGTGGTCTTCGAGGACTTCGCGCACCACCTCGAGCAGCACCTCGATCTTCTGCGGCTTGATCAAGTACCGGTCCGCGCCGAGGGAAAGGGCGAGTCGCTCATCCTTAGGATCGGTGTAGGTGGCGGTGTAGAAGATGAAGGGTATGGATTTCAGGCGGGCGTCCCGTTTCCAGCGCCGGCAGAGTTCGAAACCGTCCATGACCGGCATCAGGATGTCGGTAAGGATCAGGTCCGGAGGAGAACTCTGCGCAAGGGCCAACGCTTCTGCCCCGTTGGTCGCCGGTAGCACCTCATAGCCATGCCCCGTGAACAAGGAGATCAAGATGTGTCGGTTCTCGGGAAGGTCGTCGGCGATCAGGATGGTAATCATGGTCTTGCCTCCAGCGTTGGCCTTGATGCGAGGAAGTGCTCGATCTGGGCGATGAATGTGGCGGGGTTGATCGGCTTCTCGATATAGCCATGGCAACCCGCGGTCATGGCTTTTTCGCGGTCGCCGGGCAGGGCATACGAGGTCAGGGCCACGATGGGCGTTTCCCTGAGTTCGGCGTGCTCTTTCAAGGCCTTCGCCACAGTGTACCCATCCATGATCGGGAGCTGGATGTCGAGGAGAATGAGGTCGGGACGGGCATCGAGCGCTGTCTCCAGGCCTTCGCGACCGTCTTTGGCCCACAGTACTTCGTGTTTGTTGGCGGTCAAGATGAAGCTGACGAGATAGAAGTTCTGCTCATTGTCCTCGATGTAGAGGATCGTGGCTTTCATGGTAGGGACCTCGGTGCGAGGGGGAGTTCAATGGCGAAGGTGCTGCCTCGGCCCCAGGTGCTCTTGACCCAGATCGTGCCGCCGAGCAGTTCTGCCAGCCGTTTGCTGATCGACAGGCCCAGACCGGTGCCCTCATGCCGCTTGTTGATGCCGGTGTCGAGCTGTGA
>MGSU01000107.1:0-8308 GCA_001799195.1 Deltaproteobacteria bacterium RIFOXYA12_FULL_61_11 | reverse complement strand
TGAAGAGGTTGCCGAACTCTTCTTCCTGAATGCCCAGACCTGTGTCGGTCACACTGATCGTAACCCGATCCTCTGCCCGTCGGGCCTCGACGCGGAGACCCCCTCGGTCGGTGAATTTGAGACCATTCGAGAGCAAATTGAGCAGGATCTGTTCCACGCGTCGCTGATCGCTCACGAAGGGTTCGAGGTCGGGGTCGAGCGCGAGTTCGAGCGTGAGACCTTTTTTTTCCAGTTGGGGGCGGAGCACCTCGGTCACCTTCGCGATCGAAGCGCGCAGGTCGAAGGGAGCGAGGTCGAGTTGCAACTGCTCAGCTTCGATCTTGGAGAGATCGAGCACGTCGTTGATGAGCGCTAGCAGGTGTTCGGCGCTGCTGTTCACCATGCCCAGTTGATGGTGTTGCTCGGCGTTGAGGGGGCCTGCGAGCCCTTGGAGCATGATCCCCGAGAAGCCGAGGATCGAGTTCAGCGGGGTGCGCAGCTCGTGGGACATGGTAGCCAGGAAGGAGGATTTGAGGCGGTCGGCGGATTGGGCCTGCTCGCGGGTTTCGTGGAGCTCAGTGATGTCGGCCGCGATCTCGAGCCGGACGAGGCGGCCGTCCAGCCAGGGAATGGCGACATCGCGGCACTGGTACCACGTGCCCGTGATCGTGTTCTGGAATTCCCACACGTGGACCCCGGTCGCCCGGCCTTCGGCATCGAGCAACTTGGCATTGGTGCAGAAGGGACAGGGGCCGTCCTGGCCGGTCTGGAGGGTTTGCCAGCAGAGTTTCCCGGTGATGTCACCCCAATGGTGCTCGACATACTTGTTGACCAGCAATACCTCATAGGTCGAGAAGTCGGCCACGTAGACGACCGCGTCCAGACTGTCCAGCACGGCGCGCAGGATATGCTCGCTCCGGCGGAGGTTCTGCTCGGTCGCCTGCCGTCTGGTCAACTCCTGTTCGAGGAGGGAGGTGCGTTCCCGGACGAGGTTTTCGAGATACGTTCTGTGGCTGGCCTGATCGGCCTCGAGGCTCCTGCGCTCTGAAACGTCTCGGACGATAGCGAGAAGGAGGACCGTTTGGGCGAGGTCGAGCCTGGTCAGCGTCACCTCGCACTCGAAAGGGGTGCGGTCGTACCGGCAATGGGTCCATTCGAAGGCGAGGTTGCCCTGCTGCAACGCCGAGTGGATCATGGCCGCGACTTTCTCTTCCGAAGCTCGACCGTCGACCTGCACCGGCGGTGAGAAATCCAGAGGACTCCGTCCCAGGAGCTGTTCCCGGGTACAAGCGAACAGCTCCAAGGCCCGAGCGTTGCACTCCACGAAGCGGGAGTCCTCGAGCAGGAACATGCCATCCGTGGCCGCCTCGAACAATTGTTTGTACTGCAGTTCCCCGAGGGGACCCGTCGGACGATCCGCTCGTCCTTCGAGATGAGCCATGTTCGAACCCTACTCCTGTTGCTGTCCGCAGCGTTGGAGGTATTCTCGGAGGCGTACTTCAGAGGTCCCTCGGAACCCGGCCCTGAGGGCCTCGGTCCAGCCCGAAGGACCTCAGAGCTCCCCTCCGGCAGAGGGGAGGACCTGGACAACGCTGCTGTCATCTCTGTGGCTCGTACTAGAGAGGATCTGTGGGATTTTGTCAATACCCTAGGTCGGGGAGGGGGCCTCAGGTCTCTCGTTCACGCTCGCGCTGACCGGTCTCGAAGTTCTGAAAGTAGGTGCGGGCGCGCTCCAACGTGGCTGTTCCCTGCTGTTCCATCAGCTTGAGGGCCTTGAGGAAGTGCTTCTTCGCATAGAACACCTTACCCTCCATCATTTCATAAGTGCGGGCCAGCTCGAAGTGCGCCTCGGCCAGGTTTGGTTGTAGGGCCACGGCTCGATGGAGACTTTCGAGCGCATCCTCGAAGCGCAGCAACCCTCTCCTGGCTATGCCCAGGGCGAGGTACACGCGGGCATCGTGAGTATCTTGCGCGAGGGTGCGCTCGAGGCGTTGAGAGGCGGGGAACCAGTCGTTATCCAGCATTGCCAGGGTCGCCAACCCGAGTTGAGCGGTGCTGCTGGCAGGGTTGGCTGCGAGCGCTTCTTCGTAGGCGGTGCGCGCTCCAACGCGATCGTCGAGGACGAGCCTGGTCTCGGCCAAGCTGACCCAAGCGTCTTCGAAATAGCGATCTTCCTTGGTCGCGCGGAGGAAGTAGGAGAGGGCGGCTCCCGGCAGACCATCGTCCCGCAGCTTCTTCCCGAGGTGGTTGAGCGAGGCGGGATTCTTGGGGTTGAGGCCCACCTGGCGTTCGAGCATGGCGAGCCGCTGTTTGGCATCCGTCCGAGCTAGCTCCACCAGGTCGCGATAGCTCTTCACCACTCCCGAATTGGTCTCGTCCACGGTCTCGAGGACCGAAAAGGCGAGGTCGAAGGCTCCCACTCCGGAGAGGAGGAGGGCTCTATTGCAGGCGGCCTGGACAAAATCGGGCGCGGCCTCCAGGGTGCGGCTGTACCAGGCATTGATGCGAGAGAAGAGTTCTACTCGCCAGGCAGGCGTGCGTTCGGGGTATTCCTCGGCGAGAGAACCGGGGACCTTCCGGCTCTTCGGATCCTGGAGGCGCACGGCGCGGTCGAAGAGTTCGAGGCCGATCGCCCGGGCCCGGACCTCCTTCCAGATACGCAGCCGTTCGGGTTCGTCCTTGGCGAATTGGAGGTCCCCGAGGCGGCCATTGATCACGTCGAACTGGGCGGTGACGTCGCGCACGAGGAGGTGATCCGCCCTCTCCGAATAGTGCCGATCGAGCTCGCGCAGCCTGTTCTGGATCTGTTGACCGTCTTGCTGGCGGCCTCGCACTTTGTCATGGATGAGCCAGGGCATCCGCTCGAGGGCGAAGAGGAGGCTTTCCTCGAGGCGTTCGAGATTGGCCACCTGTTGCTCGACCCCCTGTTTGTCGATCCGGAAGCCGAGCAGAACTTCGCCGCATTCGTTGCCTTCGCGGCGGAACTCCTCGAACCCATGGAGGGTAAGCTGGAAGACCAGGGACAGGGCTTTCTTGAGCTGGGTCGGAGTATAGTCGGCAAAACGGTACCGATAGGGAGCAATAGAGCGTTTGGCGATGATCAGGCCGACGTCACCCAGGGCGTGCAACACCGCTTGTTCCTCGGTCTTGCCTTTGCCATAGCCGTTGTAAGAGGTGAAGTTCTCCGGCGGTTCGGCGTAGAACCACTCGGGGACCTTGCACTCGAGGACGGGTTGCTTCTTGGCGCAGCCCAGGGCCGAGAGCGCGATGAAGACCAGGGCGAGAGCCTTTCGTTCCGGCATAGTGCCTCCTTCCCAGGGTGGTTTTCCGCTCGGCCTTAGCTTCCTGCCCGCCGCGTCGATGCTCGCGACCGGCCGCGAGGTCTCGCGATCAGGGGGTTCCTGTCCACTTGGCAAATCGTTCGGTTCGCGCTACATCCTGCATGCTCGCTACCATAGCACGAGCAGTTCACGAGACAAGGAGGAAACCATGTGCGAAGTCACCGAACGCATCAACGAGCGTGTTACCACCCTCCTACAAGCGGTCAACGTCGAGAGTATGTTCGACCCGAAGAAGCTCGACCGCAGGGATTGGCTCCACCTCGCCGAGCTGAAGCTCCGGCTCGATACCCTGCAAGTGCTTCATGACCTCAAGGAAACCCTGGCTTCCGGACGCGAGACCAAGGCCTGAGTCCGCAACCGAACGAGAGGATGTCCCATGGTTCAGCTCACCTCCATCCTTGCCAAGTACCCGCGGATGCAACGCGGCCTCCAACTCGCCGAGCGTTTCAGTCCGGCCGCGGCCTTCCTCGGCGGGTTCCTCTGGGACGCGATCACCCTCGGCATGGTGGTCAACCCCTCGGACCTCATCATCCTGGCCGTTTACTATGTCGCGGCCATCGGTATCCTGATTGTGCTCGGGAAGGGCTGGACCTTCCGCTGGTCGGAATTTCTCCCGACCGCTCTGCAGTTCTTCTTCGGCGGGCTCTTCAGCGCCCTCACCGTGTTCTATTTCAAGAGCAGTGGTTCTGCGGTTGCCTACCTGCCGGTGTTGCTCCTGGTCGGGTTGCTTGTCGGCAACGAGTTCCTGCGCGATCGTTACAACAACCTGACCCTGTCCTGGTTGCTGTGCTGCCTCAGCGGCACCATGTACCTGAACTTCGCCCTGCCCTATGTGGTGCGCAGCGTGCACTGGTTCTGGTTCCTTGTCAGCTCGGCCATGGCCCTCGGGGTCGTCTTCGGGCTACGCCGGCTCTCCACGGTGCGCCATGGAGTATTGTGGCCCTCCCTGGTCGTGAGCGGGCTCATCATCCTTCTCTACGTGTTGCAATGGATTCCCCCGGTACCGATGGTCCTCAAACAGAGCCTCGTCTGCCTGGACTGCCGCAAGGATCGCGGGGCCTATCTGTGTTCCGAGGAAGACCAAGGGGTTCTTTCCACCCTCGGTTTCCGCAGGGACGAGGTCACTCACCGGCCGGGCAAAAGGCTGTGCTACCTCTCCTCGGTCTTTGCCCCGACCAAACTTGAAACCACGGTGGAGCATCGCTGGCAACGGTGGAACGAGCGCACCGGGGAGTGGCAGGGGACCGATCGCATGCCCTTCCCGATGCGAGGGGGCCGAGAACTGGGTTGGCGAGTCTATTCCTACAAACAGACGGTCTCGCCGGGACGCTGGCGGGTTGGGACGGCCCTGCACGACGGCCCGCTCCTCGGCTACCACGAGTTCGAGGTCGTCTCTCGCGGGAGCGACGAGGAACTTCCCGACCGCGAAGAAATCGCCCTGGAATGAACCCTCAGCCGCCGTTGTTCCGCAACACCTGAGCCAGATCCAGCTTGAACTCGGTCTTGCGCGGCAGTACGAGCCCCACCGCCAGCTGGTCGCACTTCCAGGCCACGGCGCGGTACTGGGCGAAGTGGTCGAAGAGCACCTTCAGGGTGGTGCCGAAGACTTGCAGGTCGCGCACCGAGAGCAGTTCGAAGGGGGTCATCATGCCGACCCGCAGGGCCTTGGACAGGGCTTCTTTGATGCACCACAGGAGCACGCTGGCGAGGTGACCGTCCTGGAACAAATCGTCGATACGGCGGCGTTCCTTGGCCGTGAGCACCCGCTCGAACACCGAGGTATCGGCGCGTTCGATGCCCTCGACGTCGATGCCAACGACATGGCCCGGGTCACAGGCCACGGCCAGGGCCAGGCTTTCGTGATGGGTGATGGACACCAGGGGCACGTCGAAGGAGGGGTGGCAGACGACCGGTTGGTCGAAACAACCCCGGCGGACCAGTATCTCAGTAGGGTCGGCGCCGCCGAGGTACGCGGCAATCGCCTGCTTGGCGGCGGCTCTACCCATCAGAAAACTGCGGCGGCGGCGTTCGTGGCGCGTGCCGAGGAAATAGTCGTGTTCCTGGGGGTGCAGGTGGGCGGAGGCTGCTTGCGCCAGCGCCGGGTAGTCGTCCCCGTGGACCCAGCCGAGGAAACAGCGCACCGGACCTGTCGCCCGGGTCATACCGAGATCGATGGCCATGGTCCCCCCTGCGCACGTCGTCTCCTCTCTCCTTAGCATTCCGGCCGCCCTCTGACAACCCCGCTTGTCCTCCGGGAACCTCGATGCTAGGGTTTTCTCGGCAAGGCTCAGTAGGTGTGGGAGAGGCTGGGGACATGGCGCTGAGGTGGGGGCTCCTCTGCATTCCGATCACGCTCATGGGATTGGTTCCAATCCTTGCGAGGAGTACTCCCGAGAGCCCTCTTCAGCTCTCTCTTGCTCCTCGCGAGATCGTCCTGGAAAATCCGCAGGTGCGTGCCGTTATCGTCCTCTCACCCGTCGTCGCGCTGCATTCTTTCGTGAACAAGACCTCGGGCGGAGATCTTATCACTGACCCTTCGCCCGGTACCCCGCTCGTGCAGTTCTCGGGACCGAAACAGCAGCACCAGGCCGTGCTCTCCCACCTCGTACGAACCTTGCCTGACGGTACCCGGGAAGCCCGGATCTCCCTGGAACTCGGCAAGGCCGGGGCGCGTTTACTGCTCGAGGCCACGCTCGCGCCGGAGTCGCCGTACCTGGAACTCGGGTTCAGGCTGGATGAGCGGTACGAGCGCGACAGTGAGGAGGTCTTCTTCCCCGTGCTGCCGGGTATCGCCGGTCTGCACGGCGAGCGCGGGGACGACGAGCTGGTTTGGTCGAAGCTGAGTTACGGGGTGCGCTCCACCGGCATCTATCGCCGGGAGGGGGAACTCGAGGTGCTGACCCAGTATCCCATGGACGGCCTGCAATTCGTCTGTCTCCAGGACCGGCACGGAGGTTTTTTCCTGCACACGCTCGATACCGAAGCCCATCCCAAGCTCTTCCTGTGGTCGGGCGACGAACGGTCGCGGAAGCTCCAGGTCGTGCATTTCCTCAACCTGGAGCAGCGGGGGTCCGAGGTCGTCCCCTATCGCGTCCGCCTTGGAGTTTTCCGCGGGAGTTGGGAAACCGCGGCCGAGCACTACGCGTCGTGGGCCAGAGGGCAGACCTGGTACCTGACGGCAAAAAAGCAGCTTCCTGCCTGGTTCGCAGAGGGGCTTCCGGTCATCCACTTTTACAACCACTACTTCTCGGCCGCGAAGCCCGTCCTTCCCCTGGCATATATTCGTTCGGCCGCCCGCGGCTACAGCGCGCGTTTCCGTTCCCCGGTGATCGTGCTCGTGCACGGTTGGGAACGTTTTCCCAATTTCATGCCGCCCTTCTACTTCCCTCCGGCCGAGGGGACAGCAGCCTTCGAGCGTTTCGTGCGGGACGTGCGCGCCGACGGCAATATCCCCTTCGTGTACCTCACCGCCTCGGCGTGGGCCGATACCGGGGACCCGGGAGGGGAACTCGAGCGCTTGTACCGCCGGTTCGCCCCCGGCAACCTCGTGCTGAACCCGGACGGTCGTGCGCTGGACTACCTCATGCTGGAGCGAACCACCGGTTATCACAAGGTCCGGGCCTGCCCAACCTCGAAGCGATTTTCCGATCTCGTCTCCGAAACCGCGGCCGAACTCGTGCGCCTCGGGTTCCCGATACTCCAACTCGACGAGTTCCCCCAGGGAGTGCTCTACCCCTGCTATGACCGGACGCACTCCCACCCGCCGGGGTACGGCCCTTGGTTGTACCGGGCCTATGGAACCCTCGTGAGCGGCCTTCGGCACAAGCTCAAGACCCTGAACCCGGACCTCGTGCTCTCGGCGGAAGAGATGACCGAGGTGGCCCTGCCCTGGTTCGACACCTTCGTGTCCCGGGATAACTGCCCGGACTTCAACGTGCAAACCGCCCTCGCAGATCCCAGGGACCGGACCGTGCCCCTCTTCGCCGGCGTGTATCACCACCTCGTACCGACCTTCTCCCAGTTCGATAACAGCGCGTACGGTTTCGCTCGCGCCTTCGTCCGCGGCAAGCTGTTGCACCTCACGCACATGACCTCTACCATGGAAGAAGCCCTGGACCTCTTCGGTCTCATCGTCGAGGCCCAGCGCAAGGAACTCTCGGAGTTCGTCTTCCACGGGGTCCTGCTTCCGGGCTTGGAGTTGCACACCCCTGACCTCACCCTGCGGGGTTCGGCCTTTGCTGCGACGCAACCGCCGGACCGGCCCTTCACCACCGAGGCGGTCCTACACGGGGTCTTCCGGCACCAGGATAGGATCGCCTGCCTGTTCGCCAATGTCTCCCCGGAGAAGCAGGTCTTCAGCTTCAGCTTGCCGACCACCTTCTTCCCTACCGTGACCCGGGGCAGCCTCCATGTGAACAGGAAGCCTCCGCAGGTTTTGAGGGAACTCGGAGCAGGCCGAGCCCTGACCATCGAACTCCCGGCCCTGGGCATCGCGTACCTGCTCTTGTCGGGGGAATAAAAAACCCGCGTCAGAGTTCGAAGGATTCTGCCTTCAGGCCTCGCTGAGCGCAAACCGAGTCCGGCTTGGAGTTCTATGTGTGGCTCGCGAAAACGGGTTGGCCACGCTCCCGCTCGATCGAAGAACGTGTTTTCACCAGAGCCTTTTTCATTGAATCTTCTTGATTACGAGCGATGCGGAAACCGCACTGGTTCCGCCGGCCAGCGGTGTTATTGTCAGCGCCGTGGAGTTTCCGGAGGGGTTTTTGACGGTCAGGAACGTGTTCTCCGTGGTTGTGGAGAGCAATACCTGGTTCGTGATCTGGGACGTACCGGTAGCCCGTCCAGCCACAGTGTGAGCTTGTTCCACATCATCGAGCGCGAGGACGAGCGGCCCGGCTTCGGTGATGCTCACCTGCCAGAAGACTTCGTAGACTCCGGCCGTCGGCAGTAGGAATTCGCTGTCGGAGACCCTGAGGATGCCGCTCGCC
>MGSU01000106.1 GCA_001799195.1 Deltaproteobacteria bacterium RIFOXYA12_FULL_61_11 | reverse complement strand
AAACCATAGGAAGGTCAATCACCTGCGAATGGTACCCCTCTGCGTGCTGAGGTGATGTTGTTTGCTATTTGATAGCGCGAAAATCGGTGATAAGAGCAAGCCAAAATACTCCCCTGCAGTTGCCTCCAAATTATGCGAACTCGACAAGATCGTATTCCCACCCAAGATTATTGAGTTTTTCGAGAAAATAAAAAGAGGACTGAAACTATGATCAACTTATCTCCCGCTCAATCTGCTATTGTCAATGCCCCCATTGGTCAGCCATTGCAAGTCCTCGCATCGGCTGGCTCTGGAAAAACTCGCGTTTTGACCGAACGAATCCGCCACATCCTAAAAAACACTCGCAAAGATGGCATCATTGCGTTGACCTTCACCAACAAAGCTGCGGAAGAAATGCAAGCCCGCTTGGCTGACATCGAAGAAATTGAACAGCGGTGCTGGATTGGCACGATCCACACAGTGGCTCAACGGATTCTCAGTCAATATGGCCACACGATTGGCCTGCCAACCGAATTGCACATTTACGAACGCGACCAGGATCGCAAGACAGTTTTTTTGCATTCGTTACGAGATAGCGTAATAGACATTGACGCATTGCTGAATGTTCCGAACGAACGCGATACAAAAGAGCGCGAAAAAATCATCCATAACTACTTGGACCAATTCTCTGTAGTCAAAAGAGAACTGTTGGCTGAAACGGATGCCTTGGAAAAGTACAATGATGCTAATTTCTGGGGCATTTACCAGGCTTACCAAGATGCTTTACTCCAAGGTGGCGGCATCGATTTCGACGATATTTTAGTTTACGCACACCGCATACTTCTTCAACAGCCTTGGTGCGGCCAGATTTACCGCGCTAAGTACAAACATCTTTGCGTGGACGAAGCGCAGGACTTGAACAGGGCGCAGTATGAGTTCATCAAAGCTCTATGTGCGGAGGAACTCAAGAGTGTCATGATGGTCGGCGCTCCCGATCAGATGATTTACGGATTCAATGGTTCCTCCACCCGTTTTCTTTGCGATGAGTTTGTTGTTGATTTCAAGCCAAAAAAACATGAACTAAAAGAAAACTACAGGAGTTCGCAAGCGGTAATTCACCTTGCCAACAAACTGAAGCCAGGATCACAGATACCCGCTGAAAAAGATTCTGCGCTTTCTGGACGTATGGAAATTAAAAATTTTCAGGATGAAGATGCGGAAGCTGAGTGGATATCTAGTCAAATTCGCACATTGCTAATTGAAAAAAACAGCTCTGAAATTAAGGGAGAAATAACCTTGAAAAACATGGTTGTTATTGCCCGTAACCGATTTGTCTTCCGGGCGTTGGAAGATAAACTGAAGGAGCATCAGATTCCGTTCACACTTAATAAGGGTGAACGCCAAGTGGAGCCATCCTCCCTCTTTGGTAAGATACTTGATTTAGCAATCCGCCTGAAACTCAACCCTAAAGACTGGGTAGACGGAAAGAAGCTTTGCGCGGCTCTGAAAATTTCACCACCACCCCGTTGGGGTGGACCTGGGCTGCTGAATTTGTTTGCTAACTCAGTAAGAAATGCCGATGTTCCTTTCCCTGAGATACAGGCAAACCTTTTGGATGCTATTCAGCAACTCGACTTGGAGCAACCTAACATACCAAAATTGGTGTCCGATTTTAAAAAGCTAGTAGAAGCTCTCGTGGCAACGCAAGATTTTGATAAAACTAGAGAACTAGAACGTTCTCTTCAAGAATTAGGCGATTTTAAGAAGTGTTGGACAACCTTCAGACAAAAGGGACTTGGGGAGTCGCTTTCTGCATTCCGTAATGCTATGGCGTTGGGGCAACTTGCGGAGGAATTTAATCCCTCTGGGTTAACTTTGAGTACCGTTCATACGATGAAAGGCTTAGAAAAAGACATCGTTTTCCTGATAGGCATGTGTGAAGGGGTGTTCCCAGATTATCGCGCCCGCAGCCCGAAAGAACTTGAGGAAGAGCTAAACAGCGCATTTGTAGCTCTAACCAGATCGAGGCGTTGGATTTACATCACCTATCCCCAGAATCGACTAATGCCATGGGGTGAGAACAAGAGCCAAATCCCCTCTCGATTTCTTGATAAGATGAACTAACACAGTAACACCATGACGGAAGACACTACCAAGCTCATCCGCAACAGGACGACGGAATTTCTCATGTTCACCGCCCAGGCTGGCGAAAAGAGCATCGAGGCCCGCTACGAGGACGAGACCATCTGGCTGACGCAGAAGCTGATGGCTGAACTCTTCGCCGTGGATGTGCAGACCAGCAGAGAGCATGTGCGAAACGTCTATGAGTCGGGGGAACTCCAGCGGGAGGCAACTATCCGGAAATTCCAGACAGTTCAAACGGTAGGCCCGCGGCAGGTAGCGCGCACGGTCGATTTTTACAATCTTGATGCCATTATTTCCGTTGGCTAAGGAGCCCTCCCATGGACAACCGCTGGGTGAAGGAATTTCCCGCTTCGATCGAGGTGTGTGACCGCGAGGGGATCCTCGTGGCGATGAACGACCGTGCTGCTTAGCAAGAGGGGGGCCGTCACCTGCTGGGTACCACCATCCTCGATTGCCACCCCGAACCGGCTCGCGGCAAGCTGCGCGACCTCTTGGAGAGCGGCCGGACCAATGTCTACACCATCGAGAAAAAGGGCGTACGGACGCTGATCTATCAAGCCCCCTGGTTCCAGGACGGCCAGTATCAGGGCTTGGTCGAACTGTCCCTGGTCATCCCCGAGATCATGCCGCACTACGTGCGCGGCGGCTGAACAGACCTTTCTTCCCGCCGACGGCTCGCTCTCGATCGGCTCGTATCGCAGGTGCCTCGCCGGCACCACGGTGCGCTGTTGGCACCACCATGACGCGGATTATTGAAGGAATACCAGATTGTTATATGCGGCACATTGCTTGCCCCGTTGTCTTCGCCCGCAATTCGTGGAGGATCCCGTGAACCGCATGGGTTTCTTACCTTAGGAAGGGTAACGTTTGAGGTCGATACCATGGTGTGGTCAAGGTTCTTTCCCCTCATCACCGCCCTCCCCTTCTTGGTTTTGGCTTTCGTGGGCACCGGCGCTTGTCTGGACGATCAAGACGAGGTCGTCGATACCTGCTACTCCACGACCCGGACCTTCCTCCGAGCTGCCGCGACCGGCGAGGATCATGTCGAGAGCGTGCTCTCGCGTCCCTGGCTCGAGGTCCCGCTGCACCTCTACGGACCTATCTCGACCACTCGTCGCGCCACGCTCGAAGAGCGTTTCTTCCTCGTCTTCGACGAGCCCATGACCGCGTACCTCCGCTCGCTCGGCGCTCCCCTGCACAAACTCGCGGTCCACGCCTTCCCGGGCAACGAGGTCTTTGCCCGCGGAGAGGTCCTGGCCGCCTGCCGGAGCCTGCTCACCAAGGTCAACGGTTTTTACCAACCCCAGGATCACAGCCTTATCCTCTATTATCAGGTCGAGAACCCGGTCGTGCACGAGGCCGCCCATGCCCTCGACGATCTGTTGGAAACCTATGGCTTCGGCTGGGGAACCTATTTCTCGCGCAATGGCGGGATCGGCGACCTCTACGCCGCTCACCAGGAAGGTCGAGCTCTGGGGAATCCGGTCAGCGAGTATGCCAATACCAATGAACTCGAGTACTTCGCCGAGTCCCTGGCCGCCTACCACGACCAGGACAGTCGTTTGCGCCGCTCGGACCCGGCCATGTGGTACCTGCTGCACACCTTCTTGGACGGAACCTCTCCCGACCGCTACAACAAGGGAGTCTTCTCCGCGGAACACATCGACCACACCCTGACCACGCTGACGTCCTCGAACCTGCCCACGGCTTTCGAGCAACCCGAGGAGGCCCTGCTGCGACTCGACGAATTGATCGGGCCGGCCCCGGCCTTCGAAGAACCGGATCCCTCCTGGCGTTACAACCTGCCCGATTGAAGACGCTGTCGCTGCGGTAGACGGTCCTCGGCGATGGGCAGCGTCGTGCGTTGGATACCGTCATAGGCTCGCAAGGCAGAGGCCACGGCAGCGGCCGTGGGTACCACCCCGATCTCCCCGACACCCTTCGCTCCGAACGGCCCACGGGGATCGGGTACCTCGAGGAGGCGCACCTCGACCGCCGGCATCTGCCAAGCCCGCAACACACCGCAGCGCCCCAGCTTATCCGAGACTAGGCGACTCTGCTCGAGTCGGAGCTCCTCACTGAGCGCATACCCCAGACCCATGTGGATCGAGCCCTCGAGCTGGCCCTCGAGCTGCACCGGGTTGATCACCCTCCCGACATCGTGGGCGGCCAGGACTCGTCCGATCCGCCCCTCGTCGTCGAGCAGGACGACCTGCGTGGCATACCCATAGGAATAGTGGGTCACCGGCTCGTCGGTCTCATCCTCCGGAGCGGTAGTGTCCTCGCAAGCCCACTCGCCGCGATACTCCCGACCGACCAGCTCGGCCAGCGGATACCGTGCAAGATCGGCGGAGAGGAACTTGCTCGCGGCGATGATTCCATGACCGAGCAGCGAGGTACCCCGCGAGGAGGTCGTCATCCCGGCTCTGACCTCCTCGGCCGTCTCGACTCGGACCTCGCACTGCGAGGGGCTCAGCCCGGTTTCTTGGCACAGGGCCTGGATCGCGACCGTGGAGAGCCCCTGGCCCATCTCGCTCCACCCATGATGCAGGACCACGCGGCCCGGAGCGACGATCGAGAGTTTGCAACGGCCGATGTCCGGCTTGCCGTTACCCACGCCGACGTTCTTGAGGCCACAGGCGATACCCGCATACCGTGCCGAGGTGAAGTCCTCGCGCACCGCCTCGAGCGTTCTTCGCAGTCCGACACCCGCGTCGAGACGCTGCCCGGTGATGGTGCGCTCGCCGTCCCGAATCGCATTGTCGTAGCGGAACTGCCAGCGGTCAAAACCGCCTTGGGCGCACAACTCGTCGATACAACCTTCCACGGCGAAGGTGACCTGCGGCACCCCGAAACCGCGCATGGCGCCACAGGGGAGGTTGTTGGTGTAGACCGCGCGGCCGCGTACCCGCACGTTGGGAACGACATAGGCCCCGGCGGAGTGCCCGAGCGCGCGCTCGACCACCTTCATGCCGACCGAGGCGTACGCCCCGGTGTCCGCAAGGATGTCGGCGACGAGTGCGGTCAACCGACCCCGATCGTCACAACCGAGAGCATACCGGAGGGTCATGGGGTGGCGCTTGGGATGCACGCGCAGCGATTCTTCGCGGGAGAGCGCGACCATCACCGGTTCATGGAGGAGCAAGGCATAGAGCGCGGCATGGGCCTGCACGGTGAGGTCCTCCTTGCCGCCGAAGGCCCCCCCCGCCGGGACCTGGATCACGTTGAGCAGGTGCTCGGGTAGGTCCAACAGCCGGGCCAACGCGGCGCGGTCTTCATACACCCCCTGACTCTGCGAATGCACGGTCAGGCGATGGGGCGAGCCGCTCGCAGCCGGCACGGCGAGACTTGCCTCGGGTTCGAGGAAGGCGTGCTCGACCCGTTGCGTGTGATAGACCCCGCGGGCGACATGGGCCGAGGCCTCCAGAGCCTCTTCGGGCCTGCCCCGGACCAGCTCGTGGTCGTAGAGCAGGTTGCCGCCGAGGTGCAGGACCGGAGCCTCGGACCCCAGCGCCGTTTCGACGTCGCTCACAGGCGGGAGGACCTCGTACTCCACTTCGATGGCCGCCGCGGCTCGCCGCGCCGCTTCCTCGCTGGTCGCCACGACCCCAGCCAGGACATCGCCAACACAACGGGTGAGCTCACCTTCGGCCACGAAGACCGGCCAATCGCGGACGATCGACCCTACCAAACGCTCGCCGGGAACGTCCTGAGCGGTGAAGATGCGGCGAACCCCTTCGACGGTGAAAGCCGGGGAAAGGCGGAGCTGTCGGACCACGGCGCGCGGGTGATCGGCGAGACGCAACGCACCGTGGAGCATCCCCGGCACCTTGAGATCGCGAACGAAGGCTCGCTCACCCAGGACGAGGGCTTCGCCCTGGTACCTCGGCAAGAAGATCCCGATGAAACCCTCGGCGCTCACCTCGGGCAAGTCCCCGCCTTCGCGCAGCAAGCGGGCAGCCAGGAGCGCGGCCTCGACGATCTTGACGTACCCGGTGCAACGGCACAGATGAGGAGCGAGGGCCTCTCGCACCTCCTCGGGCCGAGGATCAGGATGGTGGTCCAGCAGCACCTTGACCCTGACCACGATACCCGGCGTGCAGAAACCGCACTGCACCCCTCCCGTCAGGAGAAAAGCCCGGGCGAAGACAGCCCGTTGCCGCTCCGTAAAACCTTCCAGCGTCCGCACTTCTCGGCCGTCGACCCGGTTCATAGGGGTACGACAGGCCAGGACCGCGCGGGCTCCGAGCTGGACCGTACAGCAACCACAGGCCCCCTCGGAACAACCGTTCTTGAGGCTGCGCAGACCGCGTTCTTCGCGCAGGAAGACCAAGAGGGTCCGGTCGGCAGGACCGGAATACTCGACCTCTGCACCATTGAGCCTGAAACGCATGGTCACCTCGAAGTCCTTGCCGCCGAAAGAGAGGGGGATCCGTCACAGAGGGGAGAGGGTCAAGCGAGGTGGCCGGCCAACGCGTCGGGAAGGGCTGCATAATAGGCCACCGCGGTCACCAGGTCCTCGATGCGGACCCTATCGTTGACCGAGTGGGCATCGACCTCGTTGCCCGGTCCGAACCCGATGCTGGGAATGCCGAGCTGCCCCATACTGGCGATACCATTGGTGCTGAAGACCCACTTGCTCACCCCGGGTTTGCGTCCCAAGGCCTTGGTCGCGGCCTCAACCCCGGCGCGAACCAGGGCATGGTCCTCGGGTAGGACCCAGGTCGGGAAATACTTCTCGGTGGTCAGCACCTTCCCCGTGTGCGACGGCGTATCGTAAACCGGGAGTTCGAGGGTCATCTTCTCGGCATCGAAACCCGGCAGGTCGCGTATCTCCTGCAGCGCGCTGTCCTTGGTCTCGCCCTTGGTCAAGCGCCGGTCGACGTGGATACGGCAACTGTCCGGTACCGCGCACAGGCTGGGGGTCTTACAGGCGATGTGGGTCACGGTGCAGGTCCCCTTGCCCAGGAAAGCGTCCTGGGCCAAGCGTTCGTTGAGACGCTCGATATCCCCGACCAGGGGCAACATGCGGTAGATGGCATTGTCCCCGCGCTCCGGGGCGGAACCGTGACAGGAGATACCCCGGGCTTCGACCTCGATCTCCATCCTTCCTCGATGACCGCGGTACACGTCGAGATTCGTGGCCTCGCCGATGCAGACGTAGTCGACTTTGCCGAGGGTGCGTTCCAGGGCGTGCCGCAGACCGAGTCCGTCGCAATCTTCCTCTTGGACCGAACCCACCACGAAGAGGCTGAAGCGGCTCTTCGCGCCACCGTGGTCGGCGAAGAGCTTGGCCCCGTAGACCTGGACCACGGGGGCCTGTTTGTTGTCCGAGGCCCCGCGGCCGAAGATAAAACCGTCTTCGAGCTTTCCTTTATAAGGGTCGTAGCTCCACGAGGTCGGGTTGCCGATACCGACCGTGTCGATATGCCCGTCATAGACCAGCCGCACCGGTCCATGGCCGATGCGACCGATGACATTGCCATAGTCGTCGATGAACGCCTCGTCGAATCCGAGGTGCTCCATCTCGGCTTTGATCCGCTCGGCCACCGTTTTCTCCTGGGCGCTCTCGCTCGGCAGCTTGATCAACTCCCGCAGAAAGCGCACGCAATCCTCGCGATACCCCTCGGCCAGCCGTCGATGATCCATACGACCCCTCCCTGTATAACGCTCCTTCCCGATGGGCATCCGCCCCCTCGGGGTGGAAAACACTACCTCGTTCGAGGTCCGAGGGGAAGAGGAATCCGCGGCTGGCAGTACGTGATCTGTCTTGGGTGGGGCAAGGGGTCCTGTCGCCTCTCACAACGACGCCGCTGCATCCTGCGCGTCGCTTGCAGGTCCGCATCCATGCGGCCACCCCCACCATGCTCATGCTTGCGCGTGGTGGGGGTCCCCCGTCGGCGCCACCCCAACATGGTGACAAGAACAACCTGCAATCCACCCAAGACTGTGGGGTTACGGCTGGCATTTCTGCGCGAGAACTGCTAGCAGGACGCACGAGTTCCCTGGCCGGAGGTCCCCATGCACGATCCCCAACCGCTCGCTGGTATTCGCGTCCTCGACTTCACCAGGCTGGTCCCGGGACCCTTCTGTTCGCTGCTCCTCGCCGACCTCGGCGCTACGGTGATCAAGGTCGAGGACCTCCAGCTCGGCGATTACACCCGTTTTCTGCCTCCCATGGTGACCCCTACCAAGGGCAACCTGTTCGAACTCCTCAATCGGAACAAGCTCGGGCTGGCCCTCGACCTCAAGCAACCCCGCGGCCTCGACGTGGCGCGCCGGCTCGCCGCGGGCTGCGACGTGGTCCTGGAGAGCTTCCGTCCGGGGGTGCCGGAGCGTCTCGGCATCGCCTATGAGCAACTCCTGCCGCTGCGTCCCGGGCTCATCTACTGTTCGCTGAGCGGCTATGGTCAACACACGGCCCTGGCAAAGCGCGCCGGCCACGACCTCAACTACCTCGGCCTCTCCGGCTATCTCGCCAACCATGCAGCCGGGGCGTCCCCCGGTCTGCCGGGGACCCAACTCGCCGATCTCGTCAGTGGGTCCCTGCATGCGGTCATTGGCGTGCTGGCCGCCCTGCTCCGCCGTCAGGCCAGCGGCAAGGGCGCCTACCTCGATCTCTCCATCTGCCACGGCTTCCTCGGTCTCCTCCCCGTGCTCTACGCCTCAGCGGCTGCCGTGCCCGAAGCCGATGACCCCTTCGCCGGCTACCTCTTCGGCGCCAACCCCCAATACGGCGTATACGCCACGGCCGACGGCGGCCATGTCACCCTGGCCGCGATCGAACCCAAGTTCTGGACCTCCTTCTGCGCGGCAGCAGCACGGCCCGATTTGCTCACCGCCGATCTTGCCAGCGCTGAAGGCCGTAAAGACCTAGCCGCGAAACTCACAGCGCTCTTCGCGACTTACACCCAGGCTGAGGTGACGGCTCGTTTCGGTTCTGCCGACTGCTGTGTCGAGCCCGTGTTGGACCTGGCGCGAGCCCTGGCCCTGCTCGATCGCCCGGAATATCCCTTGACCACGACCGGCAGTGTGGAGGGCCGTCCCTTCCGCTACCTCGCCCCGTTGCCGTTGTTATTGCAAGGGCAGGCTGCGGCCGTCGCGCCTGTTCCGGCACCGGACCACGGGCAACACAGCCGCGAGATCCTGACAGAGGTCGCGTCCTATGACAGGAGTGACATCGACGCCCTGCTCGCCGCGGGGGTGATCAGACAGGCCTGAATCCATCGGTTGCGCACTCCTTTGTTTCGCCGACCCACAACATGGGGTTTCACAAAACCAGAGCCATCCCGGCTCCGCCTTAGGCCGGGGTCCACCAAGAATGAAGGAATAATGAAAGATTTACAATATATTATATCCGGCATATAGCTTGCTTAGAGGTGAGATCACAACTCCTGGAGGTGCCTTATGGACCACATCCGTTTTCTGGGCTCCATCATCAGCATGATCGCACTGGTTGCCCTCGGCTTTGGTGCTTCTATCGCCTGCACGGGTGAGGAAGGGAGTATTCCCAGCACTCCGGCACTTGATGAACTCTACAACCTCGACCTCACGCTCTACCCCTATGGGAATGCTGAAAGCGGTTGCCGCTGGGAATGGGGTAACGGCTCCAATAGCAACCCCACTCGTGATGTCTGCTATCGCATGTCGGCGACCGGTGGTGCGGTTGATACCATTGATGGAGATATTGACCCCCTCGCTGCCTGCACCACCTGTGGCGGTTGCCGTTGGGAATGGGGCAATGGCTCCAACAGCCACCCCACTCGCGATGTGTGTTACCTCATGTCCGCGACCGATGGTGCCACCCACACCGTGGACGGCGATCTGGATCCCGAGTTGGCTTGCCGACTCTGCGGTGGTTGCCGTTGGGCTTGGGGCAATGGCTCCAATAGCCACCCCACTCGCGATGTGTGTTACCTCATGTCCGCGACCGATGGCGCGACAGCCACCGTGGACGGTGATCTCGATGCAGAAGAAGCTTGTCAGCTCTGCGGTGGTTGCCGCTGGGAATGGGGCAATGGCTCCAACAGCCATCCCTCCCGCGATGTCTGTTATCGCATGTCGCCGACCGATGGTGCAACCTCCACCGTGGACGGCGATCTCGACCCGGATCTCGCTTGCGAACTTTGTGGCGGTTGCTGACCCCCCCATACAACTCCCCCTCTGTTTGCCTCCCGCGCCTACCCTGCGCAACTTGACCAACCCGTCCGCTCGCTGCTAGAAGTCTCTTGTACCGAGTACGCTACCTCTTCCCAGGGACCTTCCGGCCATGCTCTCGCAACACCGGACCCTTGGGAACAACCTCCTCGAGGAGGCACCGTGGCAACACTGCTTCACGTTCTTTACCTTGGCCTGTTCATCTTCGCCCTGAGCGGTTGTGATGCCTCGAAGTCGGCCCAACCCTCCGATACCACGGCCGACCCCTCTCACTCCGGCAACATCGACCTCGGCCACACCGACCTGGACCTGCTCGTACAGCTCCCCTCTGCCCTCTCCGAGGAGACCGGAGGGGTCACGGTCGAGCGTTCCCTCGGCGCCGACGCTGCCGACGCGGCGCGGCAAGCTGGTCTCGACGTCGGGATGCCCGCTGGAGGGTCCGTGGCCGCGCTGGTCTCGGTCACGGCGACCGGAGAGCGTTCCCTGCAGCGCGATACTCTCGGCCTCTCGCTACCGGTCACCGTCCTCCCCGAGAACCTCCCCCCCTCGGCCTCACTCCACCTCGTCGACACCACTACTCTCGCCGCACTCCCCGCAGCAGCCCTGCCCGCCGCCGCCTTACCCAGCGCTGCGCTCCCTGCCGCAGCCCTCCCCAGTGCCCTCCTGACAGGGCAAGGCTTCCTCGCGACGGCGAAAGACTTCCGCCCGGACAAAACCGACCCACTCGACGAAGGTACCGTGGCCCTCCTGGCCACCGTGTTGGTCCACAGCGGCGAAGAGACCTTCCACGCGCTCTGTCCACTCTCACGCGGCACCGACACCTCCGACGATGCTCCCACTCTGCACGCCGCGTGCGATCTCGACGGTGAGTTCTCCTCCCCACGCCTAGATCTCCTCCTCATTACGGCTCCGATCAGATCCCTCGGAGAGGTGAGCCTCGACCACACCTCTCCGTTATTGCTGCGAGACGCGATCTCTCGCCCCAAACCGACCGATGGGCCGCCTTCCTGGAACGACGTCGCCACCCTCGAGGTCTTCCCTCGGGTCACCACCTTGCACCTGCTTGAGGTCAGCGATGATCCCTCAGAGCTCCTCCAAGTGACCAGCCCGCAGCTACCCACCTATGCTCGCTTGGTCAATCAATACCTCGTGTTCGACCCTCCGACCGACGCCGCGGGTACCACCTCGACCATCACCCTACGCGCCTGCGACAACGGACATCCGAGGCGATGCTCGACCAGCCAGGTACACCTCGAGATCGCCTCTGTCCCCCCGATCCAGGGGACCGGCCTCTCCACCTGTCACGACGATCACTCCCTCATCGATTGTGCGTCCCTGAGCCCCGAACGCCGGATGCATCTCGGTATGACCCAGAAAGCTCCCTGGGAGCTTGTCGAATACGACAACCAGTTCCTGGACCGCACCACCGACCACCGCTGGGCGCTCGGCGATCCCGCCGGCGGTCTCGATCTCGCGGCCGCCACCGCTGCTTGCAGTTCCTTGGCCCTCGAGGAGCCCTCGGCCTGGCGGCTCCCGACCCGGAGGGAAGTGCTCGGGTTGGCCACCTTCGGCGAGCTCGACCACCTGCTCTTGGATGCCTTGCCGGCCGGGACCGGGATCACCCCGCCCGAGGTATGGACCACGAGCACCTATCTCGGATCGGCGAGTCTGGTCTGGACCG
>MGSU01000105.1 GCA_001799195.1 Deltaproteobacteria bacterium RIFOXYA12_FULL_61_11 | reverse complement strand
GTAGTCAGAAAACTGCAGATGTATCCTCGTCCATCTCTAGGCGCCCCAAGGGTTTCCGCTCGAAATGGACTAGGAACTTCAGATTAGGCATGCAAACCGAGTCCGGCTTGGGAGTCAGCCGTGGAAGTCATCCATCGTGTAGCATTTCATGTTGTACCCACCCGCATTCCCCCGAGGGGATAGTCCCGGATAGTTTTGTAGCAGTTTTGTAGCAGAGATGAGGATGTTCCCAGGAGGACGGGAAGGCTGCGATCATCACCGGTACGCTTCGCGTCTGTGCGCGACCTTTACGACAATGACGACAAGATGCTGGTCTTTGATTTCGTAAAGGATTCGATACCCACCTTGGCGCACTCGGTACCGCTCCTGACCGGATAGTTTTTCGCAACCGGGGGGCCGAGGGTCGATTGCAAGATCTTGTATCCGTTTGAGAATCTTTGTGACATAGAGGTTCGGTATGGTTCGTAGGTCTTTTGCCACTGATTTACAAAACCTAACCTCATAATTTGCCATGTGCCTTCAGGTCCTTGAGGAGATCTTCGTAACTCATCGTCTTCTCCCCGGAACGTTCGTCGAACGCTAGTAGATCCTCGTGGTCTTCCGCCAAGGCGATTTTCACGGCAGCGTTTACGACTTCCGAAACGGAACAGCTTGCGTGTGCAGCCTTGACTTTGAGTGCCCTATGAACGTCCGGGTCGAAATAAATAGTCGAACGTTTTGCCGATTCACTCATAAAGTACCTCAAGTACCTCCGAATATACGTTCGACTCTACCTCTAAAACGTTATGACGTCAAAACAGCGAGCATGCCCCCACACCACAAACCAGGTTGGACTTCGGATTATCGACCCCCATGTACCACTGGGCTCCGCTGCGCATCGAGACCCACGTCAGCCAAGACTCAGTGTGCATACCCCGCTCTCCTGACCTCCCTTGGTGGGTTCCGTTTGGGTTTTCTGTTTTTGGCGAAGTACAGGTCAGACGACCAGGAGTTCGCCGGGCGAGTCCTGTTCGGCGAGGAGCAGTCGGGTTGGGGTGGAGGCGAGCACGGCGGTGAAGGCGGTTCGGGCAAGGTCCGGCGTGTTGTTGTGCCGACTGAGATGGACGAGCACCACGGTGTGTAACCCGGCATGCAAGAGCGAGGAGAGTAAGGTTGCCGAAGCAGTATTGGAGAGGTGACCGTAGCGGCCGGCGACACGGCGTTTGAGTTGCTCGGGATACGGTCCGGCCCAGAGCAGCGCGGGATCGTGGTTCGCTTCCAGCACTAACACCTCACAATCGCGCAAGGAGTTGCTCACCGCCTCGGTGACGATGCCGAGATCGGTCGCGAGACCGAGGCTTCGACCCTGGTGCGAGATGCGGAAGCCGACCGGATTGCTGCAATCATGGGATACCGGGAAGGCACGAAGCTGGAGGGGACCGATCGAGAATGCAGTTTCGCAATCGAAGACTCGCACCTCGGGTAGGCCTCCGAGCTTGCGTTGGACCATGGGGACGGTTTTCTGGTGGAGGTAGACCGGTAGACCGAGCCGCTCCGCGAGTACGGCGAGGCCATCGATATGATCCCGATGTTCATGGGTGATCAGCACCGCGACCAGACGCTGGGGATCGAGCTCCTGGACTAGGCTTACCCGCCGTTCCAACTCTCTGTAGCTCAAACCGGCATCGACCAAGACTGCCTGGTCCTCGGCTTCGACCCACAGAGCGTTCCCGCCCGATCCACTGGCAAGGCAGCACGCGACCAAGTGGCGCATTCGAGCTTCCTCCCTCCAATGCACGACTATGGCATGCCGAGCAGGGTATGACAACCGCGCGATCGCTGGTGGAACGTAAGGATAAGGGGGGTCTTGTACCTGCCGTGGCCTTACCCGGAGCAAAACCACCCCAACCGCTGCTGTGGTGGCCTCCCTGACACCGGGTATTATGTCTTATTCTTTGAATAATAATACTATTTACTAGGCCCGGCATTTGCACGTTGCGTCATCCAAGGCCAGAACAATCGTTGGGAGTACACGCCATGAAGACCCTAACCCTCTTGTTGATTCTCCTCTGTAGCACCGCGTATGCCGGTGCGACGAAACTCGAACCCGGGGCGGCGAAGACCATCGCGACCAAGCGGATCGTCGCACATTTTCCTCCCCAGCCGTATTCGATCAACGGAGGTCCTCGATATCAAGTGGCTGAACTCGAACTGGCTGCCGAGAACGAAGTCGCCTATCGTTTTATGACCACGGTTACGAAAATCCTGGGTGACGAGCAAGCCTCCTTCACCCTCGCGTCCTATGTGCTCAAGGCGGACGGCCGGTTCTTCCTCGGTGCCATCGAGGGCATGGAACGGGGGATTCCCCGCTACGTCACTTTGACCCGCGTCGCCGAGAAAGTCCTGTCCCTCCTTTCCACCCTCTCCGGAGACAAGGCCCAACGGGTTCCGGGTGAAGATCACTATGCCAAGACTTACGGAGACTACTATTACACCCTGCATTTCTTTTTCGGTCAGCGGATCTTGGCCGCGATCCCCATTAAACCGGACCTGAGCAAGCTCCCCGCTTGGGCTCAGCAGGTACTTCGCCGAGGCGAGGACCATTATCTTGAGCGCATGTTCCCGGAAGCCTTCCCCGTCACCTTCGTCACCGAGCAACAATTGCGCGCTGGTCAGGACGTGGCACCGTACCTCCTGCAGGGAGTCCAGCTCTATCCCACCTTTGCGAGGAGTGTCGGTATCGAACCCTCACCCGAGATCCAGCCCATCAAACTCACGGGTTGGGCCTGTCGAGAGCAGGTGTGTGCCCAGGATTGCAGGGAACGCACCGCCGCCGACCTCTTGTTAGCTCTGAAATTATTCAGGAACATCACCACCTATGGCGATGTCGAGGTCATGCTCTTCGGAGGTGGGAACTATAATGATACGGTTCTGGCCACCTTCTCCAACACCAGCATTCACCATGAGGTGCAATTCGGCAGGTTGATCGCGGGGACTCAGACGAGGTCGAACGGCGAGTCGGTGGAGACGGTTGCCGAGTTGATCCTCAAGGGAAACCCGGATTCCAGTATTCCCGACCTCGTCCTGAACGTGCCTGCCCTTCGCGCCCTGCTCGAGAGCGCTGCCGTGGAAGACGCGACCGCGGCCGTCGCCTTGGCGAGGATTCCCGCTCTGAATACCCTGCCCTGAAGTTCGCACGGGTGATACTCGCTAGGTTGCGGCAACCTGATCTCAGGTGCCGATGAGTTCCTGGTAAATGAACAGAATACCGTGCTCGAGCGTGTCCCCGGCAACGAACGTGAGGACGTTCGGGTCGACCGGATGCCAGTCGAGGAAGCGATCATGGAGGGAGAAGTCGAGGACCTTCAGGGTTTCTCCGGAAGCGAGTTCCAAGATCCATACATCATCTCGTTCGTCTCGGTTCGAGATGTGCGCCAGGCGTTCTCCTCCGGGGTCCCAGCTCGGGTGACGCTCGTCGTAGAGGGAATGGGTGAGCCGAGTGGATTTCGAGGTGAGGAGATCGTAGACGAAGAGGTCGAAGTTCCCGTCTTGGTTGGAACTGTAGGCAACCTTGGTCCCGTCGGGAGAGAAACGCGGATCCACGCAAGCGGAATCGAGGCAATTGAAGAGCAGTCGAGCGATGGTGGTGGAGGCGAGCTCGAGTTGCCAGATCGCCTGCACTCCGCTCACGATCCTGGTGCGTTGGAAGACGATTCTGTCACCGAAATAATCGGCTTGTTCGTCAAGGGTGTCGGCTTCATCGGTGAGCACTTGTTCCTTGGTGCCATCCACGGGAGCACTCATCAGGCCTGCGCCGTTCGCGGTGACTTTACTGTAGACGAGACGGGAAGGTTGTCCATCAGCATGGCGCAACACCGGGAAGTAGCGGAAGGCGGGGTTGGTGAATGCAATCCGTTCGGCAGGGGTGTCCGAACGCCAACGTAAGAGGTACAGCTCGGAGTTGTCCGCATCGACCGGGAGGTTGTAGACGAGGAGGTCACCGTTCGGCGACCAGCGGGGCCAACTCCGTTTCTCGACGGGGTTCGTCACCACTTGTGCATGGATCACGGGATTGGCCGTACCGCGATCGAGGCGTCCGCTGGAAGGTTCCCCAAGGTCCTTGGAAGGATCAGGAGAGCTCCCGGTGCTGAGTTCGGTGCCATCGCAGATTACGCAGACCTCTCGATCGTCGGCGCAATCCTGCAGCAAGGTCAGGCAGACCATGAACAGCACTACGATCGAATTCGTGGAGACGCTGCGAGGAGGAACGAGGAAAGGCATGGACCACGCCCGGCGCGGAGAACCTCTCCCAGTCCTACGATGATCGAACCGGTTTTGGCAAGCACCGGACGCGCGGCGAGGTACAGGGTTGTCATTATTTTACCAGCGATGCTTGCAATGACATGCAATCTATGGCATGATTTTGCCTTCTTCAGGTTTTCGAGGAGGATTGCGATGACAGGAGCGACGAACAGGATTTTTGAAACCTTCCCGATCACCTTCCGTACGGAAGAATGCGACTTCGCGGGTACGGTCGAACATCTCGACAAAGACGGGGTGGTCATCGCGGCCGAGCGCTTGCTCGAAGCCGGGACCATAGTGGACCTCGAATTCCTGCAGCCCCGCACGACCCAGATCATACGCCTTTCCGGGAGGGTCCAGGGACCGAACGGAACTCCTAATACCATGGTAGTCCACTTCCGTTGGCAGAACGTCCGCCAGTCCGAGGAAGCCCAGGAATACTAGGTCACCGGGCTCCCGCCGAAATTTTTCCATGAACCTATCGCGACTCTCCCCCGATCCGATCGGCCCGAATGGGAATTGTCTTGCCACGGCGGAACTCATTTGCTAAGAGGCCTCCAGTATTGTTCCTACCCGGTCTGGACGTATTCCGAAGGCCGGCTACTCCTCCCGGGCTCATCCGGTCAGAGCGAGCAGGAGCAGGACGAGGATTTTCACGATACCAGGAGTGGTCATGGCGAAGTACACATCGGAACAGCTCAGGAACATCGGGCTGATGGGGCATGCCGGCGCGGGGAAGACCTCGCTGGGTGAGGGAATGCTGTTCTCCAGCGGCAGGATCGAACGCCTGGGCAAGATCGATGACGGCAACACCACCCTCGACTACGAACCGGAAGAATTCGGTCGGCACATGTCGATCAGCACCTCGGTCGCCAACTGCGAGTGGCAAAAGTACCGCATCAACATTTTGGACACCCCGGGCGACATGAATTTCTTCGCCGACGCGCGTTGCAGCATCTCCGGTATGGACTGCGTGATCCTGGTCGTGGATGCCGTCGACGGGGTCAAGGTCCAATCGGAAAAAGCGTGGGACCTTGCCCGCGAGCACGGTCTTCCCACCCTCATCTTCATCAATAAAATGGAGAAGGAACGGGCGAAGTTCCAGGACGTCCGCGCCGATATCCAACGTTCCTTCGAAGGTATCAATCCCCTCCTGCTCCAAGTCCCTGTGGGGGAAGAGACAACTTTCTCGGGTCTGGTCGACGTGCTCGAGAACAAAGTGCACACGGTGAAGGACGAACGCGGTACGGTGAGCAAGGACGAGGTTCCCGCCTCGCTGAAGGACAAGGTTGCCGAGATCCTGGAACAAGCCGTCGAGAAGATCGCGGAATGCAACGATGCCACCTTGGAGAAATATCTCGAGCAGGGCGAGTTGAGCCCCGAGGAGATCCAACTCGGTCTGCGCCAGGGTATGGCCGATGCTCGTTTCACCCCTGTCCTGCTCGGTTCGGCGCACAAACTGATCGGGGTGCGCGAGTTGCTCGATTTCATCGTCGCATACTGTCCCAATCCCCTCCAACGCAAGACGATCAAGGGGACCAAGCCGGGTACCGCAGAAGAGTTGTGTTTCGAGACGGTCAACGAGGCCCCGCTCTCGGGTTTGGTCTTCAAGACCATCGTCGATCAGTTCGCCGGCCGGCTCAATCTGGTGCGCATCTTCTCGGGCAAGACGAGTTGTGATGCCACGGTCTATAACCAAACTCGCAGTCAACGCGAGAAGATCTCCAACGTTTACTATCTCTTGGGCAAGAAAACCGAACCGGTCGGCGATATCGTCACCGGCGACATCATCGCGGTGGCGAAACTCAAGGGTACCTTCACCGGCGACACCTTCTGCGACGAGAAACAGGCGATCGTACTTCCCTCGGTGAAACCGCTACCCGGTTTGATCAGCTATGCGGTACATCCCAAGACCAAGGGTGACGAGGATAAGATCGCCAATGCCCTCAACCGCATCCGCGAGGAAGATACCGCGCTCACAATCAGCCGGAGCGAGGTCAGCAAGGCCATGGTGATGACCGGTATGGGCCTGGTCCACCTCGAGACCGTTGCCGAGAAGATCCGCCGCAAGTTCGGCGTCGATATGGAGTTCGATACCCCCGAGGTCCCCTACCGCGAGACCATGAAAGGCAAGATTCGGGTCCAGGGTCGTTACAAGAAGCAGTCCGGCGGCCGGGGCCAGTTCGGTGACTGTTGGATCGAGATGGAAGGCAACAAGCGCGGCGATGGCTTCCAGTTCAACGATAAGATCGTCGGCGGAGTCATTCCCAAACAATATATACCCGCGGTCGAAAAGGGCATTGTCGAAGCCATGATCAACGGCGTAATCGCCGGCTTCCCGGTGGTCGACCTCAAGATCGACGTGGTCGACGGCTCGTACCATGACGTCGATTCTTCCGAAATGGCCTTCAAGATCGCCGGATCGATGGGCTTCAAGAAAGGCTTTGTCGCGCCGGAGGCCAAGGCCACTATTCTTGAGCCGGTCTACACCATGCAGGTGGTCATCCCCGAGGAATATCTCGGCGATATCATGGGCGACATCACCTCACGGCGCGGTCGAGTCTCGGGTATGGAGGCGAAAGGGAAGAACCAGGTCATCAAGGCTCAGGTTCCCCTGGCAGAAGTACTCACCTATATCAATGACTTGACCTCCATGACCAGCGGCAAGGGCTCCTACACCATGGAATTCTCCCATTACGAGGAAGTCCCTGCGGTCATCGCCGACAAGCTCAAGGCCAAGTACGAACAATCCCGGCATCCGGAAGAGTGAGTCTGGTTCTTTCGGATCATCCTCCATCCATGGTCTCCCGGTCTACGCCTCTCTCCGGACGGTGCGGGATCGAGTTGTTGGCCCCTGCCCGCGATCTGCCCTGCGGTCTCGCTGCGATCGACAGTGGTGCCGATGCCGTCTACGTGGGGGCTCCGCGTTTCGGTGCCAGGGCGCGGGTGGGGAACGAACTCCGGGCTATCGCCGACTTGTGCGCCTATGCGCATCGTTTCTGGGTCAAGGTCTACGCCACGGTCAATACCTTGCTCCGGGATAGCGAACTGGACGAGGCGGTGCGTCTGTGCCGCGAGCTTGCCGAACTCGGAGTCGATGGCCTCATCCTCCAGGATCTCGGTTTGCTGCGCCGGGAGTTGCCCGATCTGCCCCTCATCGCCAGTACGCAGCTCGATAACTCCACCCCTGCCAAGGTCCGGTTCCTCGAGCAGGTGGGCTTCTCACGGGTCATCCTCGGCCGCGAGCTCTCGCTCGACGAACTGCGTTCGATCCGCGAGGCTAGTGCCATCGAGCTCGAATGCTTCGTCCACGGCTCCTTGTGCGTCGGTCAGAGCGGCCGATGCCATCTCAGTCTCGCCCGGGGAGGCCGCAGCGGTAATCGAGGGGAGTGCGCGCAGCCCTGCCGGCAGCGGTACCGACTGCTCGATGGGGAAGGACGCGAGCTTGCGGGGGGACACCTGCTCTCCCTGCGCGACCTCGACCTCTCGGCCCAACTCGGTACCCTGCTCGACCTGGGCATTACCTCGTTCAAGATCGAAGGCCGGCTCAAGGACGAGGTCTACGTGCGCGATGTGGTCGGCGCCTATCGTCTCCGCCTCGACGAAGAGTTGACGCCGCGTGGGCTGCGTAAAACCTCCTCCGGAACGACCCGGCTGGGTTTCGAACCGCGGCCCGAGTGTGGCTTCAATCGCGGCACGACCACCTATTTCCTGCTCGGGAGATCCTCTTCCATCGCGGAACACCGCACCCCGGCCATGCTCGGAGAGGAGCTCGGGGTCGTCCGCGCGTTGCGCGGGAGGACAATCGAGTTGAGCGGCGAGGTGCAGCTCACTGCCGGAGATGGCGTATGCTGGTTCGACCGGGACAACCTCCTCCACGGAGCCTCGGTGTTGGCGGTCCACGGAGCTAGAACAACCCTGGAGCGGGTAGAAGGACTCGAACTCGGCGACCGTGTCTGGCGGAACCGCGATCAGGCGCATCGGAAGGCCGTTCTTGCCGGACGCAGCGTTCGGAGTATCGAGGTGCGTTTTTCCCTGCTCGTCGAACCGGGAGCGCTGCTCCTCTGCGCTACCGACGAAGATGGGTTGACCGTCGAGAAACGTCTGGCCTACGCCTGGGCCGCGGCCGACCACCCCTCGGATGCAGCGGCGACCCTCGAGCGTCAGCTCCGTCGCACCGGGTCCAGCGGGTTTTCGTGCAGCGAGTGTCAGGTTGTCTCAGCCGTGATGCCCTTCCTCCCGGTCTCCATCCTCAATGGACTGCGCCGCGCTGCTCTCGAGGACTTGCTCGCCTTGCGCCTGCGGGCCAGGCCTCGGACGGGTCGAGCCCCCTGTGAGGCCACGGCTCGTAGTCCTCTGGCGACGGTAGGGTACGAGGATAACGTTCTCAACCGGGAGGCCGAGGCCTTCTACCGCTTCCACGGCGCAGAGGTGGTCGAATGGGCGCCGGAAGCCGGCGGTAGTTTGCAGGGGAGCCGGGTGATGCGTACGCGATACTGCGTGCTCGAAGAGCTTGGGAGATGCCGCCGGCGCTCGCCGGAGTTGGCACCCCTTGGGCCTCTTACCTTGGTTGACGAGCGGGGTCGGAGCCTGCGGCTGGAACTGACCTGCGGGGATTGCGGTATGGACCTCGTCGAACTCGGGCTCCTGACCCCTGCGGGATCCGATGCGCCGGGTGGAGAGGATCGTTGAGTTCCGGGGTTTCTTCCAGGAGATTCTTGTGGTATGACTCTGGTTCAGTTGCCCTGCATTGCGGAGCGCTAATGCGCCGCCCGCCCCAACTCAACCCGATCGGGCTTCCTCTGCTCATCCTACTCCTCTTGTTGCAAGGGGTAGCCACGGCCGACCCGGTCGATCTGCTCGGCGAACCCCTTGTCCGGGCGTCGGCCAAGAGTCTCGGGATGCCGGTCAAACAAGACTACACTGCCGCAGAGATCACCGCGGCCCTGACCCGGCTCTCGAAGGCGAACGTTGCCAAGATTGCCGCAGAAGTTGGGGTCCTCGGTCCCGAGGAAAAGGCGTTGCGCGACAAGATGGCCACCTTGGCCTTCCCGGTCGTCCATCGCACCAAGTTGAAACGTCTGACTGACCTCTTCGAGCATCGCCGCCTCAACACCGTGGGCGACAACAAAAATAAGGTGTTGCCTACCTTTATGCAGGCCGAGCACCAGCTCTTCGGCGCCTGGGGCGGAGTTTTCGCCACGGTCGGGTATCCGAGCGGCGACATCCGTTACGGAGACGTCGCGCTGGTCCTCGACGAAGCCAAGCTCCCTGCGGGAACCTGGGCCTCTCGGTGGAACGGCGCCTGGTTCCTCTCCCGCCATCGCGGGGTGGATCTCACCAAACCCTATGCTTATGTGGCTGAACACGCGCGCGGGTATGCCGATACCATCGTCGTCAAAGCGCACTGGAAAGAGTACTATGCGTTACTCGTGCTACAGTATCTCCGCCAGCGCAGCGAACGGGAACGGCTCGACCTTCTCCAGCAACTCCTTGCGGCCAAGGGCGTCGATCAGTTCTGGAACCTGATCATGCACAACAACCTCGGCCGACTGGAGGCCAAGATTCCCGGCTCCGTACCCCAGGAATGGATTCGCCAGGTGATCGTGCGCAAGGTCAACGAAGCCGAGGTGCGCGAGCTGGCAAAGCATGCGCCGATGCCCTTCATCTACCATTGACTTTCGTAAAACTTTCGGCTACCGTAAGGTCATGACGCGCTCCCCGCGCGGAGGGGTCCCATGGCCGATCGTCCGGTCCTCTACGTCCACTGCCCCGCCTTTCCGATAGCCGTCGAACGTACGCTGGATCCCGCTTTGCGCGGTAGGCCGGTGGTCCTCGCCGCGCTTTGGTCGCCGAGGGCGACGGTCCTGCACGTCTCCTCCGAGGCCCGCGCCGAGGGGGTGAGCAAAGGGATGCTCGTGCGAGCGGCCTCGCGGCGTTGTTCCGGCCTGCGGGTGTTGCCGCCGAGGAGCGAGTTGTACCGGCGGGCCGAAGGCCGCCTCCGAGAGCTGGCCTCACGCTTCTCTCCTCTGGTCGAAGAGGGGAAGCCGGGCAGGCTCTATCTCGATCTCTCCGGCATGGCGAGGTTGTTCGGCCATCCCCCCGACCTCGCCCATCGGCTCGAACGCGAACTCCGAACCGGCCTGGCCTTGCAGTTCAACCTCGGGCTGGCCGCGAACAAGCTGGTCAGCCGTATCGTTGCCAAGGTGTCGCCCCGCGAGGACCTCGCCGTGGTCCGGTCGGGTAACGAGGCAGCCTTCCTGGCTCCTCACCCGGTCTGGTTGTTGCCCTCCCTTGCCCTGGGATGCTGGCGCGAGCGTCTCGACGAATTGGCGGTGCGGCGTATCGGGGATCTTGCCGGGCTGCCGTCGCGGGCGATGCGATTGGTCTTCGGTAACCAGGCCCCGCTGCTCGCCGCTGAGGCCGTCGGCAAGGACGACAGCGCGGTGTGTCCCGCTCCGGTAGGCTCCCAGGTGGTCGAAACCGTGGCCTTGTCCGAAGACAGCAACAGCTCCGAACGGCTCCTCGGCGAAGTCTTCCTCCTGCTCGAGCGCGCTGCCGGCACGCTGCGCCGAGCGCGGTTGGAAGCCGGGAGGGTGGCCCTCGAACTCCTCCATGCCGATCACGAGCTCGCCGCCGGTCGGGTGGTCCTGCAGTCGCCGACTGACCTCGAGGGCGATCTGCTCTCCGCGGCCGGCGACCTCCTGCAACGCATCCACACCCGCCGGGTGCGAGTCCGCCGCGTGCGGCTGACCCTCGACCTGCTCGAAGCTGCCGATCGTCCGCGCCAACTGACCTTGTGGGAGAGCCACGAGAGTCTCGCCCGACGCCGGCTCTGCCAGGTCCAGGACGCGGTCCGGGCCCGCTTCGGCGAGAAGGCCCTGCGCCGCGGCTTGACCTTGTTCGCCGGTGGAACAGAGAAAGAACTGTCACCGCGCCCATGAACGAGGTCCTGCTCAACGTCCACACCTGCTTCAGCATGCAGCGTGGCGTCGATCAGCCCGAGGCCATGTGCGAGGCAGCGGCGGCGAGAGGGTGTCGGTTCTTGGCCTTCACCGAGCGCGACGGTCTCTACGGTGCGGTGCGCTGCTTCGAGGCTGCCCGCGATCGCGGGCTCGTGCCGCTGATCGGGGTCGAGTTGCTCTTGCACGGGCTGCCGACCGTGCTCCTGGCCGAGAGTCCGGAGGGTTACAGCCGAATCTGTCGATTGGTTTCGGGCTACCACCGGCACGAGGACTTCGACCTCATCGCCGAGCTGCGCGGCGACTGCAATGGGGTGGTCGTGCTCACCCCGTTGCGTGAGCTGGCCCTGGAGCTTGGTGCGCAGGGGTATCTCGCCCTCTCGACCCTCGAGCAGAACACCCACCAGGAGGTTCTCTGGGCGCGCCGCAACGGCCTTACGGCCGTGGCCCTGCATCCGGTCTGGTTCGCCGAACCGGAGGGCTACGCCCTGCACCGATTGCTGCGGGCCATTGCCCGTTGCAGCTCGTTGGAAGCGGTCCCACCCGGGGAGTTGGTCTCTCCCAGGGCCTGCCTCGACGGACTGGCCGACCTGCCGCGGATGTTCCCCCAGGATCCGGCGCTCCACCATACCCGACATGAGATCGCCGAGCGCTGCGCTCTCCGCGAACCGCCCTGGGGCAGCCTGGTCTTCCCGGCCTTCGGAGCCTCTCCCGAGGAGTCCTTCCGGCGACTGCGCGAGAAGAGTCTCCAGGGTTTACGCGAGCGTTACGGCCGCCTCGACCGGCCCATCCTCGAACGTCTCGAACACGAGCTGAACCTGATCCGGAACAAGGGGTTTGCCGATTACTTCCTGGTGGTCGAGGACATCGTGAGCCGCTCGGGCTTGACCTGTGGCCGGGGCTCGGCGGCCTCGTCGATCGTGGCCTACGCCTTGCGCATCACGCACGTCGACCCGCTGCGCCACGACCTGTTCTTCGAGCGTTTCCTCAACGAGG